>JBPCJL010000272.1:0-11812 GCA_051005355.1 Ilumatobacteraceae bacterium
GCCTCGGGGGTGCCGGTGACGACGATCAGGAACGCAGCAGAACTGCGGCCAGGACCGACGGACCCTGGCGATGGTCCGCTCGCTGGAGGCCTCGCTCGCTCATTGGTGCCCGATTGTCGGCAAAGCCTCGAACCCGTCGCATGCGTAAGTGGTGCACCAATGGGTGACCGGGACGAACCGGATCCGGGGCTGCCGCTGAAGTTGTGGCCGTGCTCGAACGGTGAGTTCGTGCCGCCGCCGCTCGATGACCTGCGGGCCGAAGCGATGCGGCGAGCCCGCGCCGCCGCCGACCACCACGCCCGCCGGCACGGGTGGTCGCGACGCCGCTTCCTGCTGTCGTCGGCCGGGATGGCGTCCGGGCTCGTGGCGTTGCAGGCGTGCAGCGACGAGCAGTCGCGCTCGCAGGGCACCCAGCCCGGAGGCCGGTTCAGCGTTGCCGACTCGGCGGCGACCGATCCCGAGGAGGCGACGACCACCGTCCACGGGCCGTCATCGACGGCGGCACCATCGACCTCGACCACCGAGCCGGCGACGACGACGATCGAGCCGGCGGCTACCGACGTCGATGTCGTCGTCGACGTGCAGACGCACTTCCTGGAGGGCGGCGAGTTCGGCGTCGGCTTCCCCCAAGCCGACTGCGATCCCGACCCAGCCGTGAACTGTTTCGCGCCCGAGTACTGGCGTGACCTGGTGCTGGGCGGCAGCGACACGGCCGTCGCCGTCATCTCGGCCATCCCCGTCGTCGGCGCCGCCGACCCGCTGTCGATCGACGCCATGGAGCGGGGCAAGGCGCTGGCCGCCGCGCTGTGCGGCGACGGCCGGGTGTTGATCCAGGGCCACGCCGTGCCCGACGTCGGACCGCTCGATGCGGCGCTCGCGTCGATGGCTGAGGTCGCCGCGGCCCACGACCTCAGCGCCTGGAAGGCGTACACGCACGCCCCGACCGGCTGGTACCTCGACGACCACGACGCCGACGCACCGCAGATCGGCAGGGCGTTCATCGCCGCCGCCCGTGACACCGGCGTGCCGGTGATCGCCGTGCACAAGGGGCTGTCCGGCGGCAACCCGTACGCCTCCCCGGTCGACGTCGGTCCGGCCGCCGCCGGTAACCCGGACGTGTCCTTCCTCGTCTACCACTCGGGCTACGAGGGCGGCACGACCGAGCAGCGATACTCGCCCGATGGCCAGGGTGTCGACCGCCTCGTGCGCAGCGTCACCGAGGCCGGCATCGGCCCGGGCGGCAACGTCTACGCCGAGCTCGGCTCGACATGGCGGATCGTGATGGGCAACCCTGACGAGGCCGCCCACGTCCTCGGCAAGCTGCTCGTCGCCTTCGGACCGGAGCGCATCCTGTGGGGGACCGACTCGATCTGGTACGGGTCTCCGCAAGACCAGATCGCCGCCTTCCGGGCGTTCGAGATCACCGCCGCGTTCCAGGAAGAGTTCGGCTACCCCGCGCTGACGCCCGACGTGAAGCGACGCATCCTGGGCGCCAACGCCGTCGAGCTGTTCGGGATCACGCCGCCAGCGGCACCGTGCACCGCCGCCGAGGTCGAGGGGTTCCGTGCCGCCCACCCGGACGTCAACCGCACGCACGGCCCCGTCTCCCGCCGGGACGTTCTGACGACCTTCGTGCGCGAGCACCCGTGGATGGTCGCCGGCTCCTGATCGGCGCCCCGGGTAACTTGACGGACGCATGTTCGTCAAGATCTGCGGCGTCACCAACGAGGACGATGCGCTGCTCTCCGTCGCCATGGGCGCTGACGCCGTCGGCTTCATCTTCGCCCCGTCGCCCCGCCAGGTCGCCCCGCAGCAGGTCTACGACATCACCCGCCGGTTGCCGCCCGAGATCCTGACCGTCGGCGTGTTCCGCGACGACCATCCGCAGCGGGTCATCGAGCTGGTCGGCCGGGCCGGGGTCAAAGCGGCGCAGCTGCACGGCTCCGAGGGGCCTGGCGCCGTGGCCGAGGTGGCCGACGCGGTGCGCTGGGTGATCAAGGTCTACGCCGCCGGCTCGCCGCAGCTGGCCGAGGCCGGCGAACTGGCCACCGATCTCATCCTCCTGGACGCCCCCAACCCCGGTTCGGGGCAGGTCTTCGACTGGGGTCTGGCCGCCGAGGTGCCGGAGGGCGTGCGGCTGATCCTCTCCGGCGGCTTGACGCCCGACAACGTGGCCGACGGCGTGCGGGCCGTCGAGCCGTGGGGCGTCGACGTCTGCACGGGAGTCGAGCGCTCACCCGGCCGCAAGGACCCGATGGCGGTCAAGCGGTTCATCGAACGCGCCCAGGCCGCCGCGCCGGTGCCCTACATCGGCGACGACGAGCTGCCCTACGACTGGAGCGACGAGTGAACGTCGCCGTGGAACAAACGCTGATGGGGGAGCCGTCCGAGACAGGACGGTTCGGGGAGTTCGGCGGGCGGTTCGTGCCCGAGACGCTCGTGCCGGCGTGCCAGGAGCTGGAGGCGGCGTTCCGGGACGCCTGGGCCGACCCGTCGTTCCGCAACGAGCTGGACGCGCTACTGCGCGACTACGCCGGTCGCCCGTCGATCCTGACCGAGTGCCACAACCTCGGCCGTCAGCTCGGTGTGCGCCTGCTGCTCAAGCGGGAGGATCTCAACCACACCGGCTCGCACAAGATCAACAACGTCCTCGGCCAGGCGCTGCTGGCCGTGCGCATGGGCAAGACCCGCCTGGTCGCCGAGACGGGAGCCGGCCAGCACGGCGTGGCCACGGCCACTGCGGCCGCCCTGTTCGGCCTGCGGTGCAAGGTGTACATGGGTGCCGTCGACGTCGAGCGTCAGGCCTTGAACGTCTTCCGCATGCGCCTGCTCGGTGCCGACGTGGAGGCCGTCGACAGCGGCAGCCGCACCCTCAAGGACGCCGTCAACGAGGCCATGCGGGACTGGGTGGCGACGGTCGCCGACACCCATTATTGCCTCGGCTCGGTGATGGGCCCGCACCCTTACCCCTGGATGGTGCGCGAGCTGCAGCGGGTGGTCGGCGACGAGGCGCGGCAGCAGTGCCGGGCGCTGACCGGTGGCGATCCCGACGTGGTGGTCGCCTGCGTCGGCGGTGGCTCCAACGCGGCGGGACTCTTCGCCGGCTTCGTCGACACGCCGGCGCGCCTCGTCGGGGCCGAACCGGCCGGTGGTGCGGCCGTCGGTCGCGGCGTGCCCGGGGTCGTGCACGGGATGCGCAGCTACCTGATGCAGGACGAGCACGGCCAGGTCGAGGAGGCGCATTCCATCTCGGCCGGGCTCGACTACCCGGGAGTCGGACCCGAGCACGCCTACCTTGCCTCCATCCGGCGCGCCGAGTACCCGCCAGTCACCGACGCCGAGGTGCTCGACGCCTTCGCGCTGCTGGCCCGCACGGAGGGCATCCTCAGCGCCTTCGAACCGGCGCACGCCCTGGCGTGGCTGGTGCGCGAGGCGCCGTCGATCCAGGGCGCCACCGTCCTCCTGTGCCTGTCGGGCCGCGGTGACAAGGACGTGGCCCAGGCCATGGACCTGCTCGCCGACGGCGGCTGATGGAGGCGCAGTTCCGCGCCGCCCGGGCGGCCGGCCGCAAGCTGCTCGTGCCGTACATCACCGGCGGGTATCCGGGCTGGGAGGACGCCGTGTGGGCGGCGGCGGCCGCCGGCGCCGACGGCGTCGAGCTCGGCATCCCGTTCTCCGACCCGATCATCGACGGACCGGTGATCCAGCAGGCGTCGCAGGCCGCGCTCGAGGCCGGCGCGACCCCGCCGGCGATCCTGGACGCCGCCGCCGGGCTGGAGGTCGGCATCCCGCTGGCCGTGATGACCTACTACAACCTCGTCCACCACGACGGCCACCGCCGCTTCGCCGGACGGCTCGTCGCCGCCGGCATCGACGCCTGCATCCTTCCCGACCTGCCGCTCGAGGAGTCCGGGCCCTGGTGCGATGCCGCCGACCATGCCGGTGTGGAGACCGTCATGTTGGCCGCCCCGACGGCGCCGGACGATCGCCTGCCGCGCGTGGCCGCCAGGTCGCGTGGCTTCGTCTATGCGGTCGGCCTGCTCGGCGTGACGGGGGAGCGGGCGACACTCGCCGCCTCGGCGACGGCGTTGGCCGCCCGGCTCAAGGCGATCACGGACTGCCCGGTGCTCGTCGGCGTCGGCGTCTCCAACGCCGAACAGGCGCGCGAGGTGTGCCGCGTCGCCGACGGCGTCGTCCAAGGCGCGTCGGTCGTGCGGCGGCTGATGGAGTCCGGCCCCGATGCCGTCGGCGCCTACGTGACCGAGGTGCGGGCGGCGATCGATGACGTGAATGACCCGCCGTGAGGGCCGAGTGTGAGCTGTGTGCGGCCGCTCGGTTCACGGAGCGGTACCACGAGGACGAGCAGTGCTGGATCGCCGAGTGCGAGTCGTGCTCGGTCCCGATGGTCGTGTGGCGCGTCCACGATCCGCACCCTCCTCCTGAGGTCAAAGCCGAGCTCGTGGCCAAGTTGCGGAGGATCGTCGCGCGCCACTTCGAGGGCGAGGTTCGCATCGACGACAACTTGCGCACGATCCCAGGCCACTACCACGCCCACGCCCGACCTGCGGTGTGGGGAACCGGACTCGTGCGTCGTCGTCCGGAGTGACGCTCAGCTGACGAGCGAGATCGTCAGGGCCGCAGCGGCTCCGATCCCGCTGACCGTGCGAACGTGGTTCCCGGCCGTCCACTCACGGTGGTAGCGCGTCCACTCGGCCGCGGCCGTTGGATCGTCGGCATCGACGCCGGCGCGGCGCAGGTGCGGCCAGGTTGATCGCCTGCATGGCGGCGATGCCGGTTGGTGCCGGCAGTCCGGCCAGCCCCTTCATGACGAACGTCGAGAACGCGAAGAAGACGCCGCCGACCACGACACTGCCGACCGCCGTCACCATGCCAGCAGCTGCGGGAGCCCGTCATCCATGCGTGGGAGTCAAGTCGGCGGACGACACCGCGGCGGCGTCGATTCGGCCAAGCTGCTGTGATGACGGATGACGCCAACGAGCGGTTCGAGGTCCAGCGCACGATCAAGGCCGAGCCGGCCGACATCTTCCGGGTGCTCAGTGACCCGCAGGGCCACGTGGCCATTGACAGCTCCGGGATGTTGATGGGGGCGACCGGCCCGCCCGTCACCGCGGTCGGCGACAGCTTCGTCGTGCACATGGATCGGGAGGCGCTCAACGACTACCCGCTCGGCGAGTACGACGTCACCGTCCACATCAAGACCTTCGAGCCGGATCGGGAGATCGCGTGGACGATCGAGGGCATGATCAAGCCGCCGCTCGGCCACGTGTACGGCTACCGGCTCGAGCCGGCCGAGGACACAACGCTCGTCACCTCGTACTACGACTGGTCGGCCATCGACCCGACGTGGCGGGAGGCGGGCATCTTCCCGGTGCTGTCGGAGAGCGCGCTGCGCGCGACGCTGGGCATCCTGTCCCGCACCATGACGGCCGCTGCGCAGCGGTCCTAGCATCGCCACATGCTCCAGCCCGGTGACGACGCTCCGGACTTCGACCTGACCGACCAGCACGGCGAGCAGGTGACGCTCTCGTCGCTGCGGGGCCGGCGGGTGCTCGTCTACTTCTACCCGAAGGCCGATACGCCGGGGTGCACGACGCAGACGTGCGGGCTGAACGAGGTCCTCGGGGCCATCGGTGACACGGCCGTGCTCGGGATCAGCCCGGACAAGCCGGCCAAGCAGCTCAAGTTCGCCGAGAAGTACGCGCTCGGGTTCCCGCTGCTGTCCGATCCGGAGCACACGACCGCCGAAGCGTTCGACGTGTGGAAGGAGAAGTCGATGTACGGGCGGAAGTACCTCGGCATCGAGCGCTCGGCGTTCCTGATCGGCGCCGACGGCACGGTCGAGGAGGCCTGGTACAAGATCAGCCCGGCCGACACGCCGAAGCGCTTCCTCGCCGCCGTCATCGCGTGATCAACCGGATATTGCCGGCGCCGGCCGAGGTCCTGCCGCACCGGCCGCCGTTCCTGTTCGTCGACCGCCTGCTGGCGTTCGAGCCCGGGGTCTCGGCGACGGGCACGTGGCGGCTCACGGGCGACGAGTGGTTCTTCCCCGGCCACTTCCCGGGCCGGCCGACGTTGCCCGGCGTGCTGATGTGCGAGGCCATCGCCCAGGTCGGCGCCATCGCCGTGCTGACCGACGACCGCTTCGCCGGCAAGCTGCCCCTGTTCGGCGGTCTCGACTCGGCCCGCTTCCGCCGCCAGGTCGTCCCCGGCGACGAGCTCACACTGGAGGTGACGCTGGGCCGCATTTCGGCCCGGGCCGGCAAGGGCTCGGGCCGGGCGTTGCTCGGCGGTGCCGACGGCGACGTCGCCTGCAGCTGCGACCTGCTCTTCGTCGTGGTCTGACGCATCGGAGGGTTTCCGTACCGGGCCACGTTCCGCAAACCCTCTGGCGCGCGGTAACCCTCCGATGCCCTTACGGCGGGGTGAGCACCACCGAGCCGTTGTGGCCGCCGAACCCGAAGTTGTTGGAGATGGTGGGGCCGGGCTCCCACGGCCGGGCCTCGTCGAGGACGACGTCGACGCCGAGGTCGACCACCTTGGTGTTCGCCGTCGGCGGGATGGCCCGGTGCTCGAACGACAGCAGCACGGCGGCCGCCTCCAACGCGCCGGCCGCGCCGAGGGCGCGGCCGGTGACGCCCTTGATCGACGTGACCGGTGGGCCCGGCTCGCCGAACACCGCCTTGACCGCCTCGGCCTCGGCGGCGTCGTTGAGCGGCGTCGACGTCCCGTGGGCGTTGATCTGCGTGATGTCGCTCGGGTTCAGGGCGGCGTCCTCCAGCGCCAGGCGCATGCAGGCGAAGGCACCGGTGCCGCCGGGGGACGGCGCGGTGATGTGATGGGCATCGGCGTTGCTGGCCGCCCCGACCACCTCGCCGAGGATCCTGGCGCCGCGCGCGACGGCCCGCTCCCACTCTTCGAGCACGAGGACCGCGGCGCCCTCGCCCATCACGAACCCGTCGCGGTCGACGTCGAACGGTCGACTGACCCCGGTCGAGGTGAGCGCCGTCATGTTGGCGAAGCCGGCCAGGGACGTGGACGTCGCCGCCGCCTCGCTGCCGCCCGTGACGACGGCGTCGCAGCGCCCGATGGCGATCAGCCGAGCCGCGTTGCCGATGGCGTGGGTCCCGGCGGCGCACGCCGTGCAGATCGTCTCGTTCGGGCCCTGCAGTCCCCAGCGCATCGAGATCGCCGCACCGGCGGCATTGGCCATCATCATCGGCACCAAGAACGGCGAGACCCGCCGCTCGCCGCGCTCGACCCGCACGATGACCTGCTCCTCAAGCGTGTGCAGACCCCCGACGCCGGTGGCGAAGATCGTCCCAACCCGCCCGGGATCGGCGCCGAGGTCACCGGCCTGCTCTAAGGCTTCCGTCGCCGCCGCGATCGCGAACTGCTCGACCCGATCGGCCCGGCGGGCCTCCTTCGGCGACGAGTACCAGGGCATCGGGTCCCAGTCGGCGATCTCCGTCGACCGCCCGTTCGTGACGCCCGGCCCGAGCAGCCCCTCCCAGTACCCCTTGACCCCGATCCCGCACGGGGCCACCACACCGAGCCCGGTCACCGCTACGCGGCGGCCACGCGGTTGCATCGGCGCCGCCGTCTAGAGCTTGCCGGCGACCAGGTCGTACGCCTGGCCGACGGTCTCGATGCCCTCGAGTTCCTCCTCCGGCACGGAGACGTCGAACTCCTCCTCCAGCGCCATCACCAGCTCGACGAGGTCGAGGCTGTCGGCGTCGAGATCGTCGCCGAAGCGGGCGTCGGGCACCACCTGGTCCTCTGACACCGACAGCACCTCGACGGCGCACTTCTTGAACCGACCGAACAGCTCCTGGTCCACGGGTGGCCTCCTTCTAGGTCGCGAGCGGACACGCGGCTGGAAGCATGGCACACGATCGCGGCGATCCCTTGGGGGACTGACGCTCTCGGCCCCCGACCGCAGAACCGAACTGACCAAGGCCGGCCTTGCCCGGCTTCGCGAGCCCAGCGAGCGAAGCGAGCCATCGTGATCAGTGGCCCATGCCGAGGCCGCCGTCGACCGGCACGACGGCGCCGGTGATGTAGGCGGCGTCCGGGCCGGCGAGGAACTGGACGACGCCGGCGATCTCGTCCGGGCTGGCCATGCGGCCGAGCGGAACCGCCGCAACCAGCTGGGCGATGCGCGCCTCGCCCAGCACGGCCGTCATCTCCGTGTCGACCGGCCCGGGCGCGACCACGTTGACGGTGATGCCACGGGAACCGAGCTCTCGAGCGAGCGACCGAGCGAAGCCGACCAGGCCGGCCTTCGACGCCGCGTAGTTGGCCTGCCCGGCCGAGCCGAGCATCCCGACGACCGACGACATGAGCACGATCCGCCCCCGCCGGGCTCGCAGCATGTCTCGTGCGGCCCGTTTGCACACCCGGTAGGCGGCCGTCAGGTTGGCGTCGACGACCGCCGTGAAGTCGTCCTCGCTCATCCGCAGCAGCAAGCCGTCTTTGGTCACGCCGGCGTTGGACACGAGCACCTCGACGGGTCCCCCGAGCTCGGCCTGCACGGCCTCGAAGGCGGCGTCGACGTCGGCCGTCGACGTCACGTCGCACTTCACGCTCACGAGCCCATCGGGCGGGTCCGACGAGCGATAGGTGACGGCGACGCGGTCGCCGGCGGCGGCGAAGCGACGGGCGATGGCCAGGCCGATGCCGCGCCCCCCACCCGTGACGAGCACCACGCGATCCGTCACCGATGCACCCGTCCTCCCGTGCGAGCGACCGAGCGCCAGCGAGGGAGCGGTCGAAGCGGCCTGCGTGGCCGGGGAACGCCGTGACGGTCGCTCGTCCCCATCAACCGCCCCAGCGGATGACGGCGCTAGCCGCCGTCATGCCGGCGCCGAAGCCGACCAGCAGGACGAGATCGCCCGGTTTGACGCGGTCGTGATCCAGCGCGTCGGCGAGGGCGAGGGGGACCGACGCCGACGACGTGTTGCCGGTGCGGTCGAGGACGATGGCGGCCTTGTCGATGCCGACGCCGAGACGATCGCAGGCCGCCTGGATGATGCGCGTGTTGGCCTGGTGCGGCACCACGAGGGCGATGTCGTCGATCGACACCCCGGCGTGGTCCAGCGACTTCTGGGCCGAGTCGACCATGATCCGCACGGCCCGCCGGAAAACCTCCTTGCCGTCCATGTGGATGTAGCCGCCGACCTCGGCGTAAAGGAACCGCTCGGCCGTGCCGTCGGCGTCGAGGTCCCAGCCGAGCAGCTGTCCCGGCCCGTCCACGGCTTCGAGCACTGCGGCGCCCGAGCCGTCGGCGAACAGGATGGCCGTGTTGCGGTCGCCCCAGTCGGTGATCCGGGCCAGCGTGTCGGTGCCGATGATGAGCAGCCGCTCGGCGCCGACCGCGATCAGCCCGTGGGCGACGACCAAGGCATACGTGAAGCCCGAGCAGGCGGCGTTGACATCGAAGGCGCCGCAGCGCAGCCCGAGCTCGGCGGCCACCGTCGCCGACGTCGCCGGGACGGTCCGGTCCGGCGTCGTGGTCGCCAGCACGATGGCGTCGATGTCACGCGGGTCAAGCCCGGACATCCCGAGGGCCAGCCGACCGGCCTCGGCCGACAGCCCGGCCGTAGTGCCGCCGACACGGCGCTCGCGAATGCCCGTGCGCTCGCGTATCCACTCGTCACTCGTGTCGAGGCCCATCTCCTGCAGGTCGTCGTTGGTCAACGTCTTCGGCGGCAGGGCGGCGCCCCAGCCGGTGATCACGGCGCCTCGCGCGCCGGGGTGGATCTTCGGCATGACGGACTTCCTCTAGCTCGTGCGCAGCCAGGCAACGGGTTGGCGAGCGGTCAGGCGCTCGGTTTCGACGGCGATGTAACTCTGCAGGATCCCGGCGAACGGGGAGCGGACCTCGTACTCGCCGACGTGGCCGAGGACGGTGCCGACGTCGATCGAGGTGCCGTCACGGACCTCGGCGGCCCGGCGGAAGACGCCGGCCGCCGGGCTGACGACGATGCGCTCCACCGCGAACAGGTGCTCGCCCTCCAACCGGACGGGCCCGGCGGGGGCGTCGACGCCGACCCACTCGAGGAGCTTGTCGAGATCCTCGGGGGTGGCGACGGAGATCGTGCGGCCAACGGTCGTGCGCTTGGCCATGCCGGTCAGCACCCCGCCGGGCCCGAGCTCGGCGTAGTCGGTCACCCCGAGGTCCTCCAGCTCGAGCAGGCAGTGCTTCCAGCGAACGGGGGACGAGAGCTGCGCCGACAGGAGGCTGGCCCACTCCTTGCCCTCGTGGTGGGGCAGGGCGTCGACGTTGGAGATGACGGGAACCTCGGTGTCGCGCGGATCGGCCTCGGCGATGGCGGTGCGCAGGCGGCTGCGAGCCGGCGTCATGTACGGGGTGTGGAAGGCACCGGCCACCGGCAGCGGCATCACCCGCTTGGCCCCGAGCTCGCGGGCGTGGTCGGAGGCGACGTCGACGCCGGCCGGCGAGCCGGCGATGACGACTTGGCCGGGCGCGTTGTAGTTGGCCACCCAGACGTCCTCGTCGGCGCGGCGGCACGCCACGTCGACCTGCTCGTCGTCGAGGCCGAGGACCGCCGCCATGGTGCCGAGCTGGGCGAGGCCGGCGTCGTGCATGGCGTCGGCGCGGGCGGCGACCAGGCGCACGCCGTCGTCGAAGCCGAGGGCGCCGGTGGCGGTGAGGGCGGTGTACTCGCCGAGGCTGTGGCCGGCGCAGTAGCTCGGTTCGAGGCCGAGGCGCTCGACGGCGTCGAGGACCATCAGGCTCGACACGAACGTGGTGAGCTGGGCGTTGCGGGTGTCGCGGAGGGTCTCGGCGTCGGCGTCGAGGAGCAGGACGCCGACGTCGCGCTCGGCGAGCTCGCTGGCCTCGTCGACCAACTCCCAGCTCTCGTGGTCGATCCACGGCCGGCCCATCCCGGGCCGCTGCGACCCCTGGGCCGGGAACGTGAAGGCGAGCACTGCCGCCACCGTAGTGGCGCACGAGACCGGGCCGGTTTGCGTCACCGAACTCGACGCCGGTGGTGGTTGCGGTGACGCAAACAGGGCGTGACGGGCTCACCCGCCGCTTGGCCCAGGGTGGTCGAAGAGGCTCTTGAAAGGGGTGGTGGGCGGGCCAGCGGACGGGTCCACCCCGGCGCGGTGAGCAGTGTGCGGCGGATGAGCGCACATTGCTCATCGCGCTCGGCACCGGGCCAGCGCGATGGGACATGAGCGTTGCATGACCGCTCATCTCTCACCTCCACCGGCCCAGAGGGACAGAGGTGCGAGGTGAGGGGCATATGTGCCCTCACCTCTCACCTCACGAGCACGCGAAGGGCGCAGCACGGCGAAACAACCGGCGCCCACCCCCCTTCAAGAGCCTCTTCAGCAACCGTGCCCCGAGAGGAGCGAGGTCGCGTCGCCAGTGGACGCGGGAGCCAGGTCGCGTCGCCAGTGGACGCGGGAGCCAGGTCGCGTCGCCAGCAGAGCGCCTGAGCGGTGCCCCGGGCGGGACTCGAACCCGCACCGTACGGATTTTGAGGCCGTTGCCTCTGCCAATTGGGCTACCGGGGCAGAGTTGCGAGCGTACCGTTGCCGCGCAGCAGCCCGCTCCGCGTGACGAGGGAAGCGCCAGCGACGAGGAGCACAAGGCGCGAGGAGAAAGCGCAGCGGACGACGAGCCCGCAACATCACGTCTACGCTCGATCCGATGCTCGCCTTCACCTTCCCGGGGCAGGGTTCGCAGCGCCCCGGCATGGGTCGTGCCTGGCAGGACCACGAGAGCTGGGAGCTGGTCGACGAGGCGAGTGAGGTGGCA
>JBPCJL010000273.1:0-7357 GCA_051005355.1 Ilumatobacteraceae bacterium
GGACGTCCAACCAGGGACCTGACCATGACGACCTCAACCGTGGACGAGTTCGCCGAGGGTGACGCCGGCGAGGTCCTTGACGTCGCGCGCGAGGTGGGCCTGGTCGCTGTAGCCGGCGTGGGCGGCGACAGCGGCGAACGGCACGCGGCCTCGCGCGAGCCGCAGGGCCCGCTGGAAGCGCAGGATGCGCCCCAGCAGCTTCGGTCCGTAGCCGAACGCCTCAACCGATCGCCGTTGCAACTGCCGTGCGCTCAGCCCGGCCTCCTCCGCGGCGGCCTGCACCGATCGGCCCTCCTCGAGCATCGCCGCCACGCCGAGCATCATCGGTGACGGCTGGCCCATCCGTTCGGCGACGATCGCCTCCAGGGCGGCGACCGGAGAGCGGGTGGCAAGCAGGCGGTCGATGCACCGCCGGGCATCTCCGTCGGCCCCGAGGTCGGCGAAGTCGATGCGCTGGTCGCGGAGCTCGTCGACACCCATGCCGAACACGGCCGGTCCAACTCCGGGGCCGAACCGCAACGCCGTCAGCACGGATCCGACGACGGGCCCGACGTGCGCCCGAGTGTCGGGTCCGGCCACGAGCAGCCCCTCACCGGTCCAGATCAGGTCGGTGCAGCCGTCGGGGACGACGCGTGGCGTGGTTCTCCTGGCGGCCCGCCAGACGACCGTCGACGGCAGCGCCGACGGACGCTCGGCGTACATCGGCTCCAGCCTGGCCGGTGCGACGTCCGATACGTGCAAGACGGCGGGCGCGACCACCCGTAGGTTGCCCGGCATGTCACCTCGCTTCAGCGCCATCGGCATCGTCGTGTCCGACCTCTCGCGCGCCCTCGACTTCTACCGCCGCCTGGGTCTCGACGCGCCGGCCGACGCCTCCGGGCACGTCGAGCTCGCCCTGCCGGGTGGTCTTCGACTGCTGCTCGACACCGAGGACGTGATCAGGTCGTTCGACTCGTCGTGGTCGCCTCCCGGCGCCGGCGGGCATCGCATCGGCCTGGCCTTCCAGTGCGACAGCCCCGCAGACGTCGACCGGGTCGTCGCCGAGCTCCAGGCCGCCGGCACGCCGGTCCACCTCGCCCCGTTCGACGCCCCCTGGGGTCAGCGCTACGCCACCGTCCACGACCCCGACGGCAACTCCGTCGACCTGTTCGCCCCCAGCTGACCATCGAGCTACGCGTTCTGACGAAGATTCGGGTTGGTTTTCAACCCCGATCGCGCCACAGAACGTGGGCCGCGCCCGGCCACGAACGATTCGAGGAGCGCTCGCACGTGACGACCGGCGGCACGCACCGGCTCCGCATCACGGCGCGCCCGGGCGAGGATGAAGCTGCCTTCCAGCGTGGCGATGATCGTGGACGCCAGGGCCGGTGCATCGTCCGGCGCGATGCCGCCGCGCACGAGGGTTGCAGCGACGGCCACCGTCCATCGGTCGAAGGCGTCGGCGGTCGTCGCCCGCAGGACCTCGTCGGTCCCGGCGACCTCGGCCACGATCGTCCCGATCGGGCAGAGGTCGAGGTAACCCGTGTCCTCGAGCGCGTCGGCGGCGGCGGCGAAGAAGTGGGGGAACGCATCGGCCGGGTCCTTGGCCTCGCCGGCGACGAGCTCGAACAGCTGCTCGTAGGCGAAGCTCATCTCGACGATCGCCGTCCGCACGAGCTCGGCCTTGCCGCCGGGGAAGAAGTGGTAGACGGAGCCGACAGTGGCCGGGGCGGCGGCCGTGATGTCTTTCAGCGACGTAGCCCGATAGCCGCGCTGGCGCAACAGCTCTGCCGTTGCGGTCACGATGCGCTGACGGGTGTCGGCCACCGCTTGATCCTAGAACGGGCGCTCTAGTAGAGTGAGCGTTCTAGCGATCGTCGGAGGTGCGAGATGTACAAGGCAACGGTGCGGGCACTGGTGCGCCACGGGGTCGGCCGGCTGAACGGCGGCGACCCGGACTTCCTCCTGCGCATGGCCACCGACGAGACCGAGCTGACGTTCCCGGGCGACAATTCCTGGGCCGCGATGTTCCGGCCCGTCGAGAAGGGCCGCCAAGCCCATGCCACCCATCGCGGGGTCGCCGAGTGCCGGGCCTTTGCCGAGCAGTTCATCGGCGAGGGCCTGCAGTTGGAGATCGAGGACATCCTTGTCAACGGTCCGCCGTGGCGCACCCGGGTGGCGGTCCGGGCCCACGTCTTCGCGCCGAGCGACGACGGTCCCGACCGCTACAACAACCGGGCCGTCCTCTTCCTCGAGCTGCGGTGGGGCAAGGTGCTGCGCTGGGAGGACTACGAGGACAGCGAGCGCGTCGCGGCCTGGGACCGCAGCCGCGTGGTCACCGCCGTCTGAGGGCGCCGCCCGTCCTGGTCAGGTTTCTGGCCCGACGGTGGGCCACATCCCTGACCAGGACGACTCACTCGACGGCGCGGTCGATGGCGTCGCGGGTGTCGCGCAGGAAGTCGGTGTCGAGCATGGTGTCCTCGAGGCGGCTCTCCTGGTCGAGCAGCAGCCACACGAACACGCCGACCAGCGACCCGATCAGCGGGAAGACGATGAAGACCCAGAGCTGACCGATGGCGTTGGGATCGGTGTCGGCGAACAGAGCCGTGGCGATGCTGCGCGCCGGGTTGACACTGGTGTTGTCGACCGGGATCGTGACGAGGTGAACTGCGGCCAGCGTGATGCCGGCCACGATGCCGCCGAAGCCTGGGGCGAAGCGTCGGCTCGTGGTCGACAGCACGACCAGCACGAACAGGGCGGTGAAGACGATCTCGACGATGATCGCCGCCCCCAGCCCGCTGAACCCGTCCCGGTCCCACCCGTTGGAGGCGAAGCCGCCGCGCTCGAACCCGTCCCGGCCGCTGGCAATGCCGAACAGCACCGCGGCGCCGAAGATGCCGCCGAGCAACTGCGCCAGCCAGGCCCAGGCGGCGTGGCGCAGCGGGATCTTGCGAGTCAGCAGAAACCCGAGGGTGACCGCCGGGTTGATGTGGCAGCCGCTGATCGGGCCGATCACGTAGACCATCAGCAGCAGCGCGAACCCGAACGCCAGCGAGATGCCGAGCACGCCGAGGTCGTCGCCGGCCAGCACGGCACTCCCGGGTCCGATCAGCACGAGCACGGCGGTGCCGATGAACTCGGCGGCCACGATTCCCTCGTAGCTGGTCACCACGCCACGGGTGTCGGCGATGCCCTCGCCCGCCGGGACGGTCACCGGCTCTGAGCCCGACTCGACGATCGGGTCGGGCTCGCGGGGCGGAGGGGCGACCGACGGCGGGGGCGGCGGCGGAGGGGTGGTCATGGCGCGGACTGTAGGTCGATGATCGCGACGCGCTGGTCGATCACGGCGGCAGGATCATCGGGTGCACGTGCTGGCCATCGCCGACACCCACGTCGATGATCAGCGCGGCATCGATCGCCTGCTCGATCGTCTCGCCGATCGGCTCGCCGCCGCCGACGCCGTGCTGCACGCCGGGGACGTGACCGCGGCTCCTGTGCTCGACGCGCTGGCGGCTGTCGTCCCGGTGCACGCCGTGCGGGGCAACAACGACCGGCGGCTGGACCGACCCGAGGAGCTCCACGTCGAGCTGGCCGGCGTCCGAGTCGCCATGGTCCACGACAGCGGCCCCAAGTTCGGCCGGGCCCGCCGCCTGCGCCGCCGGTTCCCCGACGCCGACGTCGTCGTGTTCGGGCATTCCCATTTGCCGTGGCACGAGACGCACACCGAGAGCGGCCACGTGCAGCATCACGTCAATCCCGGCGCGGCGATGCAGCGCCGCCGCGCCCCCACCTGCACCGTCGCCTGGCTCCACCTCGTCGACGGCCAAGTCGTTGGCGTCCGCCACGAGCCAGTCGGCTGACGTCGCCACCGCGTCGGTAGCGTCGTCATTGATGGTGCGCACGCGGACGGAGCGTCTGCTCGTCACCAAGTTCGGCGCGGACGGCGGGCAGCGCCAGCCCGACGACCTCATCGTCGAGGAGCCGATGACGATCCAGCTCGACGGCACCGTCGTGTCGACGACGATGCGCACGCCGGGTCACGACTTCGAGCTGGCCGCCGGGTTCTGCTTCACCGAGGGGCTGCTCGACGGTGCCGCCGTGTCAGGTGTGCGCTACTGCGCCAACGGCTCGGCGCTGGCCAGCGAGTTCAACGACGTCACGGTGGAGACGGGCGGGCGGGCGCCGGCGCCACGACCGCGCCTCGGCACCACGTCATCGAGCTGCGGGTGGTGCGGCAATGACCAGATCGACGAGCTGCTCGCCCGCCTCGAACCGCTCCCGTCGGGCCACGCCATCGACCCATCCGTGCTGGCCGCCGTCCCGCGCACCGTGCTCGACGGTCAGGGCCTCTACGCGACCACCGGCGCAGTGCACGCCGCAGCGGCGTTCGATGCGGACGGAACCGTCACGCTGACGCGCGAGGACGTCGGGCGCCACAACGCCGTCGACAAGGTGGTCGGCGCGCTGCTGCTGGCCGGCGCGCTCCCGGCGACCGGGCGCGGCCTGTTCGTCAGCGGCCGGGCCTCGGTCGAGATGGTGCAGAAGGCGTGGGCAGCCGGGTTCGGCTCGCTCGTCGCGGTCAGCGCCCCAACGTCCCTCGCCGTGCGCGCCGCCCGGCGCGCCGGCCTGCGCCTCGTCGGCTTCGCCCGCGAAGACCGCTACAACGTCTACACCGACTGACTCGGCCGCGCCCGGGGCCACACTCCGGCGCGCCGAACCTGCAGAGTGAGCTCAGGTGCCAGAAAACCGCCACCCCAGCAGCACTCTGCGGATTCGGTGACGTCGATCGCGCCTCAGCCGCAGAGTGCGGCTGGGGCGCGAAGTTCGGTCGTAGCCTGACCCTCATGCGCACGGAGACCGGGCTCGGGGTCCTGCACCTGTTCTGCACGCCGACCGAGACGGTGGACCGAGAAGCGGCCAGCGCCGCCGTCAAGGGGTTCGTGGCCGCCGACGGGCAGGTCGTCACGGCCGCCATGCTCGGTCACAAGTGCGACCTGGCGGTGATGGCCCTGCACCCGGACTGGTCGGTGCTGCGAGCACTGCAGTCGGGCCTGGCGCACGCCGGCCTGCGCGTCGTCGACAGCTACGTGAGCATCACCGAGATCAGCGAATACGCCAAGGGCATGCCCGAGCACATGCTGCAGGAGCGCCTGTACCCGACGCTGCCGCCCGAGGGCAAGCCGGTCTTCTGCTTCTACCCGATGACGAAGCGCCGCGAGGCCCAGGCCAACTGGTACATGACACCGTTCGACGAGCGCGATCGGCTCATGCGCGAGCACGGCAAGAGCGGGCGGACCTTCGCCGGCAAGGTCGTCCAACTGATCACCGGGTCGACCGGGTTGGACGACTTCGAGTGGGGCGTCACGCTGTTCGCCACCACGCCAGAGGTGGTCAAGGACGTCGTCTACACGATGCGCTTCGACAAGGGCTCGGCCCTCTACGGCGAGTTCGGCCGCTTCTACGTCGGCTACCTGGCGCCGCTCGACGAGCTCCTCGACTGACGGTCGCTGGCCCGCACCGTGCCCGGTCCGCTCGTCGCCGCCGAGGTCGTCGGTCCCGGCGTGCGCACCACCCGCGACGACGGTGAGCGCGCCACGTGGTCCGTCGAGTGGCTGCGCGACAACTGCCGTTGCGAGGGCTGTCGCATCGTGCAGACCGACGAACGACGGTGGCAGCCGTGGCTCGAAGGTCCTCCGATGATCGAGGCGCTGACGGTCGCCGACGGCGCACTGCGCATCGACTGGACGAGCGGTCACCACTCGACGTTCACCGCCGCCGACCTGGCCGCGCTGACGGCGGCCAGCCGTCGCGGCGACCACGCCGTTCGGCACTGGGCGGCCGGGGACGAGATCGAGCGCTTCGTTCACGCTGCCGTCGTCGCCGACCACGTGACGCGGCGTCGCCTCTTCGAGGTGTTCGGGCGCGACGGCGCCGTCGTGGTCACCGACTCATCGCGCCGGCCGGGCGCCTGCCTCGACCTTCTGGCGACCCTGGGGCTGACCGTGCGCGACACGGCGCTCGGGCGGATCTTCGACGTCGAGGTCGATCCCGCCGGCTTCAACGTCGCCTACACGGCGGAGGCGATCCCGCCGCACAACGACAACGCCCAGTGCACCCACCCGCCGAGCGGGCAGGTGCTGGCGATGCTCACCAACGACGCCGCCGGCGGCGCCTCCATCGTCGTCGACGGCTGGGCCGTCGTCGACGAACTGCGCCGGACCGACCCAGCCGCCGTGGCCGTCTTGGCGGGCGTCCCGGTTGGCTTCCGCCAGTACTCCACCGTCGCCGAAGGCTTCACCCGCGCGCCACTCCTCGTGCTCGACGAGTCCGGCCGCTGCACCCACCTGCGATTCTCCAACCAGCTGCGCCAGCCGCTCCCGCCCGACCACCCGGACCTCGACGAGTGGTACCGGGCCTACCGGCTGCTCGGTCAGGCCGTCACCGACCCAGCCAGCCAGGTGACGTTCCGGCTCGACGCCGGAGACACCCTCTTCGTCAACGGCCTGCGTGTCTTGCACGGCCGGACCGAGTTCTGCCCCGACCGGCCGCGCCACCTGCAGGACGTCTACTTCGACGCCGACGACGTCGCCGCCAACCTGGCCCGCATGACGGGCGAGGCGACGGATGCGATGATGCCGACATGAGGACGGTCGGGTTCACGGCGATGGAGCACGGCACGGCCGAGGACTACCGGCTCGTGTTCGACCACGAGCAGCGCCAGATCGACACCCAGGCCGACCGGGTGCTGGATTGGCTGAGGCAGATGGACGGCCCGACGCCGTACCGGGTCTCACGACTCGACCACGTGCTGCAGTCGGCGACGCGCGCCGAACGCGACGGCGCCGACACCGAGACGATCGTGTGCGCGCTGCTCCACGACATCGGCGACGTGATCGGCACGGCCAACCACTCGCAGGTCGCCGCCGCGCTGCTGCGGCCCTACGTCTCCGAGCAGAACTGGTGGATCGTGCACCACCACGGCCTGTTCCAGGGCTACTACTACTTCGGGTTCTACGACCAGGACCCCGACGCTCGCGACGCGTTCGTCGCCCACCCGCACTACGACGCCACCGTGCGGTTCTGCGCCGAATGGGACCAGAACTGCTTCGACCCGGCCTACCCGACGATGCCGCTGGCCCACTTCGAACCGATGGTGCGGGCGATCTTTGCCCGCCCACCGAAGGACATGTTCTCCGCCGCCGTGGCCTGAGCAGCCGCACCCGAGCTCCGGCGGTTCAGCCGCCGACGGGGAAGGTGCGCAGCGGCTGATCGATGCCGTTCTCGTCGAAGCTGAACACTTCGAACACGGCCCGTGCCGGGTCGCCGTCGGCCCCGAGGTCCAGGCCGCCGCGCCGGCCCTCGTAGTCGATGTTGCGGT
>JBPCJL010000274.1:0-9031 GCA_051005355.1 Ilumatobacteraceae bacterium
GCGGCCAAGCGGGTTTCCGGGTTGACGGCGACGGGGAAGCCGACGGCCTCGAGGAGCGGCAGATCGCTGGTCGAGTCGGCGTAGGCCACGGCGTCGTCGATGCGCAGCCCCTCGGCGGCGCAGTAGTTGGCGAGGATCTGGGCCCGCGTCTCGCCGGTCGGTGGTACGCGCAGCATCTCGCCGGAGTACGTCCCGTCCGGGCGGACGGTCATCTCGGCCGCCACGATCTCGTCGAACAGCGGCCGCAACCCCTCGACGTTGAAGTCGAGGGCCCCGGTGATGAGGATCGTGCGGTGCCCGAGCGCCCGGTGCTCGCGCACGCGCCGCATCCCCGCCGGGAAGCTCTTGGTCAGGATCAGGTTGCTCAGCAGCTCCCTCGCATCGGTGCGGATCTGCTCGACGGGCGCGTCCTCGTAGCGGCGGTAGAAGTGGCGCAGGAAGTCGCCGCGATCGACGCGATCGAGGCGCAGCAGACCCGGCGCCTCGGCCAGCGTGCGCAGCGCGTAGCGGACGCGCTCGTTGGTGTCGAGGCGTCGGGTTGCCAGCCACGAGTAGCTGGCCACGACGTTGCTAGCGATCAAGGGGTTCTCGAGGTCGAAGGCGGCGACGGTCCGCTCGGGCGACAGAACCTGGCGCCGCAGCCGGGCCGTGCGGTCGGTGCTCGTCTTGGTCGGCGTGGTCTTGACCCTGGCGTGCTGGACGATCGACGGGAGGTGGATCGTGCGGATGTAGGTCGGCCAGTCGACGGCGCGCGGGTCGAAGGCGAACGCTTCGCGGTCGGCGGCGTCCAGCCCGGCCCACATCGCCATCAGCTTGTCGACCGAGTAGCTCGCCTCGCATTCGGTGTAGAGCCCGTACAGCTCGACGTACTCGAGGGCCCGTTCGACCTCCGTGCGCTTGGTCTCCAGCCGCGCCGACAGGTCGGCCTGCTTGCCCCGTAGCGGCAGCGTCTGCAGCAGGTGCTCACCCCGCGTGAGCACGGCCTTGGCCCGGTGGAGCTGGGCCTGCACCCGACCCCGGCCGGGGAAGCGGAACTCGGGCACGACGATCGGTTGGCCCTCGGCGTCGTAGATCGGGTGCTCGGTGAACCACCCGCTGACGTTGTCGACGAGCACCCGGTACTTCAGCGGGTTGATCCCGCCGGAGGCGACCTGGCTGATGTCGGGTGCCTCGTCAGGGCCGAGAGCCGCCACGGTGATGATGGCGGCGACGACGAGGTCGACGGGGATCACGTCGACGATGCCCTCCGGGACGCCCGGGAACTCGCGCAGCAACCCCCTGGCGTAGGAGATCAGCACCGGTTCGGCCATGCGGAACCCACGGATCCACCCGGGTCGAGGCTCGGCGACGGCCGACTCGATGATCGACGGGCGCACGATGCTCACGGGCACGTCACCCTTGCTGTCCATCAGCGCCTGTTCGCCGAGGGCCTTGTTGAAGGCGTAGGCGTCCGGCCAGCCGACACTGGCGGCCCGAGCCCGTCCGGCGGCAACGAGCTGGTCGCGCACCCAGCGGTCGCGCAGCTGCTCGGTCTTGGCGGCGAGGGCCGGCGCGCCGGCGGCGCCGAGCTCGGTACGCGCCTCCTTGCGGAACTGGACCAGCTGGTCGGGGTGGCGGCTGGACGCCTCGGCATCGCCACGCAGGCGGCGGGCTGCGGCCACTTCCGCCCGCCAGTCGAGGCCGAGGTCGAAGGGTCCATCGCTGACCAGTTCCTCTGGCGCCGTGCCCCGCCGGTTGCCGGCCACGTAGCAGGTCGAGACGGACACGAGGTGCGGTCGCACACCGAGCTCCGCCAGCAGCTGGACGACGCGCGTCGGCCCGAGCAGGTTGATCTCCACCGCCGAGTCGAGCGGGGAGTCGAACGACACGGCGGCGGCCGAGTGGACGACGACGTCGCACGCGGCGAGGACGTCGCGATCGTCGGGCGACAGGCCGAGCCCGTCGGTGCCGACGTCGCCGGCGATGGTCGTGATGCGCCGGTCCACCATCTCGGCGAAGGCGTCGGGACCCAGGTCGGCGCGCAGCCGGTCGAAGGCGTCGTTGCGCAGCAGTTCGCGCTCGACGCGCCGGGCGGCGGGGGACCGCTTGCCGTCGCGGACGAGCAGCACGAGCTCGCAGTCCGGCACGCGCCGCAGCAACCGCTCGACCAGTGCCGTGCCGACGAACCCCGTCGACCCGGTGATGGCGATGCGGCGACCGGCCAACGCTTCGGCGATCACGGACGTCCTGTCTAGCACGTCTCTCTACCAAATGGTAGACAGATGCGGTGGGGCCGTTGCCGACGCGGGAACGGACCCTGATCGCCGCCCTCGACCTGTTCGGTCGGCGCGGCGTCGACGCCGTATCACTGGACGAGATCGCCGTGGCCGTCGGGGTGCGCAAGCAGACCGTCCTGTACTGGTTCCCGAGCAAGGAGGAGCTGGTCGACGCGGTCCTGGAGGCGACGGCCGGCGAGCTGGGCCTCGTCATCGACGCCGCCGTCCGGGCCGCGCCGCAGGACCCGCTGGAGCGGATCGACGCCGTGGTGCGGGCCGTGTTCCGCCTTGCCGTCCGCCGCCCCGCCGTGCTCGGACTGGTGCGCGAGCTGAGCCGGCTGCCGGGTCCGCAGGCCGAGCGGCTGCGCCGCCTCGTCGAGCCGATGATCGATCGTGCCGTCGGCTTCCTGGAGGCAGAGATGGGCGCCGGCCGGCTGCGCCGCGGCGACCCGCGACTCGTCGCCGCCCTGGCCTACGCCACCGTCACCGGCATCGCCACCGAGCCCGAGGCGCTGCGCGGCGTCGGGTGGGCCCCGACGGCATCGAACCTGCGCCGCCTGCGCAACGAGCTGCGGTCGTTCCTCCGCGCTGCGCTGTCCCCGTGACCGGGCCGAGCGGTGAGCCGTGCGCGTTCAGGACCGTGGCCGGTCACGGTGGTCGAAGAAGCTCTTGAAGGGGGTGGAGGCTGCGACTCGCGCCGTGCTCTGCCGTTCGTGCGCCGAGAGGTGAGAGATCGGGGCACATAGTGCGCCGATGTCTCACCTCATCGGTCCGGCAACGACTGCGATGAGCATTTTGCGCCCATACGCGGCACATCGCTCATCGCTCATCGCACTTGGCCCGACCCGTCCTCGGACCGGTTCATCACCCCTTCAAGAGCCTCTTCGACCGACTTGACCCGCGACGCGCAGCTGCGTCCGCCGGAAGTGCTCGGCTCCAAGTACCGCCACGGTGATCAAGCACGTGACGATGACGGTGTAGGAGTACCGCAGCTCCGACGAGACGCCGATCGCCAGCCACGCCACGTAGAACAGGACGTTGCCGGCCATCGTCGCCATCAGGACCGGATCGAACGGACCGGCACGCCCCCGGCGGCGCCGGCGCAGGAGGACGGCGAGTAGTCCGGCGCTCGCCAGCTCCCAGACGATCGGCCGGTTGTGCGGCCAGGTCGCCGTGCCGGCGATCACGCCGTCGTAGGCGTCCATCAGCGCGTTCGGCCGAGCCACCCAGTCGAGCTGGTCGTTGACGTCGTGGTAGTAGAACTGGTTGCTGCCCGGCCGCAGGGCGAACGTCACGACGTGGTTCAGTCGGTGCCGGACGTAGTCGAGCGGGTGGTCGATGATCGCCTGCCGCCAGCGCTGCTGCAGGGCGTCGCTGTCCCACACGGGCCGGGCGTTCATGCTCACGAACGAGCACGTGCCGGTCCACCCCATCGGATCCCAGCTGCCCGGGTCGTAGCACCGCCCGTCGGTGACGTCGTCGAGGCGATCGCGGGGCAGGATCGAGGTGCCCATCACGTTGCGGCCACTGAAGTGCGTGATCCCGGTCAGGTCGAACAGCTCGAGGGCGTGCTCGAGCTGGGCGTCCTTGGCGTCCAGGGCATCGTCGACCAGCCGCGGCGAGACGGCGACCAGCCCGAGGAAGGCGGCCCCGGCGCCGACGAGCAGCACCGCGCCGCGACGCCGGTGGATCCTGGCCCGCACACCGATGTACACGAGCAGCGCAGCGACGATCGGCAGCATCGAGATCTTGACGAGGTAGGCGGGCCACAGGCACACGACGGCCGCCAGCAGCAGCCATCCCCCGCGCCGGGAGGCCGTGCGCTCGAGCAGCAGGCAGGCGATGGCCACGACCGTGAAGCCCATCGACAGCGTGTCCTTCATCAGGGCGCCGAGGTAGTTGAACACGATCGGCAGGAATCCGAGCGGGACGAGGTACCGGGCGGTCGGGCGGCCCCACCGCCGACGCATCGCCACGCCGATCCCGGCCAGGCCGCCCCAGACGAGCACGCACTGCAACGCGAGGATGGCGGCCGGGTGGTCCCACACGCTGAACACGATCCGATAGATCATGATGTTGGTCGTCGGGTGCCAGTTCTCGACCGGCAGCTCGCGGCGCGCCTGGCGGTACGTGTCGTCGGTGTCGCCCGTCGGGTGGCCGGGAAAGAAGGCGAGGAACGTCACCGTCGCGGCGAGGGCGAACGGCCAGACGTCGGCGGCGAGCGACCGGAGCCGGGCGCCGGTCGAGCGAGCCGGCGCGACGGACGCGCTGACGTCGGCGGGACTGGCGGTGTGGGTCACGACGCGGTGCGGTCAGTGCTTGGTGTTGTGGCGTCGCCGGTCGTGCCGTTCGAGGGCCAGGGCGATGAGGCGATCGATCAGCTCGGCGTACGACACGCCTGACGCCTGCCACAGCTTCGGGAACATCGAGATCGGAGTGAACCCGGGCATCGTGTTGGCCTCGTTGCAGAGGAAGCCGCGGCCGCCCTCTTCGAGGAAGAAGTCGATGCGGGCCAGCCCATCGCAGCGCAGCGCCCGGAACACGTCGAGCGCCAAGGCGCGCACCTCCTCCGCTCGGGCCGTCGACAGCGGTGCCGGCACCAGCAGCTGGGCGCCGTCGGTCACGTACTTGTCCTCGTAGTCGTAGAACTCGGCGCTCTGGACGATCTCGCCCGGGCCGGACGCCTCGGGGTGCAGCCCGCCGAGCACGGCGACCTCGATCTCTCGGCCCTCGACAGCCTCCTCGACGACGACCCACTCGTCGTAGGTGAGAGCGTGCTCGATGGCGTCGCGCACATCCTCGACCGATTTGGCCTTGGAGACGCCGATCGACGAGCCCATGTTGGCCGGCTTGACGAAGCACGGCAGCCCCAGCTCGTCGGCCAGCTCGGCCGGCAGCCCGGGGGTGCGTTGATGGTCGGCGATCGCCCGGTAGCGAGCCTGCGGAATGCCGTTGGCGGCGAGGACCTGCTTGGCCATCGCCTTGTCCATCGCCACCGCCGACGACAGCACCCCGGAGCCCACGTAGGCCACGTCGGCCAGCTCGAGCAGTCCCTGCACTGTGCCGTCCTCGCCCATCGGGCCATGCAGCAGCGGCAGCACGACCATCCGTTCCGCCGGGTCGGCGGCCAGCGCGACGTCGGGGGCGACCGACGGACCGCTCGGGTCGAGGCGCGCCGGCAATGCGCCGGGGCCGGCAGCCAACGCCCGCTGGGCGCTCTCGGCGATCGCCCACTCGCCGTCGGTGGAGATGCCGATTGGCGTCACCCGGTAGCGCGCCGGGTCGACGGCCCCGAGCACGTGCGTCGCCGTGACGCAGCTGATCTCGTGCTCGGCCGACCGCCCGCCGAACAACACGACGAGGTGGGTTCGCTGGCGGGGAAGCTCGCTCGACGCAGCTGATCGTTCGCTCGCTTGACTCCCGGTTGGTGTGCTGGTCTGGCCGGGAACCTCGCTCGTCGCTGATCGTTCGCTCGCTTGACTCCCGGTTGGCGTGCTGGTCTGGCCGGGACGCTCGCTCACATGACGGACGGTACCGTCGGTCGGCATGCGGTTCCGGGCATCCGAGGTGGCCGCAGCGACGGGCGGACGGCTCATCGGCGACGACCTCGAGTTGGTCGGCGCCTCGTTCGACAGCCGATCGATCGAGCCGGGCCAGCTGTTCGTGCCGATCGTCGCCGCGCGGGACGGGCATGACTTCATCGCCGCCGCCGCCGCGGCTGGAGCTGCGGCCACGCTTTCGAGTCGGGAGGTCGACTCACTCCCGACCATCCTCGTCACCGACACCGGTCGGGCGCTGCTCGACCTGTCC
This sequence comes from Ilumatobacteraceae bacterium, assembly GCA_051005355.1. Taxonomy (GTDB): domain Bacteria; phylum Actinomycetota; class Acidimicrobiia; order Acidimicrobiales; family Ilumatobacteraceae; genus JALZMG01. Next base: position 6,066 of record JBPCJL010000274.1, read on the forward strand.
ACCTGGGCCCGGCGCCGGTTGACGGCGACGGTGATCGGGATCACGGGCAGTGTCGGCAAGACGACGACCAAGGACCTGGCCGTGGCCGCGCTTTCGGCCGGCCGCCGGGTGGCGGCCAACGTGCGCAGCTTCAACAACGATCAAGGCCTCCCGGTCACGATCCTCGGCGCCCCGTAGGACGTCGAGGTGCTGGTGCTCGAGATGGGCATGCGCGGGCCGGGCGAGATCGCCCGCCTGTGCGCCGTCGGCCGGCCCGACGTCGGCATCGTGACCGCGGTCGCCGCCGCGCACACCGGCCGGCTGGGCGGCATCGACGGCGTGGCGGCGGCGAAAGGTGAGTTGGTCGAAGCGTTGCCGACCGGCGGGACGGCGATCCTCAACGCCGACGATCCCCGGGTCCTCGCGATGGCCGAACGGACCGCCGCCGACGTGTTGACGTTCGGCCTGGCGCCGATGGCCGACGTCCGGGTCGAGGACCTCCGCCTCGACGAGTGGGCGCGGCCGACGTTCGTCGCACGGACGCCGTGGGGCACGGCCCAGGTGGCGCTGATCGTCAGCGGCGCGCACATGGCGATGAACGCGGCCGCGGCGCTGGCGGCCGCCGGCGTCGTCGGCGTGGCGATCGATGACGCGTCCGTCGCGCTGCGGTCGGCGGAGCTGGCGGCACGGAGGATGCAGCTCCGGCCGGCCGCCGGTGGCGGCGCGGTCGTCGATGACGCCTACAACGCCAACCCGGCGTCGGTCGGCGCGGCCCTCGATGCGCTGGCCGCCATTGGCGCTGAGCGACGCATCGCCGTGCTCGGGTTGATGGCCGAGCTGGACGACCCGCCGACGGAGCACGGCCGGATCGCCGCGCACGCCAAGCGGCTCGGGGTGCAGCTGATCGCGGTGGAGACCGACCTCTACGGCGTGGAGCCGATCGCCCGCGACGCCGTGGCGGCGCGGCTCGGTCCGATCACTGCCGGCACCGCTGTGCTCGTCAAGGGCAGCCTGGTCGCCGGCCTCGGCCCCGTCGCCGACGCCCTCGTGCGATGAGCCCTCAGCGGCCGGCGACGATGCCGTGGCCGGCGACGGGACCGGCCTCTGCCGGGGCCGCGTGCGGCACGTCGGCGGCGAGGTAGGCCGAAGCGGGCAAGCGTCGAAGATCGCACCACCGGGCCAGCACCAGGGCGAACACGGCGCCGAGCCCGAGCACCCACCTGGCGCCGATGGCGTCGATCACCGGGCCGAAGATCAGGTTGCCGATCGGCACCGAACCACCGAAGGCCATGAACCACAGCGGCATCGTCACCGCTCGCTCGGTGTCGGCCAGGTTCTCTTGAAAGATCGTGATCAATGCCGTCGCGGTGAGGAAGTAGGCGCACCCGAGCACGAACGCGACCGGGAACGCCGGTCCCGGTGCGCGCACGACGGCGAAGGCGGCGAGGCTGAGCGCGAAGGCGACGAACCCCACCGTGACCAGCCGCCGCCGATCGACGTGGGCCAGCACCGTCCCCACGGCCAGCGCACCCAAGCAGGCGCCGAGGCCCCACGTCGTGTACAGCAGCTTGTACGGCGCATCGTCGACGTCCATCCCGAAGTTGCGGCTGGCCACCGACGGGAACAGCCCGACGTACGGCAGGCAAATTATCGAGAACACGCACATGGCGAGCAGCGCTCGTGCGATCACAGCTCGGCGGCGGGCGATGTTGATGCCAGTGAGCAGCCGGCGCCAGCCCTGCTCCGGGTGGTTTCCACGCACGTCGGGGATGACGACGAGCATGATGGCGCCGATCAGGAACAGGTACGTCGCTGCGTTCACGAGGAACAGCTGCGACGTGGTGGCGCCGAACAGTGCCAGCAGGGCGGCCAGGGCCGGGCCGAGGACACGGCTGGCGTTGATCATCACCGAGTTGAGGCTCACCGCACCCGCGAGGTCGGCTCGGTTGACCAGCAGCGGCACGCTGGCCTGGAACGCCGGTGCGTTGAGGGCGTTGCCGGTCCCGATGATCAGCGACACGGCGAACAGGGTCCACAGCGGCGCATCGGTCGCCACCAGCAGGGCGAGGGCGACGCTGAACACCAGCTGTACGGCCTGCATGACGACGAGGTAGGCGGCGCGGGGGAACCGCTCGGCCAGCACGCCGGCGGGAATCGACAGGAACAGCAACGGTCCGAGCTGCATGAACACGAGCAGGCCGACCAGCGCCGCCGACCCTGTGCGGTGCTCGATGTAGGCCGGCAACGTGAAGTTCTGCATCCACGTGCCGATGCTGGAGAGGAACAGTCCGCACCAGATGAGGCGGAAGTCGCGGTACGCCAGTGCGGCGCGCGCCGTCCCCGGGCGGTGGGAGTGGGGGAGCGTGGCGGTGTCGGACATGGGGTCGAGCGCGCGGGTCGGCGTGTCGGAGCCCAGCGCCAACGGACGTCGTCCAACGTACCGAGCATCCGCGTCGCGGCCCGGGACGGATGGCACCATCGCCCTCCCCATGCACGACGACATCCGTCACAGCACGCCGAGACCCGTCGCACCCCAGCACCGGTCGCCCCTGGCGCCGCTGGCCGACTGCCCGCTGTGCGGCGGGCCGCTCTCGCCCGAGCACGCGCACCAGCGCTGCCGGACCTGTGGCTGGCGCGATTCCTGCTGCGACTGAGCTGATGGCTCGCTGAGTCGGCCCGAGTAGGCGGGCGATGAGCGGTGTGCGCCCATGGACCGCAGATTGCTCATCGCCCAGCGGTTCTGCTGGGTGATGTGGGCGGTGTGCGTCCGTGCGGCGCAGATTGCTCACCGCCGTGGCCGAACCCGGCGCAAGTGCCGACTGGTACCGTCGAATCCATGACCATGCAGGCCAGAGCCGGCAACGACTCGATGGCTGCGCCGACCAAGAGGGCAGCGGACCGCTACGGAGACCGTGTCGCCGCCCGCTACAAGCGCGGCGACGAGTGGGACGAGATCACCTACGCCGAGCTGTGGGAGCGGGTGCGCG
>JBPCJL010000275.1:0-5288 GCA_051005355.1 Ilumatobacteraceae bacterium
CTACACGTTGAAGCGGAACTCCATGACATCGCCGTCGCGGACGAGGTAGTCCTTGCCTTCGAGGCGGAGCTTGCCGACCTCCTTGGCCTTGGTCCACGATCCGAGGTCGAGAAGCTCTTGCCACTCGATCACCTCGGCCCGGATGAACCCGCGTTGGAAGTCCGTGTGGATGCGTCCGGCGCACTGCGGTGCCGTCGAGCCGTCGAAGAACGTCCAGGCCCGGCTCTCCTTGTCGCCCGTGGTGAGGAACGTGCGCAGCCCGAGCAGGTGGTAAGCGCTGCGGACCATCCGGAACAGGGCGCCCTCGCCGAGGCCAAGGCCCTCCACGACCTCGGCCCGCTCGACCGGGTCGGCGATCGCCGCCGCCTCGGCCTCCAGCTGGACGCACATGCCGATCACCTCCACCTCGTCGCCGGCCTCGGTCAGTTCGGCGGCGACGACCTGCTCCAGCGCGGCGATTTCGTCCAGATCGTTCTCGCCGACGTTGACGACGGCGAGCACCCGACGGTTGGTGAGCAGGAAGTGCGGCGCCAGCGCAGCCTGCTGGTCGGCCGACAGCCCGGCCCGGTAGAGCGGGCGACCGTCGGACAGAGCGTCGTTGGCGGCCTGCAGGGCGGCGAGCTCGTCGCCGAGCGAGCGGTCGAGCTTGGACTGTCGCTGGACCTGGCGCAGCCGCTTCTCGACCGTCTCCAGGTCGGCCAGCGCCAGCTCCAGCTCGACGACGCGCAGATGTTCCAGCGGGTCGGAAGGGCCCGACACGTCGTCGTCCTCGAACGCCCGCAGCACGAAGACCACGGCGTCGACCTCACGGATGTTGGCCAGGAAGCGGTTACCCAGGCCCTCGCCCTTGCTCGCTCCTTCCACCAATCCGCCGATGTCCACAACCTCCACCGCGGCGTGGATGACGTTGCGACTGCTGGACATCTCAGCCAGGCGGTCGAGACGTTCGTCGGGGACCTTGGCCACGCCGATGTTCGGGTCCTTGGTGGCGAAGGCGTAGGGCGCGGCGAGGGCGCCGCCGCCGGTCAGGGCGTTGTAGAGGGAGCTCTTGCCGGCATTGGGCAGGCCGACCAGGCCGAATCGCTCCATCGGCCGGCCGACGCTATCTACGGGCCGGCGAGCATGGTCCGAGACGCAGCAAGGACTACCTCGGCCCGCTCGGTCGCGTCGGGGTAGCCCGTGCGCAGCGCGGCCGAGCGCAGCTCCATGCTGAACGGCGCCGATGGCGGGAGCGCGGCGATCAGGTCGGCCAGCGGCAGGGCGCCGTCGCCGGGGAGCAGGCGACCGTCGAGGGCTTCGACGACCAGACCGTCCTGCGGCGGTCGATCGGCCGGGGCGTCGCACAGCTGGGCATACGGCAGGAGGGAGGGATCGACGTCGGCCACCCCGCTCGGTGTGTCACCGCCGCGGTCGAGGTGGAGGGCGTCGACGAGCACGCCGCCGGCGGGATGCCCGGCCCGCTCGACGACTCCGATCGCGTCCGCCAGCGTGCGCACGGTGGTGAATCGCATGAACTCGAGCACCGGCCGGACCCCGACGGTCTCGGCGTGGGCGCAGAGCTCGGCGAATTGGGTGGCGGTGCGCGCCAGGTCGGGATCGAGGCTGATCACCAGCACGAACTCGGCGCCGACGTCGGCGGCGATGTCCACCACCCGTTTGGCGTCGTCAAGCGGCCGGTCGGCGGCGAGGCGGATCACCTCGGCGTCGAGGGCGCGCAGGCCGGTGTCGTCCAGGCGGCGGCGGACCTCGGCGGCGACGGCCGGGGTCCACGTGGCCAGGTCGACCCACACACCCGAGGCATCGAACCCCGCCGCTGCGGCCGCGGCAACCGTCTCCGCCGGCGAGCACTCCGGCACGGTCCCCGCCGCCAACGACAACACCCGGTCCGCCATCCCCGCATCTTGGCGCCCACTCGCGTTCTGACGAAGATCCGGTACGGAAATCCATACCGATCGCGCCACGGAATCGCCCGTGACTCGGCTACCGAACGGGGTCGGGGTCGGGCGCCGGGGCTGGGAACGAGTCGCGCAGGGTGAAAGCGTCCGGGCTGGGGCCCCATCGCTGGAACTGGGTGAGCCGATCGACGGCCTCGTCGACGGTCGGCACGGTGCCGGCGGGGATCCACCAGCAGACCACGTAGGCCTGGTCCATCCGCTGGAACCACTCCCGGCGGCGGCGCAGGAAATCGGTGTGGGCACTTCGGAACACGAAGTCGCGCAGCGCCTCGGGCGACTCCCACACCGACAGGTTGATGATCATCAGCGGGTCGTCGTAGGCCCGCACGTAGCTCGACGACTGGCCCGAGGCATCCTGCAGCCGCCACACGTAGCCGGGCGAACCCTCGGCCAACGTGTTGACCATGTCGAGGGCGTCCACGAACGGTGCCGTGTCCGGGTGGTCGAGCGGCTGGCGCAGGTGGGCGATGTTGAACTGGGCCAGGTGCCACTGCATGTGTGCAGGGTAGGTGTCTACCCTGGCGGCATGACGCCGGTTGCAGCGCTCGACCGTGTCGTGCACTGCCTCGATCGCGCCCACGACAAGGGTTTCAAGGCGAAGGCGTTCGTGCGGGCGCGAGAGGTCGTTCGGGCCACCGACCCGACCGAGATCGCCGAACGGGCGGCCGCGGGCACGCTGACCAAGCTCGACGGCATCGGCGACTCCAGCGCCAAGCTGATCACCGAGGCGTTGAACGGCGAGGTCCCGCACTACCTGACCAAGCTGGAGGCGACGACCCAGGTGTCGATCACGGCCGACGGCCAGCGCTACCGCGATGCCCTGCGCGGCGACTGCCACCTGCACTCCACGTGGAGCGACGGCGGCGCCGAGATCGCGGACATGGCGGCCACGGCTCGCGCCCTCGGCCACGAGTACATGGTCCTCACCGACCACTCGGCCCGCCTCACCATCGCCCACGGGCTCGACCGCCAGCGCCTCGAGCGCCAGTTGGCCGACATCGCCGAGCTGAACGCCGGCTTCGACGACTTCCGCATCCTCACCGGCATGGAGGTCGACATCTTCGAAGACGGCGCCCTCGACCTCGACGACGACCTGCTCGAGCGCCTCGACGTCGTCGTGGCCAGCGTCCACTCGAAGCTGCGCATGGAGCGCCAGCAGATGACCGAGCGCATGGTGCTGGCCGTCGCCAACCCGCACGTCGACATCCTCGGACACTGCACCGGCCGCATGATCGGCAAGCGACCGCCGTCGACGTTCGACGCCGACTTCGTGTTCGCCGCCTGCCGGCAGTTCGGCACGGCGGTGGAGATCAACTGCCGTCCCGAGCGTCTCGACCCACCGCGCGAGCTGTTGGATCTGGCCATCGCCTACGGCTGCTGGTTCTCGATAGACACCGACGCCCACGCCACCGGTCAGCTCGAGTGGCAACCCAACGGGTGTGACCGCGCCGCCGAGCGCGAGGTCCCCATCGAGCGGGTCATCAACACGATGGGCGCGGACGAGCTGCTCGCCTGGACCGCCTCGACTGGTGGCTGATCCGGGCCGGCTGATCGGTTCAGGTCGGGCCGCCGACGTTTACGACCTCGGCGGCGAGCGCGTGCTGCGTCGCTACAAGCTCGCGCCGGGCGACGGCACGACCGAGCGCGAGGCGTCGGTCATGGACCACCTGCGTCGCCACGGCTACCCCGTGCCGGCGGTGTTCGACGCCGGCGGAACGGACCTGGTCATGCAGCGCTTGCGCGGCACCACGATGCTCGACGACCTCGGCACCCATCCGTGGCGGGTCGATCGCCACGCCGCGTTGTGGGCCACGATGGTGCAGCGGCTGGGCACCGTCCCCGTCGGCGAGCTCGGCGAGCTCGACGACACCGGCCTCGCGGCGCGGTTCGGCTGGCCCGAGGCGGTCCTGCACCTCGACTTCCACCCCGGGAACATCATGCTCACGGCGGACGGGCCGATGGTTTTCGACTGGACCAACGCCGCCCTCGGCCCGGCTGCGGCGGACGTCGCGATGGCCTGGGTGATCGGGGCGACCTCGACGGTCGACGGCCCGGCCTGGAAGCGGTCCGTGGCGGCGCTGATCCAGCGGCGCATGGTCGACCGGTTCGTCACCGCCTGCGGACGTGCCGAGGCGCAAGCCCCGCTGCCTGCCGTGGCCGACGAGCGCCTGGCCGACCGCAACGTCCGCCCCGAAGAAGCGGCTCGCATCCGGTCACTCGCCGCCAGCGTCTCCTGATCGGAGGGTTGACGGCACCGGAGTGTTTGCGGACCTGCCCCCGGTACGGAAACCCTCGGATGGACTTTCGCTCGACCCCCGCTACACCTCGGCGAGGGCGAAGTAGGCCGCAAGTAGCAGCCCGGCGCCGCGCATGTCACCCACGGTGCCCTCGCCCATCTTGTTCATGACGTACGAGAAGCTCATCCGTGCGTCGCAGTCGATGACCGCCAGCGAGCCGCCCCACCCGCCCCAGAAGCACGCCTTCTCGTTCGGGCTGATCGGCAGCTCGGGGCACGGCAGCCCGAACCCGATGCCGTGGCGCACGACCATCGGCAGCACCTTGTCCTGGCCGTAGCACTGCTCGTCCCACACCACGTCGATGCTGGCGGGCGACAGCAGCCGGGTCCCGTTGGCCTCACCGCCGCACGCCATCGGGGTGTGCACCAACGCAACGGCCCGTGCGTTGCCGTGCCCACCGGCGGCGGGGATCTCGGCCCGTCGCCACGGGATCGTGGCCGACGCCGACGCGTCGAGCATCGGGTTGAGCAGCGTCCGCAGCGCCAGCGAGTTCTCGTCGATCCCCTCGGTCGACAGCGGCATCGACGGCGGGATCACGTGGGCCACCCGGCCGTCGTGCTCGGGCCCGGTGCCGATGTGGACGTCGACGCCGAGCGGTCCGGTGATCTCGGCGGCGACGAACTCGCCGATCGTCTGGCCGGTCACGCGCCGCACCACCTCGCCCTCGAGGTACCCCTGCGTGATGGCGTGGTAGCCGGACCCGGTGCCCGGCTCCCACCACGGCTCCTGGGCGGCCAGGAGTGACGTCGCCTTCTCCCAGTCGTAGAGGTCCTCCGTGGTCATCGGCTCCTGCCAGCCCGACAGCCCGGCCGTGTGGCTCATCAAGTGGCGGACCTCGACGTCCTCCTTGCCGCCGGCGGCGAACTCCGGCCAGTACTTCGAGACCCGCCCGTAGAGGTCGAGCTCACCCCGGTCGGCCAGCACGAGGCAGGCCAGCGCCGACACGGTTTTGGTCGTCGACCAGACGTTGATGATCGTGTCCCGCTCCCACGGCACCCGCTCGGCGGCGTCCGTGTCGACCAGCCCGCCCCACAGG
>JBPCJL010000276.1:0-10470 GCA_051005355.1 Ilumatobacteraceae bacterium
GGTCATCGCGGCGACGTGACCGTGCTCGATGACGACCTGCGCGTCGTCGCCACGATCGTCGGCGGCGTACCGTCGGCCGATGCGAGTGCGACGGGTGGTCACCGGACATGACGCCGACGGCAAGGCCGTCGTCGCTAGCGACAGCGAGGTCGACGGGCTGCGCCCGGCCCTGACGCCGGGCTCGGAGTTCCACCGACTGTGGGGTGGCGATGAGCCGGCGTCGTTCCCCGACCACGGTGCCGAGCCAGCGCAGGGCCAGTACTTCCCGCCCGTGGGTGGGTTCCGGTTCGGGATGTTCGCCGTACCCCCGCACAACCGGGAGCCGGGCGGCCCGCAACCGCCCGATGACCTGGAGGGGGCGATGGCCGAGTTCGAGGCCGTCCTGCCCGGCCTGGCCGGGCACATGGAACCCGACGCGCCCGGCATGCACACAACGTCGACCATCGACTTCGAGGTGGTGTTGGAGGGCGAGGTGTGGCTCGAACTGGACGACGGCGTGGAGGTCCACCTGCGCGCCGGTGACACCGTCGTGCAGAACGGCACCCGCCACGCCTGGCGCAACCACGGCGACACCACGGCCCGCCTGGCCGTCTTCATCGTCGGCGCCCACCACGCCAACTTCTGACCGCGCTGATGGTTCGCTTCGATCACCTGTCTCGCTGGCGCTCGACCGGACGACGAGCGCTCACTGCGGCACGGGCCGAACCGTAGGTGCCTGCCGAACGTCCGCGGCTCGCGCGGCGAAGGGCCGTCGTGTTGTTCGTGCGCGGCGCGGTGGCGGACCGGATCGACGAGATCCGCCGGCGGTGGGACCCGCTGATGGCCCGTCGCATCGACGCTCACCTGACGCTGATTCACGACGTGGTCGGTCACGACGCAGCGGCCGGGCGCGTCGCCGGGCTGGCCGCCGATACGGCGCCGTTCGAGATCACGCTGACCGCCACCGGCTGCTGGGGCGGCACGGCCAACTACGGCGTGTACTTCGGGGTCGACGACCCGACCGGCGGCATCGCCCGGCTGCACACCGATCTCGCTGACCTGGAAGCGCCGCGATGGGCCCGCGTGCCGTTCCGGCCGCACGTGACGCTGGTCCACGGCCGCACCGTCGATCCGCAACTGGCCGAACCGGCCTGGGCCGCCCTGTGCGACCTGCGCGAAGAGTGGGCCGTCGAGCTGTCGGCCATCGACATCATCGAGCTAGATGACGCCACCGGCTGGACCTCGGTCCAGCGGTGCGATCTGACCGGTTCTGTCCTGCGTGATCGACCGTTGTGAGTCGATCTGGCAGGACAGAAGCGGCTCAGGCCGCTGACTTCTCCAGGATGTGCACGCCGCACGCCGAGCCGAGGCCGATCACGTGGGCCAGGCCGACCTTGGCGCCTTCGATCTGGCGATCGCCGGCCTCGCCGCGCAGGTGGTGGCAGACCTCCCAGATGTTGGCGATGCCCGTGGCCGAGATCGGGTGCCCCTTGCTCTCCAGGCCGCCCGACACGTTGACCGGCGTCTTGCCGTCCCGCCACGTGGCGCCGCTCATGAAGTAGTCGGCTGCACCGCCCTCCTCGCACAGCTGGAGGTTGTCGTAGTGGACGAGCTCGGCGGTGGCGAAGCAGTCGTGCAGCTCGACGAGGTCGAGGTCGTCCGGACCGACCCCGGCCTGCTCGTAGGCCTTGGCGGCCGCGTTGCGGGTCAGGGTGTTGACGTTGGGCAGGATCTGGCAGGCCTCCTCCCACGGGTCAGTGGTGAGCACTGACGCCGACACCTTGACCGCCCGGCGCTGCTGCTCGCCGGACAACGTCTTCAACTTCTCGCCGCTGACGACGACGGCGGCGGCCGCACCGTCGCAGTTGGCCGAGCACATCGGGCGGGTGTTCGGGTAGGCGATCATGACGTCGTTCATGATCTCCTCGAGCGTGAACCGCTTGGAGTAGGCGGCCAGCGGGTTGAGCGTCGAATGGGCGTGGTTCTTCTCGCTGATCTTGGCGAACAGCTCGAAACTCGTGCCGCCGTAGCGGTGCCCGTACTCCTGGCCGATCTGGGCGAACACACCGGGCATCGTGTCGGTGCCGATGCGCCCGTCGACGGGGGCCACGGCGCCATAGCGACCCTTCGGCTGCCACTCCTTGCCGTCCTTCTTGGACTGGCCACCGCCACCGAGCAGCCCCGCACCGGCCAGCTTCTCCACGCCGATGGCCAAGCCCATGTCGACCTCGCCGGCCTTGACGGCCATGATCGCCGTGCGCAGCGCGGTGGCGCCGGTGGCGCAGGCGTTGGCCACGTTGTACACCGGGACGCCGGTCTGGCCGATCTGCTTCTGCAGCTGCTGGCCGAACCCGCCGGCACCTCCGAGCAGGTTGCCGGCGCCGATGACGCCGATGTCCTTCATCGTCACCCCGGCGTCGGCGAGGGCGGCCATCGCCGCCTCGGCGCCGAGGTCCACGGTGTCTTTGTCGGGGTGCTTGCCGAACTTGGTCATGTGGATCCCGAGGATCCAGACATCGTCAGCCATTGCTCACTCCTTGGTGGTGGTTCAGGCGGCCGGTTCGAAGCCGAAGCCGACGGCTTCGACGCCGTTGTCGTCGGTGCCGAGCGAGTAGGTCGCCAGGCGGACCTTCATGCCGGTCGAGACGTGGTCGGGATCAGGCTCGACGTTGATGATGTTGCCCCGCACCGGGGTGCCGTCGCAGTCGACGACGGCGGACACGAAGGGCACTGGGATGCCGGGCGCGGCGAGGGCGACGATCGTGAACGTGTTCACCGTGCCGTCGGTGGCGACGTCGACGGTGCGGAACTCCGTGGCGAAGCACGACGCGCAGGCGTTGCGACGGTCGAAGTAGCGGGCGCCGCACGAGGTGCACTCGTTGGCCTGCAGGTGGGGCTGCTCGCCCAGCACGAGGTAGTCGACCAACGGCACCTGTTCATCCATTGACTCGCACGATACGGACTCGGTGCGACGGCGGCCGAGTCCTACAGTCCCGGTGGATGTCTTCGCGGCTCTACCACGTCGCCTTCGACCCGGAGGATCTGCCGGAGGGCACGACCATCGCCTTGCTCAGCGGGGATCCCGCCCGGTCCGAGCTGATCGCTACCCGCCACCTCGACGACGGCGTGGCGCTGTCGCAACATCGTGGCCTCGACGCGTTCCATGCCCGGCTGCCCGGCGGGGCGCCGGTGCTCTGCGCCACGAGCGGCATGGGCGCGCCGTCGGCCAGCATCGTGGTCAACGAGCTGGTGCAGGCGGGCATCCGCACGTTCATCCGCATCGGGACGTCCGGCTCGATCCGGGCCGAGGTCGGCGTGGGCGCGATCGTCATCGCCTCGGGTGCGCTGACCAACCAGGGCGCCGCCGACGACATCGCGCCGCCGCGGTTCCCGGCCGTCGCCGACCCGTTCCTCACCGTGGCGCTGGCCGATGCCGCCGACGGGCTCGGCGTCGAGCGCCACGTCGGCGTCGTGGCGTCGGTGGACACGTTCTACGAGGGCCAGGAGCGCGCCGCCTCCTCCGCCAACCCGCACCTCCTGCGGCGCCACCGCGGGATGATCGACGAATACCACGACGTCGGGGTGCTCAGCTTCGAGATGGAGGCCGGCACCCTGTTCAAGATGGGGACGGTGTACGGGTTCGCCGCCGCAGCGGTCCTGGCCATCGTGGCCCAGCGCATCGAGGACGAGGGCGTGCGCGAGGACGAGGTGGAGGCCGCCGTCGACCGGGCCATCTCGGTGGCCATCGCCGGCGCCGACGCCTGGTCCCGCCACTGAGGTCGCTTCTGTCCTCCGCAACCGACTCACAACGGTCGATTGCGGAGGACAGAAGCGGTTCTGCGCCACGAAAATGCTCGCGGGGCGAAAATCCGTTGCTCGGGCGGACCCGAATGGGTCGTCGGTGCCGTTCGACATCGACGACTACCGGCAGCGCACAGATCGGTTGCATGCCCTGCCCGGACTGGAAGGACTTGGTCTGGTCACCGGCGCCGTGGGGCGCCGTGTGGCGACAGAGGGCCCCGTTCCGGGAGCGGTCGCCGCCTAGATCGCGCTCGTGCGGGAACCCCGGGTCCGTCCGGGTGGGTCACGACGGAACCCCTCTTGGGGGTGGCCCACCCGGACGCTCGGAATCGGAGCGGCTCGGGTTCTGTGGGTGGTTTTGGTGTCAAACCTGACCCCTGAAAACGCTTGAGAAGCGATTCAGGGTGCGGCGGCGAGATCGACGAGCCAGGTGGGGAGGCGGGTGGGGCGGGCGTCGGCGGTGACCATGCCGTGGACGGTGGCGCCGGTCGCCGCCGGGCGACCGTCGACGGTCAGCAGGTAGACCATCTCGAACGTCGTGCGCGTCGCTGCCGCCAGGCGCAGGTGCACGTCGCACTCGTCGTCGAAGCGCAGCGGGTGCCGGAAGCGCAGCCACGCCTCCAGCACTGCGGCGTTCAGTCCGACCTCCTGCCACTCCTGGTACGGGTGGCCGATGTGCACGAGGTAGGCGACGCGCGCCTCCTCCAGGTACGGGAAATAGCGGCTGTGGTGGACGACGCCCATGAGGTCCGTCTCGGCGAAGCGCACCCGGACGCGGTGGCGGAACGGGTAGTCGTCCGGCCGCAGCGACGGCTCGCTGGCCGAACGACTGCTGCGCATCGGACCAGTGTGCCGTCAGCGGGCCGGGTGCCGGAGCATGGCGTCGATGCGGGCCACCCGGGTCAGCGCCGGCGGGTGGGAGGCGGCGAGACGGGCCCGCCAGCCGACCGTGCGCCGTCCGCCACCGAGGCTGACGACCCGCCGCAGCGCCCGCGACAGCTCCCGCCCGTAGCCCATCCGCACGACCCGTCGATCGGCCTGCAGCTCCGAGCGGTGGGCGACGAGGTTGCCGAGCACGTCGGACGCCCACAGCGACGCCACGAACGGCAGCGACACCACGACGAGCAGGGCGGCGAGCACCCGCCCGACGATCGTCAGGCCCTTCGACTCGGCGGCGAACGCCTCCGTCGCCGCCCTGGCCACGTTCTGCAGGAAGAACCCGAACCTCGCCAGCAGCACGACGGGCAGCGACAACCAGTGGCGGACGGTCAGCGCCACCGTGTGCATCCCGAGGTGGTGGCTCAGCTCGTGGGCCAGCACACCCGCCAGCTCCCGCCGGGTCAGCTCGGCCACGGCGAACGACGTGACGACGACCAGGTGGCCACCGCAGGCGAAGGCGTTCAGCTCGTCGCTGGGCAGCACCCGCAGCAGGTATCGCTCGGGCGGCATCCGGTTGGCGATGGCGAGATCGCGCCACAGCGGCAGGATCCGCTCCACCTCCGTCGGCGTGGCCCGACGAGCGCCGAACAGCGGCGTCAGCACGAGCGCCTGGACCGGCCGCACGAACAGCAGGAGGGTGGCGGCGAGGTAGCCGCCGGCGAACCACCAGAAGGGCAGCTCGACGAAGGCGCGCAGCACGAGCCACAGCACGAAAAGGGCGAGCAGGCTGAACGGGGCGATGACCAGCACCGGACCGATGGCCGTGACCGCCGAGCTCTCCAACTGCCGAGTCGAACGGCGGCGCGGCATGGCCGCCGAGGCTACGGAGCGGTCGACGCCCCCTCCGAGACTGGCGTCCCGTCCAGCGCGGCGATCGCCGCCGGGACGGCGACCCCGGTGACGAGGTCATCCGAGGACACCGCCGGTCCCCAGACCGACCGGATCGGCACGTGGCCGCCCCAGTGCGGACCGGCCAGGTCCTCCGGCTCGTCGACCGGGTCGCCACCTCGAACCTTGGCCGACGCCTCGACGAGCGGCACGGCGATGACGATCGTCCGGCGCACCTCGCGGTCGGTCGGCGGGCGCCCGCTGTCCCACGTCGCCACGACGTGATCGCTGACGAGGCGCAGCGCCTGCTGGTGCTCGTCGGGATCGTCGACCCGCCGAGCGATCCCGCGCACCACGACGCCCCGGTAGTTCATCGAGTTGTGGAACGGGCTGCGCCCGATCACGATGCCGTCGACCAACGTGACCGTGACACAGACGTCCTGGCCGACGGCCGCGCGCAGCGCCGCGTTGGCCACCGAGCCGTGCAGGTACAGCCACTCGTCCGAACGGCCGTAGGCCATCGGCAGCACGATCGGGCCGTCGTCGGTCACGACGCCGACGTGGGCGATCAACCCGGCGTCGAGGACCTCGAACATCGTCCGGCGGTCGTAGTCGGCGCGGATGGCGCCACGCCGCACCCGCATCCGCTCGCTCGCCGGCTGTGGGTCTCCGTCTTGCTGCGGCACGGCGGCCATCATCGTCGCTACGACCGCATGGCGGCTGCTTCGATAATGACCGTTTGGCCCGTGCCGTAGCGAGCAGACGGGCATCCCGTCGAGCGAGAGCGAGCCACGCGCTGCTTCGGCGCCATCGGCACGGCGACGCACGCGCCCGCTTCGGCGCCATCGGAACGGCTAGAAATCGCTGTCGTGACCACCGACGGCGCCACCGACCAGCCACCGGTCATGCTCGGCGCCGAGGCGTGGTCCCACACCTCGGTCGACGCGAGCGCGGCCGGGGCGCTGGTCCTGCACGGGTTCACCGGCAATCCGTCGTCCGTGCGCGGCCTGGCCGAGGCGCTGGCCGGCGCCGGGTTCGACGTCGAGCTGCCTCGCTTGCCCGGCCACGGCACGACCGTCGAAGACATGCAGTCGACGTGCTGGGCCGACTGGACCGGCGAGGTCGGGCGGGCCTACGAGCGCCTCGCCGAGCGGGCCTCGTCGATCGTCATCGCCGGGCTGAGCATGGGTGGGTCGCTGACCCTGTGGTGCGGGCTGCAGCACCCGGAGGCCGTCGGGCTGATCTGCGTCAACCCGGCGACCGAGCCCCCGGCCGATGACGTCCAAGCCATGCTCCGGGAGATGCTCGACGACGGCACCGAGGTGATCCCTGGGATCGGCAGCGACATCGCCGACCCGGATGCCCACGAGATCGCCTACGAGGGGACCCCGATCCGGCCGCTGCTGTCGATGATCGACGACGGCTTGGCGCCCCTGTCGCAGCAGTACGGCGAGCTGCACCAGCCCCTCTTGGTCTTCACGTCCCGCCAGGACCACACGGTCGAACCCGCCCAGAGCGACTACCTGGCCGCCCACTACGGCGGCCCGGTCGACCACCGCTGGTTGGAGCGCAGCTACCACGTCGCCACCCAGGACTTCGACCGCGACATCATCGACGTGGCCGCGGTCGACTTCGCCCGCAAGGTGACCGCCGCATCGTGACCGTGCTCATCACCCTGGTCCCGGCGGACATCCCGAGCCCCTCGTCGGGCACGTGGACGATCGGGCCACTGTCGCTCAACGCCTACGGGTTGATGATCGCCCTCGGCGTGATCGTCGGCGTGTGGCTGTTCGGCCGCCGCCTCGAGGCCAAGGGAATCGGCACGCGCGATGACGCCAACTCCATCGCCATCTGGGGGGTTCTGGCCGGCGTGATCGGCGCCCGCCTCTACCACGTGATCACCGACTGGGAGCGCTTCGAGGACGACCTCGGCGCCGTGTTCGCCATCTGGGAAGGCGGTCTCGGCATCCCCGGCGGGATGCTGGCCGGCATCCTCGTCGGTGCCTACGTCGGCCACGTACGGCGCGGCATCCCCCTCGGCCCCGGGCTCAACGCGGTGGCGCCGGCGCTGCCCCTGGCGCAGGCGATCGGACGGTGGGGGAACTACTTCAACCAGGAGCTGTTCGGCGGGCCGACTGACCTGCCGTGGGCGCTCGAGATCGATCCAGCCAATCGCCCGGCCGGCTTCGAATCGGACGAGACGTTCCACCCGACGTTCCTGTACGAGTCCCTCTGCAACCTGGCGCTGTGCGGGATCCTGCTGTGGATCGACAAGCGCTTCAGCCCTGCCGGCGGCCGCCTGCTGGCGATGTACGTGTTCGGCTACGGCGTGATCCGCTTCTTCGTCGAGGGCTTGCGCATCGATCCCGCCGACGAGCTGGGCGGTCTGCGCTGGAACCAGTGGGTCGCGCTGGCCTGCGTCGTCGGCGGTGGCCTGTACCTCGTGGCGACGCGTGACAAGCCGAAGGACATCCTGATCCCCGCCAGCGCCGCGGGCCCAGGAGGTGCCGTCGACGGCGACCAGGACGCCGAGCTCACCGAAGGGGAAGTGGTCGACGACGGCGCCGACCCCGTGGTCTTCGACGATCTCAGGGACGCCGAGATCGAGGAGGCGGAGCTGGTCGACGACGACTCGATGTGGGACGCCCGGCCCGCCGACGATGACGATGACGACGACGCCGAAGACGCAGATGCCGACCAGGTCGACGAGGCCGCCGCCGAGCGGGGGGAAGGCCGGAACCCCTAGAGGCGCGCGCCGGTCGCGGTGTCGAACAGGTGGACCCGCTTCGGGACGAGGCTGATCCAGTCGCCCGGCGCGTTCACGCTGAGCCCCTCGGCCCGGGCGACGACCTGCGGCGCGACCACCGACTCGCTGTGGCCGGCGGAGTCGTCGGTGCAGTAGAGGAACGCCTCCGACCCCAGCTCCTCGATCACCCCCACCGTGACGTCGAGGCCACCCTCGGACGAGATCTTCCAGTCCTCGGGGCGCACGCCGATGGTGACCTCGTCGGACGTCAACGCACCACGTTGTTGGGGGGACAGCGGCACGGTCAGGCTGCCGTGCGTGGCGCCATCGTCACCGACCTTGGCCGCCAACAAGTTCATCGCCGGGGAGCCGATGAACCCGGCGACGAAGGCGTTGACGGGCGCCGTGAACAGCTCCCGTGGGGAGGCGCACTGCAGCAGCACGCCTCGGTCGAGCACGGCGACGCGATCGCCCATCGTCATCGCCTCGACCTGATCGTGGGTGACGTAGACCGTGGTCACCTCCAGGCGGCGCTGCAGGGCGGCGATCTGCGTGCGCGTCTGCACGCGCAGCTTGGCGTCGAGGTTCGACAGCGGCTCGTCCATCAAGAAGACCTGGGGCTCACGGACGATGGCCCGGCCCATCGCCACGCGTTGGCGCTGACCGCCGGAGAGCTTCGCCGGCTTGCGGTCGAGCAGCTCCTGGAGGTCGAGGATCTTGGCCGCCTCGCGCACCCGCTCGGCCCGCTCGCGCCGGGCCATCCGCTTGACCTTGAGGTGGAAACCGATGTTCTCGGCCACCGTCATGTGCGGGTACAGCGCGTAGGACTGGAAGACCATGGCGATGTCCCGGTCCTTGGCGGGCACCTTCGTCACGTCACGGTCGCCGATGTGGATCGAGCCCTCGTCGACGGGTTCGAGCCCGGCCAGCATGCGCAGTGTCGTCGACTTGCCGCAGCCGGACGGGCCGACCAGGACGAGGAACTCACCGTCGCCGATCTCGAGATCGAGGCTGTCGACGGCCGGGTGGTCGAGACCGCCGTACGTGCGCGTGGCGCCGGAGAACGTCACGGTGGCCATCCGGTGCGCACGCTAATCGACCGTTTCGCGCGCCGGCCCGATTGGCAGGATCGGTCGATGATCGAGGTTCGCGTCCCCGGCGAGGACGACGTCGAGGCCATCTTCCGCCTCGACGGTCGCGCCTTCGCCGAGCCCTGGAAGCCCGAGGATCTCGCGCGCCAGCGCACGGTCATGGAGTTCGACCGCTTCCGCATCGCCGTGGACGATGGCGCCACGGTCGGAGTTGCCGGCTCGTACGCATTGCAGATGACGGTGCCGGGCGGGCGAACGCTGCCGACCGGTGGCGTGACGTTCGTCGCCGTGGCGTTCACCCATAGCCGCCAAGGCGTGCTGACCCGACTGATGGTCGAGGTCCACCGCGACATCGACGCGCGCGGCGAGCCGCTGGCCGCGCTGACGGCCAGTGAGGGCGGCATCTATGAGCGCTTCGGCTACGGCGTCGCCACGTCGCGGCGGATCACCGTCCTCGACCGACGCCGGGCTCAGCTGGCCACGGCCTTCCGGCCGGCGCGACGCACCGTCAGCACCGTCGAATGGGATGACCCGGCGCTGCCCGACGAGCTGGCGGCGCGCTGGGAACGGATCTGCCCGCTGCGGGCCGGCGAGATCTCCCGCTCGGCGGCGTGGCTACGGGCGCAGGTCGGCGACCGTGGGGCAGACGCCACGTGGGTGCTGCACGACGACGGGTTCGCGTCGTGGAAGGTCACCTCGCACTGGAACGACGGTCATCCGGCGCACGAGCTCGAGCTGTACGACTTGGCGGCGGCGACACCGGATGCCCACGTCGCCCTCTGGGACGCCGTGCTCTCCGTTGACTTCGTCGGTCCGATCCGCAGTCGCGTCCTGGCCCTCGACGACCCGCTGCCCTACCTGCTGATCGATCCGCGGGCGCTGCGAACGGTCGAGCTGAACGACATGGTCTGGTGCCACGTCCGCGACGTGGCGGCGTGCTTCGCCGCGCGCAGCTACGGCACCGACGACGAGCTCGTCGTCGAATCGGCCGGGTCGCGATGGCAGGTCGGCGGCGACGGATGTCGCAAGGTGCGCAGCCGGCCGGACCTCGTCGCCGAACCGTCCGCCCTCGGTCCATTGCTGATG
>JBPCJL010000277.1:0-3222 GCA_051005355.1 Ilumatobacteraceae bacterium
GGTGTCGAACAGGTCGAGTCCGAGCTGCCGGTGTGGCAGATCGCCGAGCCGGGCGCCCGGATCGCGCTGATCGCCCATGCCGGCACGAACTCGATCGTGATCTGCCACCTCCTCGGCCTTCCCCCCACGCCGTGGGAGTGGGAGCGCATGGTGCTGCGCCACGCGTCGGTCAGCCGGCTGGAGGCCATCCCGTTGGGCGACGGCTACACGTTCAGCCTCACCGCCCTCTCCGACGTCGAACACCTCCCGGCCGCCGATCGCACGCGATGAGATCGCGTCGGCGGTGGCAGCGGGGCTCGAGGTTGCTCGGCCTCGCCGCGCTGCCGCTGTCGTCTACCAGTGCCAACCGGGGTGCGAGCCACCGCCCGTGCCACCCGATTCCTCGGCGATGACGACGGCCTACAGCGGGCCGCCCATCGCTCGGCGTGCGGGGAGATGCCGCCGCCGCCGCCGCCGCCGGGCACGACGACCACCCTGCCCCCGCTGCCGCCGCCAACGTCCACCACGTCGACCACGACGTACGTGCCGAACCCGGCGGGTCCTCCGGGGCCGGCGACAGCGGACGGCTGCTGGGCGCTGCCGGCCCTGCGCCACCGCATCGCCCGATCCACGCTCGACGACAAGCACCATTCGTACCCGGCGTGGGACCTCAGCCTGCCCGTGGGTACGCCGATCTACGCGCTGGCCGGGGCACCGTGGTCTCGACGCAGCACTGGGACAGCAACTGGTGGAACTTCAACTGCGTCGCGCGCGGGAACCCCGCGGGTTGCATCACGTGCGGCAACGGCGTCTCGATCCAGACGACCTTCGGGCTGCGCCACACGTACTGCCACAACAGCGAGCTCAACATCTCGGTCGGCGACGTGATCGTGGCCGGCCAGCACATCGCCACGTCGGGAAGCTCGGGGCGGTCCGGTGTGGCGCACCTGCACCTCGAGCTGCGCTGGGCGCTCGAGGAGCAGCGGCGCTGCCCGCAGCCGCTGTTGACGGCGATCTACGACGACACGACCACCCCGAACCCCGCGTCGTTGCCGATCCACGGCTGCACGTTCGAGTCGGGGTCGGCGTCGGCATCGGCGTCGCGGGACGATCCACGTGGATCGACGCTGACGGACGGGCCTACGGTCGGCGGCGATGACCACGACGAATGAGCTCGACCCCGACCGGCTGAAGGCCTTCCAGTTCCTCGTCTTCTCCAAGTTGGAGGGGGCCATCACCTCGGGGATGATCCACCTCGGCGATCGACTCGGCCTGTACCGGGCATTGGCCGACGCGGGTCAGCCGCTGACGTCGGCCGAGCTGGCAGCGCGCACCCAGCTCGTCGAGCGCTGGGTGCGCGAGTGGGCCTACAACCAGGCGGCGGCCGAGATCCTCGTTGCCGACGACAGTGGTGACGACGAGCGGTTCTCGCTCGCGCCGGAGGCGGTCGCCGTGCTGGCGTCGCCGCAGCACGAGGCGTTCGGCGTCGGGATGTTCCACCGCCTGCCGTCGACGATGGAGTCGCTGCGCGAGCTGCCGGAGAGCTTCCGCACGGGGCTCGGCCACGACTACGACAGCCACGGTCCGGACGGTGCCGTCGGCATCGAGCGCAGCTTCGAGCCGTGGAACCGTGCCCACCTCGTCGCCGACGTGATCCCGGCGCTCGACGACGTCAGTGCCCGATTGGGCGCCGGTGGCCGGGCGATCGACGTCGGGTGCGGCGCCGGCGGGGCGGTGCTGATGCTCGCCGAGGCGTTCCCGCAGAGCGCCGTCGCCGGCTACGACATCTCCCAGCACGCCCTGGCCCGGGCGGAGGAGCGGCGCGCCGGGGCCGGGCTGACCAACGCCAGCTTCCATGACCCACGGCGTTCGCCAATGCCTGACGACCACTCCGTCGACCTCGTCACCACGCTCGACTGCATCCACGACATGACCGACCCGCAGGCGACGATGCGCGTCATCCGAGGGGCGCTGCGCGACGACGGATCGTGGCTGCTGGTCGACATCAAGGCGCTGGACACGTTCACCGAGAACGCCACGCGGAACCCGATGGCGTCCTTGATGTACGGCATCAGCGTCATGTCGTGCATGTCGTCGGCGCTGTCCGAACCGGGCGGCGCCGGGCTCGGCACGCTCGGGCTCTCCGCATCACGGGCAGAGGCGATGGCGCGATCGGCCGGCTTCACTCGCTTTCGCAAGCTGCCGGTCGACCACGCCATCAACGCCTTCTACGAGGTGCGACCTTGACGCCACGGCGCAGTCTGGGTGCGACCTCCGTCAGCTCCTGGCAGAGACGGCACCCAGAACGGGAAGCCCGACGTCGCGGTGCGGATCCAGGACCAACGGACGTCGTGACCGGGAGGTCGGCGCCGTCGTGCGGC
Source organism: Ilumatobacteraceae bacterium (assembly GCA_051005355.1). Lineage (GTDB taxonomy): Bacteria > Actinomycetota > Acidimicrobiia > Acidimicrobiales > Ilumatobacteraceae > JALZMG01. The sequence goes on from JBPCJL010000277.1 coordinate 2,361, forward strand.
TGACGACGCGGTCACGGTCGATCGCCGGCAAGCGGGCGCTCGTCACGGGCGCGGCGAGCGGCATGGGACGCGCCACGGCGCAGCTGTTCGCCGACGAGGGCGCGCGGGTCGCCGTCGTCGACCTGCGCCAGGACTCCGTCGACGCTGTCGTCACCGAGATCGTCGACGCCCACGGCGACGGCGCCGCCGCTGGCTTCGTCACGGACATCGGGAGCGTCGGGGCGGTCGATCGGCTCGTCGGCGACGCGGTCAACCTGCTTGGTGGTCTCGACCTGCTCGTCAACAACGCTGGCGTCGCCCGCCCGAGCTCGGCCTTCCAGGACCAGGACGAGTTCCTGACGAACTGGGACGAGACCATCGCCGTCAACCTGTCTGCGCACGCGCACCTGATCCGGGCCGCCCTGCCGGCCCTGATGGCGAGCGGCGAGGGTCGGATCGTCAACATCGCCTCGACCGAAGCGATCGTCACGACCGGCGGCATGGCCGCCTACGCGGCGTCGAAGGCCGGCGTCGTCGGGTTGACGAAGAGCTTCGCCGTCGAGCTCGGGCGTCACGGTGTGACCGTCAACTGCATCTGCCCCGGCCCGATCCGCACCGGCATGACGGCGTCGATCAGCGACGCCGACAAGGACACCTACGCCCGCCGGCGCGTTCCGCTGCGCCGCTACGGAGACCCTGAAGAGGTGGCGCACATGACGCTCAACCTCTGCCTTCCGGCGTCGAGCTTCGTCAACGGGGCGATCATCCCCGTCGACGGCGGCATGTCGATCCGCCACACCTGAGCCGCGCCGACAGCGGCGAGGTGCGCGGCGATCTGTGAGCTGTGCGTACCGACGTCCGTCCGCTGAGCTCACGGTTCTCG
>JBPCJL010000278.1:0-4906 GCA_051005355.1 Ilumatobacteraceae bacterium
GCCGTGGACCTGCAGACCGCGCGGCTGCTCGTGTGGGATGCCGCGGCGGCCGTCGACGCCGGCGACCCGCAGGCGATGTGGAAGGTGCCGGCCGCCAAGACCCACGCCGTCGACGTGGCGATCTCCAACGCCAGTCGCGCCGTCGAGCTGCACGGCGCCATGGGCGTGACGACGGGCGCCGGCCCGGAGAAGCTGCTGCGCGACGCCTGGACCGGTTACGCCTGCGACTTCACGAGGGACGTCCTGCGCCTCCAGCTCGCCGACTCCCTTTGACGGACACTCGCTGCGACGCGACCCAGCGGTCCACATCGTCGCCATGTCCGGCTCGTCTGGTCACGAACGTGACCCGTCGGGCAGGGTGGGGCCATGGCGTTCCCGCATCTCTTCGCACCGATCCAGGTTGGGCCGATCACGATCCCCAATCGGATCGTTCGCTCGGCACACGGCACGGCGCTGAGCGGTGAGCGGCTGATCGCCTACCACGAAGCACGGGCCGCCGGTGGGGTTGGGATGAGCACCTTGGAGGCGACGGGCGTGCACGCCGACGCGCCGAGCGTCACGCCGTTGTACAGCGACGACGTCATCCCGCTGTACGGCCAGATGATGGCGCGGATCGATCTCCGCGAGCGCCATCCCCAGCCCGATGATCGGTGGCATCCCGACCGAGATGACTCGATCGACGATCGGCGAGATGGTCGAAGCGTTCGCGGCCGCGGCGAGGCGCTGCCGCGACGGCGGTCTCGATGGCGTCGACCTCCACGCTTCGAGCGGCTACCTGATCGAGCAGTTCCTCTCCCCCGCCAACAACGTCCGCACCGACGACTATGGCGGCTCGCTGGAAAACCGGATGCGCTTCCTCAAGGAGATCCTGGCGGCGATCCGAGCTGCGGTCGGCGACGACTTCTGCGTCGGCATCCGCCTGCCCAACGAGGAGTACATCCCCGGCGGTCTAACGCCTGACGATGTGGCGGAGATAGCGCGGATCGTCGAGCCGCACGTCGACTACGTGTCGCTGCACATGGGCTCCTACTGGCGGTTCCACAAGCTCCTGTCCACGATGGACGACCCGGTCGGCAACGAGATGCCGGCCAACGAGGCGATCACGAGGGCGGTCGACAAGCCGACCATCGTCGTCGGGCGGATCATGACCCTCGACCACGCCGAGCACATCGTGGCGAGTGGCGCCGCCGACATGGTGTCGATGGTCCGCGCCCTGATCGCTGATCCGCAGCTCGTCAGCAAGGCCCGCCGTGGCGAGGACCACCTGATCCGACCGTGCATCGGATCCAGCTTCGGCTGTGTCGGCAACCTGATGGCCACGGGCACCCTGTCGTGCGTCGTCAACGTCGCCGCCGCACAGGAGACGACGATCCCGTTCGAGCCGCCCGGGCCGGCTCCCGTGCGCAAGCGCGTGCTCGTGGTGGGCGGCGGTCCGGCCGGCCTCGAGGCGGCCCGCACGGCTGCGCTCCGGGGCCACGAGGTGCATCTCCACGAAGCGACCCGCCGTCTCGGGGGTCAGGTCGCAATCGCCGCTTCGGCGCCGCACCGGTCTGACATCGGCGCGATCACCGAGTGGTTGTCCGGCGAGGTGGAGCGCCTCGGGGTGACGATCCGGCTCCGTTCGATCGTCGACCCGGACGTGGTCGGCGAGGTCGCACCTGACGAACTGATCGTCGCCACTGGGAGCGCACCCCGCCGTGACGGGTTCCAGCTGTCGACCCCGGTGACCCCCGTGCCAGGACACGACCTCGCCCACGTCTTCTGCTCGTAGGACGTATTCGGGTTCGGCGGGCGGGCCCGACTCGAATGACCGGCGGTCGTCTATGACGACACCGGAACGTTCGAGGCGATCTCCGTCGCCGACGCGTTCCTCGAAGCGGGCCTCAAGACCACCATGATCTCCCGCCACCAGGCGATCGGGGAGAACGTGCCGTACCCGCCGGCCACCGTGGGTGCCGCCCGTGAGCGCCTCATGTCGGGAGACTTCGACCACGTCGGGGGTCATCACCTGGTGGAGATCACCCCGGACGAGGTCATCGTCGGCGTGCCGTTCACCGACCGCCGACGAGCGATTGCCGCGCGCACCGTCGTGATCGTGACCTACAACCATCCGAACCGTGAGCTCGCCGAGCACCTTGCGGCCGACTCCCTGGGGACGTCGACCGTCCACCTCGTCGGCGACGTCAACGGCACCAATGGCATCCGTCCCGCCATCCACCAAGCGGCCCAGGCGGCGAGAGCGATCTGACCAGCCGCTGACCCACGGCATGCCGCCGACAGAGTCGCTCACCGTGACGCATCGATCCGGGGGCGTTGGACCGACGGCCTGGCGCCGTGTTCGACGACAGCCGAGACCTGCCTCGCGGTCCGCTCACCTGGTTCGCGACTGGCTTCGACGCCTTCGGGACCTCGACGGGCGTGCGCCGCGAAGTGGCGCGGCGTGGTTGCACTCGTCGCAGAGGCGGGAAGAGACTTGCTCTGGACCAGAGGAGCACCGATGTCGTCTACCGCGAAGCCGCCCGCCACCGCCGAGCGCGGACGTGAAGCTTCGTCGCCGACAGAGATCAACGCACGAGGGTGGCGCGATGTAGTAGCCCGTGTATGGGCCGAGGTTCGCCAAGACAACGTCCCGCTGCTCGCAGGGGGAGTTGCCTTCTTCGCGCTGCTGGCGCTCGTGCCTGGCCTCATCGCACTCATCTCCGTGTATGGGCTGTTCGTGAGCCAGCTCAGATTCAAGAGCAGGTCGAAGGCGCGCTCGAGGCGGCGCCGAGGGAGGTGCGCGACCTGGTGAGCCAGCAGCTGGCATCGATCTCGGCCTCGGCCGAGGGCACTGCCATCGCGGCGGCGATCGTCGGCCTGTTGCTGGCGTTGTGGTCGGCGTCGAGCGCGATGTCGCACCTTGTGGAAGCGATCAACACCGCCTACGACGAGGACGAAGGTCGCAGCTTTGTGCGGCGGCGGGGACTGTCACTGGTGCTCACCGTCGGCGCCATCATCTTCGTCGTGTTCGCCCTCGCCGTCATCGCCGCTGCGCCGGCGTTCTTTGACAGCCTGGACCTGGGACCGGTCGCGACTGTCGCCGCGTGGATCGTGCGCTGGCTGGTGTTGCTCGGCGGCATGCTGGTCGTCCTCGCCATCTTGTACCGGATCGCGCCGGACCGCGACCCCGCAGAGTGGCGATGGGTCTCACCAGGCGCCATCATCGCCACGATCGTGTGGCTGATCGCGTCGGTGCTGTTCTCGCTGTACACGTCCAACTTCGGGTCCTACAACGAGACGTACGGGTCGTTGGCGGCCGTGGTCGTGCTGATGTTGTGGCTGCTGCTCACTTCACTGCGGTGGTCGTCATCTCCGGCGCCGAGTTGAACGCCGAGCTCGAACGCCAGACCCGCGAGGACACCACCACGGGAGCGAGCGAGCCGATGGGTCGTCGCGGTGCCTACGCCGCCGACACCCTCGGCGAAACCCGCGACGAGCTGAAGGGCCGAAGCTGACCAGCGCATCGCATCCGATCAGCGCCGACGCCAGCCCTCGTCGCGAAGCGGGCTGATGGCGAACAGCAACCCATCGAGTTCGGCGGCCTCAACCCGGCCGGACAACCGAGGTGATGCATCGAGAAGCGGGTTGCGTCCATCCTCGGCGAGCTGCCGGGGCAGCGCAGCTCCTCGTACCTGTCCGTGGCTACGTCTCGCGCTGTGTGCACCACCAAGGCTTCCACAGCGCCCGCGGGGTTCGTCCCTCGCGGCATCTCGTGTTGAGCCGTGGTGCAGGGTTCGTGCGAGCCATTCACCGATTCATTCCCGGTACGGCGTCAGGCGCAGCTCGGCTCGGGCGCGACGCTCATCGAGCGGCGGATCACCGGCCTCTGACCTTGCAGAGCCCCGCAGGGGTTTGGCCGTCGACTCGATGGACGCGTGACACCACTGTTTGTCGGTGCCGGACGATCAGCCTGCCGTCATCGGGATCAGGTCGACGCGCCTCGTCGCAGGTCACAGCAATGCTCTACGAGCCGAAGCCGTCGAACCGAGTGCCCCGCAGACACATTGAGTAGCAACGCAGTAGCGCGACCTAGTGGCACACGCCGAGGGTCGGCCCCGAAGGGCCTCTGACCTGGTATTCCTTGGCAGCCCGTACGGGATTCGAACCCGTGCCGCCACCTTGAGAGGGTGAGCAGAACGATCCGGCCCGTGTTGTCAGATGGCGTCTTGTCCGTGCTGAGCAGGGCCAACGCTACACCGCCGTGCCGGCTCGTGCTGTTCTGTGTTGGCTCGTACCGCTCAATCTTCGCCGAACCATTGGCAGATCCATTGGCACAGATGGCCGCGACACTTCGGCCGACTGCCGCCACCCTGCCGCCACACATTGACCGGCCGACGCCGACCCTCGTCCAGGTGCACGATCCTCGTCTTGGCCGCTTTCGGTTCGAGACCGAGATCAGCCAGCATCGCCGTCAACACCGCAAGGGCGTGGACGGCTTCGCGTTCCGTTCGGCACAACACGACGAGATCGTCGGCGTAGCGCACCAGCACACCCACCCCGGCCGTCTGCCATGCCCGGTCGACCCGGTGCAGGTAGATGTTGGCCAGCAGCGGGGACACGACCCCGCCCTGAGGAGTGCCAGACACTGTCCGCCTGATCGTCCCGTCTTCCATCACCCCGGCGCGCAGCATCGCCCGCAAGAGCTTCAAGACGTGACGATCGACGACTCGTTCCTCGACCGCGAGCATCAACTGGTCGTGCGGGATCGCCTCGAAACACGAAGCGATGTCCGTCTCGACGATCCATCGCCGTCCTCGCCAGGTCTCATCGATGAGCACTTGCAAGGCGTCGTGTGCGCCTCGTTTGGGTCGGAACCCGAACGAGCACGGCAAGAAGTCGGCCTCGAACACTGGCTCGATGACGATCT
>JBPCJL010000279.1:0-6769 GCA_051005355.1 Ilumatobacteraceae bacterium
GCCGACGTCGACGCCCCCGGCGTGTGGAGCAATTGGGCCGCCGCCATGTGGCGGCCGTGGTACGCGGCCCTGTGGGCCGAAGCGGCAGTCCTCGGTCAACACCCCGACACGCAGAGCCGCCTGCACCGAAGCATCGCCGCCACCATCGAGAACCCCGTCGCCTCGGCGATGCTGCAGCGCGCCGCCGACCTCGCCAACGGCGACCACCACGCCCTACGAACTCGCGCCCGCACCTTCGCCGAGCTGGGATGTCGCTACCAACAACGCCGCACCGAGACACTCCTCAACAGCGCGCCACCGCCCGACTCTGCCCCTCTGCGGCCATGTGGACCCGAGGGCGTGACACCGCTCGGCGAGCGCGCCCGGCCAGGCCCGAGCCGGGTCTCATCCCGATCGAGGAGCTGGTGATGTCGTCACCATGCGGATGCGTTCTTGTACGTGTTCGACGAACTCGCCGTCGGTCATCGAGGCACCACGGCGTACGGCATTCCGTTCAAGGATCCCACAGCGGCACACGAGCGGCGGTCGTGCACGGCTACGAAACTGCGTCTCGATCGCGATGGGTACGCGACAGCTCTTTGGCGGGTACACCTCCGGGCATGAGGATGCCAAGTGTCGTCGCTCATGACGATGGGATCGGGCTCGGGAAGGGCTGGCCGAGGAGGAGCAGGCCGTCGCAGAAGCCGAGCGTGCGCTGGCCGCCCCTCGACGACGGACGCCGGTGCTTGTCGTCGACGACGAGTGCCCGTTCGAGGGTCCAGACGGGTCCGTTGACACCGTTCACCGGTCGGTTTTCTGTCGCGATCCAACCTGAGGTCGAGAGTCCTCCCGGTCGCGTGAAGTTCGCGCCGGCGAGGTTCGGTCATGCGTGTTTGACAAACGAACAAGGAGCTCAACGAGATGAATGAGATCGACACTTTCGTGAAGGCCGATCAGCGCCTTGCCGGCGTCGTCGATCGGATCCCCGATGATCGATGGGCCGAACAGGTTCCGTCGGACTTCCCGACCTTTGACGACGGGTCCTACACCTTCCGTCAGATCCTCGACTACCAGGCCTATGACGAGGCCTGGATCCCCGACATGATGGCCGGACGCACCATCGAGGACGTCGGCGGTGACAGCTACGGCGACCCGCATGGCAGCGACCTGCTCGGCGACGCACCCGCCCAGCGGTTCCGTGACCTCACCAACAAGGCGATCGACGCCGTCATCGCGCTCGAGGAATCTGAGCTCGACGATCGCACCGTCCATTACTCCTACGGGGACTATTCGGCCCGAGAGGCGCTGTGGCACGCGGTCGTCTTCCGCGCCATGCGCTCCTACGACATCGCCAAAGCGGTCGGAATCGACTCGACGCTGCCCGACGACCTCACGGCGGCGACCTGGGACATCGTCGAACCCAACGCCGAGGAGTGGCGCGCTATGGGGGTGTTCGGCCCTGCCGTCGAAGTTCCCCACGACGCATCGTTGCAGGATCGGCTGCTCGGGCTCACCGGCCGGCGACCCTGACTCCAGCGTCTTGGAACCGATTGTTCGGGACGGCGGGAGTCGGCGGAGCCCTGACACTGAGCGTTCCGAAGGTTCCCCTCGTCGGACCCGTCAGCGTGGACGACGCACGGTTCATTGGGCATCGTTCGACGGATCGGCCGGAGAGGCCAATGCGGGTGTCGACGGCCGCAGTCAGGTGCGGCCGAGCCAGAATCCGATGAGGTGAGCGAGCAGCTCGGGATGCTCGTGGGGCAGGGCATGGCCGGCGTCAGCCACTGCGACGTACGTTGCGTACGAGTACTTCTCGAGGAGCATGGTCTGGTCCCGGTAGCCGACAGTTGAGTCGTGACGGCCGGTGAGCACCAGGGTCGGCCGCTCGAACGGTGTCGTCTCGGGGTCCGGGTCGAGCGACCAACGCTGCGTGACCCGCTCGACCGCGTCGCCATCCCATCGCCCCATCACCGGTACCACCGCTTCGCGGAACCGCTGCGCCGTTTCCGTCGTGTGGATCACGAAGTAGCCGGTGTACTCATCGACGTGATCCACGTCGATCATGCGGGTCGCCTCGTCGGTGGGACCGATGACGACGTGCTCGGCCGCGTTCATGGTGGCCGGCATCAGCGGACAGATCAGCGCCATCCCGGCCACTTGCTGGCCGTAACGGGCGGCGATGCCGCGAGCGAGGTGACCGCCGTAGGAATGACCGACGACGAGGAACGGGTCGTCGCCGGCCTCGGAGTCGATGAGGTCGCCCAAGAGGTCGAGCACGTCGTTCGAGCTCTGGATCGACTCGTGTGCCGGTGAGGCTCCCATGCCCGGCAAGTCAGGGTAGAGCCGTCGGTAGCGGCCCTGGGTCGACAGGATCGGTTCCAAGGCCGCCTGGATCTCTTGGTGAGCGGAGTATGCGCCGTGGAGTACGAGCACACACGTACCGCGGCCCACGATCTCGACATGCAGTTCAGCACCGGCTTGGCTGGTGACGACCCTCATCGGCTCGGTTGGCGGCACTTCGTCCTCATCGGCATGACCATGTCAGACCGCGCCGCGGACCAGGACTCATCGCCTCCTGAGCACGACGCTGGTAGCCACCCGCGACGGCCAGTCGTCGCTGCTGCCCGCCGCTCCCGGTCAGGACCGGCTTGCGGACGGACCCACGTGGCGTGGCCCCCTGCGCCGGTCGGCTTCGGAACGTACCGCAAGCGGTTCGCCTTCCGGGCGAAGGACCGGCCCGGCGTCAGGTCACGTCGTCGGCTCGGAGACCAAGAGCTTCCAGAAAACCACCTTGTGGTCGCCGGGGCCATAGAACTCCCGCACTCGCGCCTCCTCCTCGAAGCCGTGTCGGCGGTAGAAGCTGCGGGCCTGTTCGTATCCGTCCAGGCTCGAGGTCTCCACGATCAGGACTCGGGCTACTTCTTCGCCACGACCACGCAGGTCATCCTCGACGTGGCTGACCAGCGAGCTTCCAGCGCCGAGGCCGTGCTGATCGGCGGCCACGGCGATGAAATAGAGGTTCCACACACGATCGCCGAAGGGCTCCGGCGCGTAGTAGGCGGCGCCGAGCAGACGACGGTCGTGCGTCTCGAGCGCGACCCACGCATGCTGGTCGAAGCGACCCATCGAGGAAGCCAGCAAGCATCTCGTCGAACCCGTCAAGCTCGTCGGCCCCGAACAGCCCGTTGTCGACGGCAAGGCGTCTGAGCATCTCAGCATCGCCATCGACCACAGCTCGAACGATGTACCGGGGTCCCCGGGTGTCTCGGCTGCTCACACCACACCATCGCAGGCTTCGGCCGGCACGACGGCGCCGATAACCCACGCCTGCGCGCCCGAGCCGGGCATCGCTGCGGATCGGCCGATCGGCAAATGGGTAGCGGTTGGGCGGATCGCCCCTCACGACCAGGAGGTCACCATGTCCGCAACCGAGTCGTCCTCGCCGGCCCCGTACGCCGTCGTCACCGGCGGTTCCAGTGGCATCGGGTTCGAGCTGGCCCGGCAGTTCTCCAGCAACGGCTTCGACGTCCTCATCGCGGCCGAGGGTGGCGAGGTCGTCGAGGCGGCCGAACGCGTCGACGGGCCTGGACGCGTCGAAGCGCTGCAGGTCGACCTCACCCGCCGCGACGGCGTCGAGCGGCTGTGGTCGCACATCACGTCGGCCGGACGACCCGTCGACGCCATCGCCCTCAACGCCGGCGTCGGCAACGCCGGCGCCTTCGTGGAGACCTCCCTCGACGATGACCTCGACCTCATCGCGCTGAACATCACGTCGGTGGTGCACCTGGCCAAGCTGGCCATCGCCGACATGGTGGCTCGGGGCGACGGCAAGGTGCTGCTCACGTCGTCGGTGGCCAGCACCATGCCGGGCCCGTACTACGCGACGTATGCGGCGTCGAAGGCCTTCGTGCAGTCGTTCGCCGAGGCTGTGCGCAACGAGGTGGCCGATACCGGCGTCACCGTGACCGCCCTCATGCCTGGGCCGACCGACACCGACTTCTTCGACCGGGCCGGCATGCAGGGGTCGAAGGCCGACGAGGGTCACAAGGACGACCCGGCCGACGTCGCCCGCGACGGCTTCGAGGCACTGATGGCCGGCAAAGACCACGTCGTCGCCGGCTCGAAGCGCAACAAGCTGCAGAGCGCTATGGGCAAGGTGCTGCCGCAGAAGGCGACAGCCGTGGTGCACGGCTCGATGGCCAAGCCCGGCGACGCCTCGAGCGACGGCGGCGACGACCGTGGCTGACCCGCCGGACGCCACCGATGCTCATCCCGTCGTAGAGGACGAGCACGAGCGCGACGGGTCCGCCGACGACGACGTTGCCAACGACACCGAAGCCCGCTACGGCGAGGACGAATCGCCCGCCTGAAACCAGTGGAACCGTGCAGAAGGCCTCATCCCGTAGCGCGCAGGCGACGTGGCGGCGTCGCGACGTCGCATCCTGTTGCGGGACGGCAACGACAGCCCAGCGCGGTCCGGCGGGTGTAGAGATCGCAACCTGACGGCAGATGGTGCGCTGAGGTGACGCTCGAGTTCGCGACGCTTCAAGCTGCGGTGACATCGATCGTGATCTGCTCGACGTGCCCGCCGCCAATGGGCGGTTCGCGGCCCTCATCGCAAGGCGACGCGAACCTCTCAAGTGCTGCATCAAGCAACATCTCGCGCGCCTCGTCGACTGTTGTCCGCATGTGACGACCGACGGCCACTCGGCGGGCTGGGCCACTGTCCAACCGTCCTCATCTGGGGTGAAGATCGCGGTCAGCGTCAGGGCCTCGCTCACCCCGTCAACGGAGCGCCCCTTCGCCGAACCCCCGGTTCTCATCCCGGCGTCTCGCCGGCGGCCCCGCGTGAGGATCCCTGACCGGGACCGCCGCTGCGAGGAACGAGTCGGGGATACCGGCACTTCGAGGATGCGGTGGTCGGTCGGGGTTGGCGGATTATCGGGCGCGCGCGCTTTTCGGACGTCATGCGGATCGGCCGGAGTGGCCTCGACCGGCACCTCGCGGCGCGGCGCCTTTGCCGCAAAAGGATCCCTGACCGGGACAGCAGACCGAGTGCCGCCAGGGGCGCTGCGGACCCGCTGATCGCTCAGCTCTCGCTAAGCAGTGCCTCGATGTAGCCGGAGCCTCCAGAAGACCCAGGGTGATTCCAAGGCCGAGAACTTCTCTGACTGGATCGAGATGTGCGTCGGCACCGACGGCAAGGACTCGGGTGCGCCGCATCTTCGGTCGGGCCGTCGAGGGGCGAACGGGCCGCCCCTGCCGCATGGTGTCCCCGGTGACGGATCCGCTTGCGGACTGTCGGCTCGGCCGGCCCGATGGTCGGTGGACGGCAGCAGAGTGCCCCACACGGTTCGCTCGGGGCGGGCCCGCACCCCGCCGCGCCGGGGTGTGGAGCGGCGACGCCAAGGACCGTCCGGAGCTGGTCGATGCCGCGCTCGCCGGCATCGTGGCCGTGCTCGCGGCGGGCTGGAAGTGGGTGCTCAGACGGCCGTGGCCGTGGCGAGCCGACGGCGCGCGGTCCGGCGACCCGGGCGAAGTGTGACCTGAGCGCGCCGCGGTGAGCCCGCTCAGGTCGCACCTCGATGGGCGGCCTCAGGCGTCGACCAGCTCCGGTTCGAGGACCGGTGCCTCGTCGATGACCGGGGCGGGGGCGGGGTCGTTGGCCGGGCCGTCGACGTTGAGCCGGGGGATGATCCGGTCGAGCCACCTGGGCATCCACCAGTTCTTGTCGCCGAGGAGCTCCATCGTGGCCGGCACGAGCAGCATGCGGACGATGGTGGCGTCGAGCAGGACGGCGAGGGCCAGGCCGATGCCGAACAATTTGCTGGTCCGGTCGTCCTCGAGCACGAACGATCCGAACACGACGACCATGATGGCGGCGGCGGCCGTGATGACCCGAGCCGTCTTGGCGAGGCCGTCGGCGACGGCGGTGGCGGAGTCGCCGGTCTTGTCGTACTCCTCGCGGACCCGGGAGAGCAGGAAGACCTCGTAGTCCATCGAGAGTCCGAACACGATGGCGAACAGCATCAGCGGCAACATCGCCTCGATCGGACCCTTGTCGATGCCGATGAGGTCGGCGCCCCAGCCCCACTGGAAGATCACGACGAGCACGCCGTAGGTGGCGGCGATCGACAGCACGTTCATCACGACGGCCTTGAGCGGCACCAGGAGCGAGCGGAAGACCATCATCAGGAGCAGGAACGACAACGCCAGCACGGCGGCGAAGAAGACGAACGTGCGTTGGGCGAGGAAGTCGGTGAAGTCGATGTTGGCGGCGGTCGTCCCGGTGACCTTGACGTCGAGCGATGTGCCGGCGATCACGGCGGGGATGACATCGTCGCGCAGGGTCGTGACGAGTTCGGTGGTGGCCGCGTCCTGGGGAGCGGTCGTCGGGACGAGGTTGAAGAGGTAGGCGTCAGGGGTGGCCGGACGGTTGGGGAAGGCCGGCGTGACCGTGGCGACGCCTGGGGTCTCGGCGAGGGCCTGCTGGAGCGTGTCGACGGCGGTGACGCTGTCGCCGGCACCGGGGACGACGGTGATCATGAACGGACCGTTGAAGCCGGGTCCGAAGCCCTCGGCGAGGACGTCGTAGGCCTGGCGGGTGTACGTGTCCTCGGCGAAGTTGCCCTCGTCGGAGGTCCCCAGGCGGAGGCCGAGGAGCGGCGTCGCCAGCGCAAGGAGGAACACGGTGCCGGCGACGACCCCCAGCCACGGGCGGCGCTGGATCGTCCGACTCCACCGGTAGGCGAGGATATCGCGCACCGGCTTCGACAACCGGTGCGGCACC
>JBPCJL010000280.1:0-7575 GCA_051005355.1 Ilumatobacteraceae bacterium
GCACCCGTTGCGACACCGTGACCAGTGCCGCCAGTGCGGTGGCGTCAGCGGTGGCTGGGTCGTGGCTGACGAGGTGCTGCACGTCCCCGACAACCAGCCTTGCAAACATATGATCACTATATCGAACAGATATGCGACTTGTCAAGAGGAGGAACGAGAAACATCTTTCGAGCACGTGGTCCTCGCCAATGGCACCGCGGTCGCGGCTCAACGGGGCTCGGCAGCAGAGGTCGGCGAACGGAGCGACCTGTCGACTGCATCGCGGCGATACTGGGCGGCGTGCCGACCGACTCGCGGATGGTGTTCCTCGGGTTCGGCAAGTTCGCGCGATCCGACCGGATCTATGCGCTCGAGCCGCTGCGTGGAGATGACCGAGGCGACGGCCGGCGGACGAAGGTGTGGGTGGAGGGGCTTGCCGACCCGATCATCGCGTCGCGCACCGAGCGGACGATCCTGCACGAGATGGGCGAGGAGGTCGCCGCCGACGCCCCGCTGATCGCCGACGCCCTCGATCTCGCGCAACGCCTGGCGTCGGCGGCCGAGGCCGGACGTGTCGATCTCGGCGATCTCGGTCGTCGAGCGCGTCGTCTACTGGCATCCACGGCCCCCGACGACTGACCGCTCCATGAACTGGACCGCGCCGACGTTGGTCACGGATCGCCTGGTGTTGACGCCCCTCACCGTCGACGACGCCGACGAGATGGCGTCCGTCCTCGCCGACGAGCGCATCTACGCCTTCACCGGCGGGGAGCCGCCGACCGTCGAGCAGCTCCGCTCCCGCTATGGCCGCCAAGTCGTCGGGCGCTCGCCGACCGGGGATGAGTGGTGGCTCAACTGGATCGTCCGCCTCGAGCCCGACGGCGCCGTCGGGACCGTGCAGGCCACGGTCGCCGCGGACGGCGCCTCGGCCGACGTCGCCTGGCAGGTCGGCGTGCCGTGGCAGGGTCGGGGCGTCGCGTCGGAGGCCGCCACCGCACTGGTCCGGTGGCTCGTCGATCGCGGTGTCGACGACATCGTCGCCTGCGTCCACCCAGCCCACTCGGTGTCGGCGCAGGTGGCCGTTCGCGCCGGGCTGCAGCGCACGGATGAGCTGGTCGACGGCGAAGTCGTGTGGCGGCGTTCGTCCGCCGCAGCCGCCGGGCAGGGGCGGGCGTGACCAACGCCAACCTGCCATCGACCGACGACGACGCGCTGGCGGACGACGACACCTTGCCGCCCGAGCACCCCGCCGGCTCGGACGGTCCGGTCAGCGCCGGCGAAGCGCTCTCGGGCGAGGGGATCGGGACGGGTGCCGCTGGCTCCCCGCCGAGCGGCACCAGCGGCCGGGAGTCCGACGAAGTGGCTGCGGCGAAGGCGCCCGGCGACGACTCCTAGTGCACGTCGCACGGTCACACGTCGACCCAGCGCAGTAGCGTCCGCGCCCTATGCCGGCGGGCTTCAGTGAGAGGGCCCGAGGCGCGTGAACACCTCCACGGCGGGGATCCTGATCGTCGCGGCCATCGTCGTCGCGCTGGCTGCCCTGGTCCTCGTTCGTCGCCTGCTCCCGTCGGGCGGGCTGTTCATCGAGGACTCCCAGGCCGGCGGTGTGTTCGGCGTCGTGGGCTCGGGCTTCGCCGTGTTGCTGGCGTTCGTCATCTTCACCGGCTTCAACAGCTACGGCTCGGCCCGAACGAACGCCGCCGTCGAGGCGGTCGCCGTCCGGCAGATGTTCCGCACCAGCGAACTGTTCGGCGAGGACGACGGGGACCGGCTGCGCGCCGACCTGGTCTGCTAAGCCCGATCGGTGATCAATATCGAGTGGACGACGATGCGCTTCGGCGAGGAGAGCGACGTCGTCGATGGCTGGCTCGACCGATTCGAGAACACGTTGCTCGTCGCCCAACTCGACGAACCGCGGGAGCAACAGGCGTTCGGGCATTGGCTCGACCAGGCCGCCATCCGCCAAGAGGGCCGGCGCGGCAGGGTGTCGGAAGCACAGCCGGTCATCGCGCCGCTGGTCTGGCTGGTGCTGGTGATCGCCGGGGTGCTGACCGTGGCCTTCGTCGTGCTCTTCGCCGATCGCCGGGAACGCTTGTTCGCGCAAGGCTTCATGGTGGTTGCAGTCACGACGTTGGTGGCGGCAGGGCTCGTCATCGTGTCCTTCCTCGACCACCCCTACGGTGACCACAGCGGAAGCATCAGGCCGACGGCGATGCAGGCCACACTCGAGTCGATGGAGGAGACGATCGATGTCGACAGTCGCGCCCTCGTCGAGTGCGACGCGGCGGGCCATCCGGACTAAACGATCGTGAACGCTCAGTCGAGCGGAGGTCGTGGGGTGAACAGCGTCGAGCCCGGCGAGGCGCCGGCGATGGCGTCGGCGGCCAGGATGATCGCCGCCGCCGTGTACGACGTGTGCTCGTCGAACGGGAAGCGCGTCGGCGGCGTGGCCGGATCGTCCGCGTAGACGAGGCCGGTCCAGTACGCGCCGTCGTCGCGGCGGTGGGCCCGTGTCCACGCCAGCAGGTCGGTGGCCGTGGCCCGGTCGCCGATGGCCGCGTGGGCCAGCGCGCACTCGGCCGTCTCCGACGCGGTGATCCACGGCTCGTCGCTGACGCACCGGATGCCGCATCCCTCCATGGCGAACGCCGACCATCCATCGGCGAGTCGCGACTTGGCCTCCTCGCCGGTCAGCGCACCGGTCAGCACGGGGTAGTACCAGTCCATCGCCCAACGTTGCTTCGGCTCGAAGGCCGTCGGTCGGGTGGCCACCACGTCGGACATGACGTCGGCGGCTGCCGACCAGTCGCCCCTCCGCTCGCCGACGACCTCCGACAGCGCCACCCCGCAGCGCAGGGAGTGCTGGATGCTCGACGTGCCCGTCAGGAGTGCGTAGGCCCACGGCCGGCTGCCGTCGGCCTCGACCGCCCACCGCGCCACGCCGTCGGCCCGGCGCAGGGACAGGACCCAGTCGAGCGCGCGCACGACGGTCGGCCAGAGGTGGTCGAGGAACCCGCGATCCCACGTGCACCGCCAGTGGTGCCAGACCCCGGTGGCGACGTAGGCGCAGACGTTGGTGTCGAGCTTCGGATCCTCGACGCTGCCGTCGCTGCGGTAGTAGTTGTGCCAGCTGCCGTCGGGACGTTGGGTGGCGGCCAACCACTCGTAGGCGTCCTCGGCGGCGTCGTGGCGACCGGCCACATCGAGCGCCATCGCCGACTCCACGTGGTTCCACGGATCGCAGTGCCCGCCGGGGAACCACGGGATCATGCCGTCGCCCAGCTGCAGCGACGCCAGGTGATCACCCGTGATCGAGATCTCCTCGGCGCTCAACACGCCCGCCACCTCGGGGATCACGAGGCCCCGTTCACGGTGCCGTACAGCACGAGGCTCTTGCCCAGCACGGGCGACAGGACGCGCTCGACCAAGGCCGTTGACCTCGGCTGGCGAACGATGTCCCATTCGAGGAACCGGCGATACGCGCGCACGAGACGATGGTCTTCGTCCTGCACACCGACAGCGCAGCGCAACCACCAGTACGGCGAGTGCAGCGCGTGGGCATGATGGCTGCCCGCCACGTGCAGGCCGGCCGCCCGGAGCTTGGCCCGCAGCTCGGTCGCCGAGTAGATGCGCACGTGACCGCCCTCGACGGCCGGCGCGTGGTACTCGTCGGACAGCATCCAGTTGATCGTCTCCGGCAGCCAGCTCGGCACCGTCGCCGCGAACACACCGCCCGGGCGCAGCACCCGGACCATCTCGGCGAGCGCCCCGACGTCGTCCGGCACGTGCTCGAGGACCTCGGACGTGATCACGGCGTCGAAGGCGCCGGCGGTGAACGGCAGCCGGGTGGCGTCGCCGCGCAGCACGCCGATGCTGGTCCCCGGGGCGACCTCGCCGGCCTCGACCATGGCGTTCAACGTGTCGCGCGTGCCGATCACCTCATCGGCGGCGAGGTCCACTGCGACGATGTGGTGTCCGCGACGGGCGAGCTCGAAGGCGTGACGGCCGAAGCCGGTGCCGACGTCGAGCACGAGATCGCCGGGCCGCAGACCGAGCGCGGCCAAGCGATCCGGTCGCACGGTCAGCATCAGCGCCCGTTCCGGCGCGACTTGATCACGTTGGCCGGCATCGCCAGCACCTCGCGGTACTGCTCGACGGTCAGCTCGGCGCACCGCCGCCAGGTCCAGCGCTCGAGGACGCGGCGGCGTCCGGCGTCCCCGACCCGCTGCCGCAGCGGCGCGTCGGTCAGACCGCGGGCGATGGTCGCCGCCAGGGCGTCGACGTCGCCGGCCGGGCACGACAGGACGGTGTCGCCGTCGCGCCCCGTCACCTCCGGCAGCGCGCCGCCGTCGGTGGCGACCAGCGTCGTGCCGGTCGCCATGGCCTCGATCGCCGGCAGGCTGAACCCCTCGTACAAGCTGGGCACGACGGCCAGCTCGGCCCGGGCGTACAGGTCCACGATCTCGTCGTCGCTGACTCCGGAGACGAAGTCGACCGCCGACGCCAGACCGAGGTTCTCGATCAGGTCCATGCTCTTGCCCGACTTCGGCTTGCCGACGATGGTCAGCGAGACGTCGTGCTCGGTGCGCAGCTTGGCCACCGCCTCGAGCAGGTAGGACAGCCCCTTCAACGCGACGTCGGCCGACGCGGTGGTGATCAGCCGCCCCGGGACGCGGGCCACGTCGGGGCGGGGGCGGAACAGGTCCGGATCGACGCCAACCGGAACGAGGCGCATGCGCTCGAGCGGCACACCCATGTCGGTGTGGATGTCGCGGATCGAGCTCTCGCTGACAACCACGATGCGCGGCAGTCGGGCGGCGACCCGGCCCTGCATCTTGACGAACGAGTACCAGCGCCCGACCGACCAGCGCTTGCGCCAGTTCGGTGCATGGTCCATCTCCAGGCGCCGGTCCTTGGTGATGGGGTGGTGCAGCGTGGCGATCGTCGGGATGCGCTTCTCGAGGGCGAGGATGCCGTAGCCGAGGCACTGGTTGTCGTGCACGAGATCGAACTCGCCGACGCGCGGCGCCACTGCCCGCAGGGCCCGGTAGCTGAAGGACAGCGGCTCCGGGAAGGTCCCCGTGCAGTACTGGGCCAGCTCCAGCAGGTCGGCGCGGGTCTTGATCTCCCAGAACCCCGGCATCCGGCCCGGGTAGTAGTCGTTGAAGGTGTCAAGGCTGGGCAGCTCGCGCAGCGGGATCCGGGCATCGACCACCGGGTACGGCTGGCCGCTGAACACCTCGACCGAGTGGCCGAGGTCGACCAGCGCCTTGGTCAGGTGACGCGTGTAGACGCCCTGGCCGCCGACGTGCGGCCGGCCCCGGTAGGTGAGGTAGGCGATCCGCAGCGGCGCGCCCGAGGCAACCGCCCGGTCCGACATGGGCCGGGAATCTACAGGTGGCTTGTTACCGACGGGTAACGAACGGACGTGCCTGCCATCATCAGCTCGTGCGAGCCGTCGTACAGCGGGTCACCGATGCATCCGTCAGCGTCGATGGTGCAGTCGTCGGACGGATCGGGCGAGGATTGTGCGTACTGCTCGGGGTGACCCACGACGACGATGCCGACGTCGCCCAGCGCATGGCCGACAAGCTCTTCCGGCTGCGTGTGTTCGACGACGACCGCGGCGTGATGAACCTCGCCGTCGCGGACGCCGGCGCCGAGCTGCTGGTCATCAGTCAGTTCACGGTGTACGGAGACACGTCAGGCGGCCGCCGTCCGTCGTGGATCGCCGCCGCTCGTCCGGAGCACCCCGAGCCGCTGGTCGACGCCGTCGGGACCGAGTTGCGCCGGCTGGACGCGACGGTCGCCACCGGGCGGTTCCGCACCGAGATGCAGGTCACGCTGACCAACGACGGGCCGGTCACCGTGATCGTCGAGATCGGCGCTCGCCCGTCGCGCTAAACGAGCGCCGGCGCAGTGGGCTCGTCGACCGGCGACGGCCGCCGGCGCGCCCGGACCGTCAGCGCCCATGTCGTCGCCAGCACCGCCGCGAGGGCGGCGATCCACGGGCGATCGCCGAGGCTGACGTACCACGTGCGGCCGGTCCGCAGCTCGATGCGCTCGCAGATCACGGCCTGCTCGCCGACGGACGTGCGTTGGAGCACCTCGCCGTCGGGCGTCACGAACTCCGAGAAGCCCGTCGGCGACACCTGGACGAGCCAGCGGCCCGTCTCGATCGCCCGCAGCCGGCTGGATGCCACCTGCTGGGTCTGCAGGATCGTGCCCGTGTAGCTGGAGCCGTTGGTGGGGTTGAGGATCGCCTCGCCACCCTCCTCGACGCCTTCGCGCACCCGCCCACCGAAGAACACCTCCCACGAGATGGCGACGGCCACGCGATTGCCGTCGGGCAGCTCGAGCACGGCCGGACCCGTGCCGGCCACCGCGTCCGTGCGCACTTGCCCCACTGGGGCGCCGAGTGCCTCGAGCAGACCGCGCAACGGCACGTACTCGCCGAACGGGACGCGGCGCACCTTGTCGTACCGGCTGACCACATCGCCCCCCGGCGTCACGACCACCTGGGCGTTGAGGATCCGGCCGGGAGCGTCCGGGACGTCCTCGGTGATGCCGACCGCCAGCGGGACGCCGAGACGGGCGGCCTCGGCGGCGACGACGGCGAGCTGGGCGCTGCCGGCGAACGTCTCGACGTCGATGACGTTCTCCGGCCAGAGCACGAGGTCGAGGTCGCCGCCGGCCTGGATGGTGGCGGTCGCCTCGGCGTGGCGGGCCGTCACCAGCTGGCTCGGCACCTCGAGCGCCGACGTCCCCTGCTCTCCACCGCCTTGCACCGCAGCGACATCGAGGGACCGGCCCGTGGCCCGCCCCGTCGGCGCGACCAGGGCGGCGAGGATCACGGCCACGACACCCACGGCGCCGAACGCCGCCGGCCGCCTCGTCTCGCCGGTCCGCTCGAACATCGCGCCCAGCGCGAAGCCGATCTGGAACACCACCCAGGTCAGCAGGATCACACCGCCGACCCGCACGATCCCGGCCAGCGGTCCGGCCGCCTGGGAGATGCCGAGGCTGGCCAGCGGGGCGCCGCCGAACGGGAACGAGAAGCGCACCGCTTCGGCCAGCGTGTGCGCCACCGGCCGGCCGATGATGCGCCACCGACCGGTCGGGGCGGCCAGGGCAGCGAGGCCGTGGTAGGTGGCGAAGATCACGCCGGCGGCGGCGAAGGCCGGCACCGAGAGCTGCCACATCCAGCCGGCGCCCATCGCCAGCCACGAGAAGCCGAAGGCCAAGCCGCAGGCGAGCCGGCGCCACCGGCCCGGCGTCGGCCCGAGGGCGACCTCGAACATCACGATGCCCACGAACGCCAATGGCCACCATCCCCAGGGCGGCACGGAGAGGGCGACCAGGAACCCACCGCCGGCGGACAGGGCCACCCTGCTCATCGGTGAGCTCGAAGGGTACGTAGGTCGATGCCGGAGGATGGCACGCGCACAGGATGCCGGTGCTGTCACCGTCCCCCGCCGTAGCGCGCTGGGGTGAGCTAAACGCCGCCGGTGGGTTCTTCGCCCACCCGGCAAAAAAGGCCCGAGCTCTGGGTGAGCGAAAGGCCGCCGGCGGGCTGTTTGCTCACCCAGAGCGCAG
>JBPCJL010000281.1:0-10011 GCA_051005355.1 Ilumatobacteraceae bacterium
ACGGGCGCTCGGTCTCCCACACCCGGTGCAGGTCGTCTTCGTGATCGCGTGCGTACGTGGACACGAGCCGGCGCGCCGCCTCCTTCAGCTGGCGATGAGCCGGCTTGTTGCGGTCGGGAGGAAGAAGCTGGCGTCGAGGATCCGGTCGATCTCTGGAGCCGCGGGTACCTCGCCGCTGTCACGGGTGCGCTCGGCCACCGCCCGCAGCACGTGGTGAACGGCGCGTCCGTAGCCGAGCTCGGGAGCGAGGCGGGGCTGAAACCCGATCAAGTTCCGCAACCGGTACGCCATGGCGCAGTCGAGGAAGGCATCGAGCTCGCTGAACGTCAGCTCGATCGCCGTGCCGTCCATGCCGGTGGCGTCCATGGTGGGCAGCTCGATGTCGGCTGGTTCGATGCGATGCAACCCCGCCAGCTCGTCCCAGTACGGGCTGGATGTCGCCCGCTGGCTCGTCACCCGCTCGTGACGCGACACGGAGACGAAGTCCCGGGCCCGGGTGAGGGCCACGTAGAACAACCGTCGCTCGTCGGCGTCGCGGCCCTCGTACCGGTCGGCGGCGAACTGCTCGCGCGGCACCAACCAGTCCTGTGGCTGGCCGGTCCGGCCGGACGGGAAGCGGCGCGCGGTCATCGACGGCACGAACACGACCGGCCACTCGAGGCCCTTGGCCCGGTGCACCGTCGTCAGGTCGACCGCGTCGAGGGCGAAGTCTGTCTCGCCGTCGAAGCCCTCGTACGCGCCCAGCGCGTAGTTGACGATGTGCAGCGCCAGGTTGCGGTAGTACCAGTCGCCGCGGTCCTGCCCGCCGACCTGTTCACCGGCGACGTCGGCGTCGGGTCGGGCTCGCCGCCGCACCGACTCGTAGTCGGCCAGCAGCTCGCTGAACCGGGCGATGGTGCCGAGGCGGTTGACGGCCAGCGGGTCGGCGAGGTCCCACCGGCGCAGGTCGAGTACGGCGAGCAGCTCGTACAGCTCGCCGACGAGGTCGGCGCTGCGGTCCTTGCGGGGGACGGCGTCGCGCCAGTCGTGCAGGAACCGACGCACTCGGTTGCGACCCGCCGGGTCGAGCTGGAACACGGCGACGTACTCGTCCAGCAGGACCTGCTCAGGGACCGGCGCCCCAGGCGAGAACTGCGTCCGCCAATCGACGTCGGTCATCCAGGCGAACGTTCGGCCCAGCACGAGTGCCTCGGGCTGGTCGAACAGCCCGGTCCGGCCGCCCGGCTGGACGGGGACGTCGAACGTGGCGAAGTGGTCGACCAGCGCCCGATACGCGGCCCGGCTGCGCACCAGCACGGCGATGTCGCGGAACGCCACACCGGCCTGGTTGGCCTCGAGCACCAGCGACGTGACCCAGCCGGCCTCGCGCTGTTCGTCGCCGGCGGACCAGACCACGACCTCCGGCCCGTCGGCCACGGGTCGGTGCGGGGCCATGGTCTTGGCGAGGCGGCCCGGGATGGTCGTGGCGAACGCGTTGGCTGCCTCGACGATCGTCGGGCGGCTGCGCCGGTTCGTCGTGATGGCGAACGTCGCAACGTTGGGATAGCGATCAGCGAACGTCACGATGTTGCCGACGTCCGAGCCACGCCACTGGTAGATGGCCTGGTCGTCGTCGCCGACCACGCACAGCTCCACCGCCGGCCCGGCGAGCAGCTGGATCAGGCGCTCCTGGGCGGGGTTGACGTCCTGGTACTCGTCGACGATCAGGTGGCGCAGGTCGGCGTGGACCATCGCCTGCAGCTCGGGTCGTTCAAGCTCCCGCACGGCGCGGACGATCTGCTGGCCGTACGTCAGCAGCCGGTACCGCTCTAGCGTGTCGAGATAGTTGGCCAGCACAGACCGAAACGGATCCGGCAGCCCGCCCGGATCGAGCAGCTCGTTCTCAACGATGTCGACGTTCTGCAGGAAGCGGGCGATGGAGGCGAAGAGCCGTCCCCTCGGCTCGAGCTGGCGCAGCTCGAGTCGGGCCGCCTCCCGAGCCAGGAAGGCGGTCAGTTGGTGGTCGTCGAGGACGTCGTAGGTCTCGTAGCGCGGCACGCGCGACTGCAACAGCCGGAAGCAGTAGGCGTGGATCGTGCCGACGGCGAGCCCGCCGAGGACGTCGAGCACGGCTCGGCCGAGCCGGTCCGCGGCCCGCTCGGCGATGCGCTGGCGCAGCTCGGCCGCCGCCCGCTCGGTGAACGTGAAGGCGACGATCGCCGATGGCGCGACGCCGTCGACCAGCAGATCGGCGACCCGCTGGGCCACCACCTCGGTCTTGCCCGAACCTGCCGACGCGATGATCTGCACGTGGCTGCCGCGATGGCGCACCGCCGCCAGTGCGTCGCCGTCGAGGCGCGGTCCCACCATGGCGTCAAACCTCGGCGGCGAGGTCGGCGTGCTCGTCCCGCAGGGCGCGCTTGAGGACCTTTCCGCTCGGGTTCTTCGGCAGGCTGGCGGCGATCCGGATGTACTTCGGGACCTTGAACCCGGCGAGTCGCCCGCGGGCGTGCTCCATCAGCGCCTCCTCGCTCGGGGTGGTGCCCGGCTTGGGCACGACGACGGCGGCGACCGCCTCGATCCAGTGCGGGTGGGGGACGCCGAACACCGCCACCTCGGCGATGTCCGGGTGCTCGTACAGCGCCTCTTCGACCTCTCGGCTGGCGACGTTCTCGCCGCCGGTCTTGATCATGTCCTTCTTGCGGTCGACGATGGCCAGGTAGCCGTCGGCGTCCATCACGCCGAGGTCGCCCGAGTGGAACCAGCCGTGCCGGTAGGCCTCGGCCGTGCGCTCGGGGTCGTTCCAGTAGCCGAGCGTCGCCTGCGGGCTGCGATGGACCACCTCGCCGACGGTCCCGGTCGGAACGGGCGCGCCGTCGTCGTCCACGACCTGCGTCTCGACGTTGATGCTCGGCCGCCCCGCCGACCCGATCCTGGTGAGCTGCTCGCGCGGCCGCAGGATCGTCGCCAGCGGTGACATCTCGGTCTGGCCGTAGAAGTTCCACAGCCGCACCTCCGGGAGGCGTTGGCTCAGCTCGCGCAGCACCTCCGCCGGCATGGGTGAGGCGCCGTAGTAGCCCTTGCGCAGCGACGACAGATCGGTGGTGTCGAAGGCGGGTGAACGCAGCAGGCTGATCCACACCGTCGGCGGGCAGAACAGCTTGGTCACCCGATGCTCCTGCACCGTCGCCAGCAGCGTCGCCGGATCGGGCCCGGGCAGCACGATGCTGGTGGCGCCGAGGTAGATGTCCGGCGTGAGGAAGCAGTGCAGCTGGGCGCAGTGGTAGAAGGGCAGGGCGTGCGCCTCGACGTCGTCCTCGGTCATCCCACCGTCGACGATGCAGCCGACGTACTGGGCGAGCAGCATGCGGCTGGTCATGATCGCCCCCTTGGGGCGCGACTCAGTGCCGCTCGTGTACATCAGCTGGATCGGATCGTCGTCGCAGACCACGACCCCTGGGGCGGAGTCGACGGCGTGGTCGTACCACGACGCCACCGGCTCCCACCCGGCACGCGGTGCGTCATCGGAGAGGTCGATGCACCCCTTGATCGCGCCGGCCGCCGGGACCGACCGCATCGCCTCGTCGGCGACGTCGGTCAGGGCGTCCTCGGCGACGATGCCGGTGGCGCCGGAGTGGTCGAGGACGTAGGCCACCTCGTCGGCGCCGAGCATGAAGTTGATCGGCACCGAGATGGCGCCGAGCTTGGCCAGCGCGAAGTAGACGGTGACGAAGTCGCGGCAGTTGTGCGAGAACACGGCGATCCGGTCGCCCCGGTCGACGCCGCGCTCTGAGAGTGAGTGCGCCATGCGGTTCACCGCCGCATCCAGTTCGGCGAACGTGTCGGTCGCGTCGCGCCAGATCAGCGCCGCCTTGTGCGGTGTGCGAGCCGCGGTGCGCCCGAGCAGGTCGCCGAGCGAGTGGGAGCGGGCGACTGCGGTCTCGTCCAGGGTTCGGCTGTCATCGATCATCGCGGCCATGTTCGCGGACGGACCTCAGCTCGGAATCCACGTCCCGTGGAACCCGTAGGGCACTCGCTGCGGCGTCGGCACGCGAGCGACCGGACCGGCGGCCACGTCGGTGGCGTCGAGCACGACGAGCTCGGACACGTCCGTGGCGTCGTCGTGCACGAAGCCGAGCAGGTAGCCGGCGTCGTCGGCGGGGTCGGCCGTGGTCGGCACGAACAGCCATTCGCCGCCGTGCACGGTCGGGCCCGGCTCCCAACGGGTGCGCCGGCCGGTGGCGTAGTCGTGCTTGATCACGCCGCCGAAGTCGACGGTGTGCGGGTTGTATCGCCCGCCGACCAGGTAGGCGTGGCGGTGCTCCCGCCCGACGAGGCGCGGGTCGCGCGTCGGCAGCTCGCCCGGGTCGTCGACCTCGACGACGTCGTCGCGAGGGACGCCCGTCGCCGTATCGAGCGTCCACCGGCGCAGCGATTGCTCGCCACCGAACAGCTCGCCGGCGGCGAACATCGACGTCAGCCGGCAGACGTCGACGACGACCTCGTCACCGCGACGGAACGCGTTGACGCCGTGGAACACGTAGCACGGCTCGATGTCGAACCACTGGATCGTCGTCGCCCCGCCGGCGAGCGGCATCACCCCGACTCGGGCCCCGACGTCCGGGGTCCAAGCGTACGGGAACGTGCCGCCGCTCGGGTCCTCGATAAACCGGATCGCCGCCTCCAGGTCGAAGACCACGGGCAGGTCCCAGAACACGACGTCGCGATCGGTGATGGCGAAGTCGTGGATCATCGTGCTGCGCGGCAGCTCGACGACTTCGCTGTGGACCAGCGTGCCGTCCGGCTCGATGACGTGGTACGTCAGGAATGGCGCCACGAAGCCGTACCCGAAGCTGTGCAGGCGGCCGGTCGAGGGGTCGATCTTCGGGTGGGCCGTGAACGCCGTCGTGAGGCCACCGCCGAAGTCGTACGGCCCGACTGTGGCGAGGTCGTCGGCGCGCAGCTCGTAGGGCAACCCGACCTCGCCGCTCGTCAGCAGGCGGCCGCCGTGCCAGAGGGCCGAGACGTTCGACTGGTTGGCCGCACCGCCGGGCGGGCCCTGGCCGAAGCCGGCGCTGGCCTCGTACATCGTCGTGCGCACGTAGCGGTTGGCGTACCACTCGGCCCGCCCGCCGGCCAGCCGCATGCCGTGCACCATGCCGTCACCGAAGAACCAGTGCGGCGAGTCACCCCCGGCCGGGTTCGAGCCGTTGCGGACGTACGTGCCCGAGAGCTCCGGGGGGATGGCGCCGATCACCTCGAGCGGGCCGCTGCGAACCTCCTCGGCGACAGGCCCGAAGTTGCCCTGCATCCACCACGGTCGGGAGGGATCGACGGGCACGGTGGTCGGCGCAACGGTCGACGTCGTCGAGGTGGATGGGGCGACGGTCGTCGACGTCGAGGTCGGCGGGGAGACGGGTGAGCGCACGGTGGAGCGCGATGCGGACGTCGCTGTTGCGGCGGTCGGCGGCCCCGATCCCGCGCAGCCGGCCAGCCATGCGGCCAGCGGGCCGGCGCCGGCCCCGAGCGCCATCCACCGCACCAGGTCGCGTCGACTCAACGCGTCGCGGCTCACGGCGCATCCTCGCGCCGCGTGGATCCGTCGAGCACGCGCTCGATCGTGCCTCCTGCCACCATGGATCGATGCAGGGCGGCGAGTTTCTGGACGCGCTGACGGTCGACGACGTGCGGCGCCGCGCCGGCACCAAGTGGGCCAGCGTCGACGGCCGGCTCGCCGCCTGGGTCGCCGACATGGACTTCCCGGTCGCCTCGCCGATCGTCGAGCGCCTGGTCGCCCTGGCCAACGGTGATCTCGGGTATCCGGACTGGCCTTCGATCGGGCGATCTCGGCTGCCGGATGCCTTCGCCGAACGGATGTCGACCCGGTTCGGTTGGCGACCGGACACGCCCCGCCTGCACGAGTTGGCCGACGTGATGCAGGGCGTGGCGGCGGTGATCCACCACCTGACGAGACCCGGCGACGGGATCGTCCTGCACCTGCCGGCGTACCACCCGTTCCTGTCCCTGCTCGAACGAACGGGCCGCCGACGGGTTGACGTCCCGGCCGAGCTGGTCAACGACGGGTGGAGGTTCGACCACGACGCCCTCGACGCCCGGCTGAGCGACGAACCGGCGCGGGTGCTGCTCCTGTGCCACCCGCACAACCCGACCGGTCACGTCTTCGACCGGCGCGAACTCGAGCACCTCGCCGAGATCGCCGATCGCCACGACCTCGTCGTCGTGAGCGACGAGATCCACGCCGAGCTCGTCTACCCTCCGCACGAGCACATCCCGTTCGCCGCGCTCGGCGCCGAGGTCGAGGCGCGGACCGTCACGGTGACCTCGTCGTCCAAGGCCTTCAACCTGGCCGGCATGCGGTGGGCGATCCTGCACGCCGGCTGCGTCGCGCTCGACGACGCCCTGCGGGCGCTGCCGAGCCACTACCTCGGTGCCCCGAACGTCATGGCGGTGGCGGCGACCGAAGCGGCGTGGTCCGATGGCGATGCGTGGCAGGCGGCCGTCGCCGCTCGCCTCGACACCAATCGGCACCTCCTCGCCGAACTGCTCGGTGTCCACCTGCCCGGCGTGCGCTACTGCGTCCCCGACGCCACGTACCTGGCGTGGCTCGACTGCCGAGCCCTCGGCCTCGGTGACGACCCGGCGACGACGTTTCGTGAGCGAGGTGTCGAGCTCAGCCCCGGACCACGCTTCGGGCCGCAGGGCGCCGGCTTCGCCCGCCTGAACTTCGCCACTGCCCCGAGCGTGCTGGAGCAGGTCGTGCGGGCCATGGCCGGCTGACCGCACGTCGGACCGAGACGAGCGCGGCGGCTACAACCGCTCGGGGTAGAAGCGGCTGATGGTCAGGGCGGCGCCGGCGGGATCGGCGATCCGGGCCGTGCGCACCGGACCGGCGTCGAACGGCTCTTCAAGTACGTCGCCGCCGAGCTGCGCCGCCCGTGCGGCCACGGCGTCGCAGTCGTCGACGGCGAACGTGACGTCCCAGCGAGCGGGGCTGCCGTCCGTGGCCTCGATGGGTAACAGCGAGGCGACCACGTTCTCGAACCCAGCGGGCGCACCCATCTCCGCTTGGCTGTCGAGCGTGCCGGGTTCCAGCCGGTCGAGGTCGGCGCCGTAGCCCGGGAGGGTCCACATCATCCCTGGATCGTCGCCCATCGGAATCGTCAGGACGTCCCAACCGAACACGGCGCGATAGAACGCCCTGGCGCCGTCGACGTCGGTGCCAACGACAGATCGGCACTATCTCGCGCCTGGGGCGTCGAGGCCGGCGTGCTCCTCAAGGCCGGGCGACTCGAGCGAGCGGTTCAGGTCGCCGAGCGCGCCATCGACACGTCGCTGGCGCTTGGCGACGAAGTCGGAGCCATCCCTGCGATCCGTGTGGTGTTGGGCGTCGCCTGGCGTCGCGGCGACCTCCAGGTGCTGCGGGCCCGGGCCGAGCAAGCGCTGGCGATCGAAACGCGCCACGACCTCGGTCTGTACATGGCGCTGGGCAGCTACTGGATGGCCGCCATCGCCGTCATCGAAGGGAACACGACGTCGGCGATGAGACAGGTCGATGCCGCCCTGCGCCGCCGCGGGATCATCGCGGTGCGCCAGGCGCTGCAGGCGCTCCGTAGCCTGCTGCTCCGACGCATGGGCCGAGCCGACCAAGCGTGGCACGAGCTCATGCAGATCGTTCCCCACGGCACCAGGATTCTCGGT
Source organism: Ilumatobacteraceae bacterium (assembly GCA_051005355.1). Lineage (GTDB taxonomy): Bacteria > Actinomycetota > Acidimicrobiia > Acidimicrobiales > Ilumatobacteraceae > JALZMG01. The sequence goes on from JBPCJL010000281.1 coordinate 7,699, forward strand.
GCCGTGAACGTCACTGGCCCCATCGAGCGGGGCTGGTGCGAGCTCGAGCTCGGTCGGCTAGACGAGGCGAGAAGCTCATTCGACGAGGCGGCGGGCGCGCTCTGGGCTGCCCGTGACCCGCAATGGGTCGCCGCATCGCTCGAGGGACAGGCCGCCGCCGCGCTCCGATGCGATGCTCCGCAGGAAGCCGGACAACTGCTCTCTCGGGCCGACGCCATCCGTCTCGACGCGCCAGCAGTTTTCAACCTCCACTCCGTCGAAGTCGACCAGCTGCGACAGGGTCTAAGGGGCCGGCAGAGGTGACGCTCGACCAACCTGGCGGCCCCGCGACGGCCTCCAACCCTGGGCAGGCCGCGGCGCTGCGCCGCCGTTGCAAACGTCTGAAAGATCTCTGGCCGCGTGCCGGCCAACACGCCGGCCAGTGAAACGCGAGCAGGAGGCGCGGCATCGCACCTATCCCCGTCAGGGATCCGTCACCGGTCGCCCTGGACATGATCGCTGAAGCGCCAGCCGCTCCGTGCCGATCCACGGCTCGCTGAGCCGCCCCGGCAACCGCCCGTTGGCCGTCGATGTGCGGCGCCGAGAACTGCGATCCGCGTAGCTCCCAACGTTCTGCCGGCCAGCCGGCCCCGCTCACGGCTGCTCGCACCAGAACTCGATCCGGTGACCCTCAGGATCGTGGCAGTAGCACACCTGCGCTCCCCACCGACGCTCCGTCGGTGTCACATCGATGCGACGCGCCTCGAGCAGCATGCGGGTCTCGGCCACGTCAGACACCCGCCAGCTCAGTGTGATCCCGAGACCGCCGCCCGTACCGATCGACGCTCTCGATGCGTTCGCAACGCTCAGGTACGACGATGAAGTGATCCGGAACTCGACGAACCAATCGTTCTCAAACTCGACCGGCAGGCCAAGCACGGACCGGTAGAACTCGACCGTCTCCGGCCACACATCGCAGTACAGAACCGTGTTGGCCCGTCCAACGCTGATCAGGGCTCCGATCTCGTTCTGACCCGACGAACGGTCGACGACGGAGGACTGAATGTCGTCGTCCGAGGTCACGATGTCGGTGAGGCATTGCTCGAACAGATGGCCCAGAACGCCGACTCGCCCCCCTGATCAGTCGCTGCCGTCACGATGGCACTGCGACCGGACTGCCAGGCACTTCCAACGTCTGCGAGTGCAAAGTGTCGCACTGCACGTCGATGCGGACCAGCTCCCTGGCCGCCGGGTCAAGCCAGCACACCGTGCCATCATCGCAGCGCGGCGCGCTCGCCGGACGCCGTCGATCGCCAGGGCGCTGCCATCGAGCGCTCGACCCACCTGCTGCGCCTGGCCGCAGGGGCAGCCGCGACCCGTCTGGTGGGCAACGACACCCTCCGCCTGCTCGAAGACGCCGCCGATCAGGCCCATGCCCTCGACGACGACGCTGCGGCGGCCCAGGATCTCGCCTGGATGGTGATCTACATGGGACAGGCACCGGGCATCGTTGCGGTGCTCCCCGACCACGAGCAGGTCGACAGGTGGCTTGATGCCGCTCGCATCGCTACATCGGGCTCAGTCGTCGCCGAGGCGACGGTCGCCGCTGCGGACGTGGCCCGTCTTCCCGATACCGATCCCGCCCCTCGAGCTGACAACACGGGCCATCGACCTCGCCTGCGGCGCCGCCGCGCCCCTCGTCCAAAGTGCCGCCCTCGACCGGCTCTCTAGCTACCACCTGGCCCACGCCGACTCCGCCGAGGCCCTCGACGCGGTCCGCCGTCGAGGCGACGTGCTCGCCACGGTGCCGCTCGACGCGTCGAGCGGGTTCCAGTTCAACGTCTACCTGCTGAGGGCATCGGAGATCCACCTCGCCGCCGGCAATCTGGCGCTGGCTGCCCACCACGCCGACACCCTCGCCGAGCTCACCTGTTACCGCGAGCAGGGCTACCCGGCCATCGCTCGACGGATCAAGGTCGACGCCATCGCCGGCGACCTCGAACGCGCCGTGACCGGCGGCGAGCGATTCCTCATCGCCTGGGAACGCGCCGGTCGCCCCCGAGCGACCACGCTCAACACCGCCACCTACGTGATGACGATGGTGCACGGGCTGCTCGGCGACGAGCGTCGACGCCGGCAGTGGGTCGATGTCACCACCACCCTCATGAGCGCCCCGAAACTGCTCACGAGCTGCGTGACCGGATGGGCCCCACGTTCGACGCGCTCGTCGCCCTCGACAGGGACCAACCGGACCTCGCGCTGGCCCGACTCTCGGCCGACGTCGACGCCCCCGGCGTGTGGAGCAATTGGGCCGCCGCCATGTGGCGGCCGTGG
>JBPCJL010000282.1:0-3625 GCA_051005355.1 Ilumatobacteraceae bacterium
GCCGGCGCATCGGCGAGGTCCTCGACACCGCCGGCCCGGGACCAGTCCGCATCCTCGGCCTGTGCTCGGGCGGAATCGAGGGTTTGCTGCCCCTACGCCCGATCCGTAAACACTAGGGTCGGACACGGGCCCGGGGCATCGCCTTTGGCGGTCTCTTCACCCGAGGGTTTGCGGAGGTGCTTCAAGGCAGCAAACCCTCGCGCACCGCCCACCTCCTGCGTGCGGCCCCGCTGGCGTTCCGCCCGTCGACCTGGTCCTGTTGTGCGGCATCTTCGGCAACGTTTCGGACGACGACATCCGCACCACCGTCGACGCAGCGCCGTCGCTGCTGGCGCCGGGCGGAACCGTCATCTGGACGAGGGGTTGCTTTGGCGACCACGACCTGCGGCCGGCGATTCGCGCGTGGTTCGTCGACGCCGGCCTGACCGAGGTCTCGTTCGACGGCCATTCGGAGTCGTTCGGCGTCGGCGTGAATGAGGCCGGTGCCGGACTCACGCCGCAGCGACCTGACGTCGACCGCCTGTTCACGTTCACCCGCTGACTACCGTCTCGCCGTGCCCAATCGGGACGACCGGCCGGCCACCGCCAAGGACGTGCACGACCTGGCCGCCGGCATGCCGCACGTGACGGTCGACGGCGGCACCAAGGGCAACGCCGTGTACCAGGTGGGCGGCAAGTCGTTTGTCTTCTTCCGCACCCCACGACCCGACGCGTTCGATCCCGAGACGGGCGAGCGGTACGACGACGTGATCGTGATCTGGGTCGACTCCGCCGACGAGAAGGAGGCGCTGGTCCAGGATCCGGACTTGCCGTTCTTCACCACGCCGCACTTCGACGGCCACCTCTCGGTGCTCGTCCGGGCCAGGCTCCTCGGTGAGGTGACGTACGGAGAGCTGGCGGAGCTGGTGCAGGACGCCTGGCTCTCCCGTGCGTCGAAGCGCCGGGCTGAGGCCTGGCTCAGCGGCCGCCGCTGACGGTCAGCGTCTCGCCGGTCACCCACGACGCCGCCGGGCTGGCGAGGTAGACCGCGGCCGCAGCGACGTCGGACGGGTCGCCGAGGCGCCCGAGCGGCACCGACTCGGCCAGCGTCGGCAGCTGCTCGTCGCTCACGCCGCCGATCGTCCGCAGCGACTCGGTGGGCACGATGCCGACGGCCAGGGCGTTGGCCCGGATCCCCTTGGGCGCCAGCTCGACAGCGAGCGTGCGCGTGAGCTGGTTCATGCCCGCCTTGGCCGCGCCGTAGGCGGCGAAGCGTGGTGACGGGTTGAGTGCGCTAGTCGAGGAGATGCCGATCAGCGACGACCCCGGCTGCATCACCGGCGCGCACGCCTTGGCCGCGACGAAGTGCGGCCGCAGGTTCAGCGCCAGCTGGGCGTCCCAGTGCTCGTCGGGCATGTCGAGCACCCTGTAGTTGCCCTTGTGCTCGGAGCCGCCGGCGTTGCTCACCCACACGTCGAGCCGGCCGAGCTGCTCGACGGCGAGGGCGACCAGTTCGCCGATGAAGCCCGCGTCCGTGATGTCGCCGGGCACACCGACCGCCCGCCTGCCGCGCGCTTCGACCTCGCCCACGACGGCGTCGATCTCGTTCATCCGGCGGGCCGTGACCACGACGTCGGCGCCGGCCTCGGCCATCCCGAGGGCGATGCCCCGCCCGATCCCCCGCCCCGACCCCGTGACGACAGCCACGCAGCCGTCCAGCCGAAAGCGGTCGAGGATGCTGTCGGTCATCTCAGCGCGCCGCCGGCGAACCACCTGGCGAACATGGGCTCGAGACCGCTCCAGACCAGCTCGACGAGCAGGCCGCTCGGCGGCTGGACGTAGGTGAAGGCGCCGAAGCCGTCCTCCGGCGCCCGCTGGGCGATGCGCAGGTCCCAGCCGGCGTCGAGCATGCGCTGCGTCTCGCCGGCCACGTCGTCGCTCCACAGTCCGACGTGATGCAGTCCCGGCTGCTCCCGACCATCCCAGATCGAACCCGGCGGGCCTTCGAGCAGCTCGACGTGCTGCGGGCCTTCGGCCGAGTACGTGAACCGGAGCGGCAGGGTCGCCGGGCCCTCACCAGGGATCCACACCGCCTGATCCCGCTGCTGCGGCGCGCACCACGTGACGCCGAGCGCAGGGCCGAGCTCGGCCATCGCCGCGTCGAGGTCGGGCACGCGCACGCCCTGGTGGTAGCAGCGCGAGTAGTCGGTGAGGCTGGTCATCAGATCTTCCGTTCCTGTCCGGCCCAGTAGGGCTCGCGCAGCGGGCGCTTCTGGATCTTGCCGGCCGCCGAACGGGGGATCTCCTCGACGAAGTCGATCGTCTTGGGCGCCTTGTACCCGGCCAGCAGCTCCCGGCAGTGAGCGACCAGTCGACCTGCCAACTCGTCGCTCGGCTCGACGCCCTCCGCCAGCTGCACGATCGCCTTGACCTGTTCGCCGAACTCCTCGTCCGGTACACCGATCACGGCCGCATCGGCCACCTCCGGGTGACCCTGCAGCACGCCCTCGATCTCGGCCGGGTAGATGTTCACCCCGCCGCTGATGATCATGTCGATCCTGCGGTCCGACAGCCACAGGTATCCGTCCTCGTCGAGGTAGCCGACATCCCCGCTCGTCGCTACGCCGGGCCGCAGGTGCACGGCTTCGGTCTTTTCCGGGTCGTTGTGGTACGTGAACTCCATCCCCATCTTGTTGCGGAAGTACAGGGCACCCTCCTGACCGACCGGCAGCTCGTTGCCCTCGTCGTCCACGACGAGCACGTCGACGGAGTCCAGCGGCTTGCCGACGCTGCCGCCCTTGGCCAGCCATTCCTCGCTGGTGATCATCGAGACCACTGAGCCCTCGGTCGAGCCGTAGTACTCGGTGATCTTCGGCCCCCACCACTCGATCATCGCCCGCTTCACCGCCGGCGAGCACGGGGCCGCGCCGTGCAGCGCGAGTGCCAACGAGCCGCCGTCGAACTTGTCTCTGACGTTTTGCGGCAGATCGACGAGCCGCTTCATCTGCGTCGGCACGAGATGCAGGTTGGTCACGCCGTGGCGGTCGATCAGCTCGAGCACCTCGGCGGCGTCGTACTTGTGCTGCATCACGACCGACGACCCGGCGATGAGCGGGAGGAACGAGAAGGCGTACTGCGCCGAGTGGTAGAAGGGCCCGCACAGCAGCGTGGTCCCCGGGATGGGAAAGAAGGCCCGGAACCCTCCGGCGACGAGCTGCATGATGTCCGGCGTCAGGTCGTTGTTGCCGAGCAACGAGCCGCGCACGCCCTTCGGGCGGCCGGTGGTGCCCGACGTGTAGAACATCGGCCCGCCGAGGCGCGGCTCCTCCGGCTCGTCGGTCGAGGCACCGGCGAGCAGCGCCTCGTACTCGACGTACGTGCGGTCCCCGGTCTCGCTCGCGGGCGGGGCGTCGATGCCGACAACGAGACGTACGTCCTTGCTGCGGTCGTCCGCCAGCGCTGTGCCCACGGTGTCGGCGTAGCGGCCATCGACGAGCACGGCCACGACGTCGGCGTCGTCGAACACGTAGGCCAGCTCGTCGGCCACCCAGTGCCAGTTGACCGGCACGTACGTCCAGCCGCCGTGGGCGCAGGCCATGGCGATCTCGAACCACTCGCGACGGTTGCCGACGACGACGGCCATGGC
>JBPCJL010000283.1:0-4013 GCA_051005355.1 Ilumatobacteraceae bacterium
GGTCACGATCGGCTGCGACCGGGCGACATCGCTCGAGGCACTGGCGATCGCCGGGCGCTTCCCGGGTGTGCACGCCACCGTCGGCCTCCACCCCCACGAAGCGCGCCACGGCGTCGACACGATCACCGATCTCTTCGCCGGTGAGACGAGGCCGGTGGCGGTGGGGGAGTGCGGGCTCGACTACCACTACGACCACTCCCCCCGCCCCGACCAGCGCGCCGCCTTCGCCGCCCAGGTCGCGCTGGCCCACCAGCTCGGCCTGCCGCTCGTGATCCACACTCGCGAGGCGTGGGCCGACACGTTCGACCTGCTCGAGCGCGAGGGCGTCCCGGAGCGCACCATCTTCCACTGCTTCACCGGCGTTCCCGAGGAGGCGCAGGAGTGCCTCGACCGGGGCGCCTACGTCAGCTTCTCGGGGATCGTCACGTTCAAGGCCGCCACCGACGTACAGGCCGCGGCGGCCACAGTGCCGCTCGGCCGCATCCTCGTGGAGACCGACAGCCCCTACCTGGCGCCGGTCCCCCACCGCGGCAAGCGCAACCAGCAGACGTGGGTCCCCTTCGTCGGCGCCCGCCTCGCCGAGCTGCACGGCGTCCCCGTCGAGACGATTCGCGACGCGACGACCGCGAACGCGGTGGCCGCCTTCGACCTGCCGGTCACCGCTGTGCCTCGACCCACGCACTGACCGCCGTCACGAACGTCTCGAGGTCACCAACTTCTTCGAGCATCGCGACCACCCGCTCGTCGTCCACATCGGCGTACTGGTGCACGAGCAGGTTGCGGAACCCGACCGCTCGCCCCAACCGAGCGGCGAGCAGGTCGTCGAGCACGGAATGCTCGGCGAGAACGACGAACGCGTCGGCATTGCGGTCCGGTGCGCGCCAACCTTCGCTGGCACCGAGGTGCTGGCCGACGCGCACACAACCCTCGATGGCAGTGACGAAGGCGTACTTGATCGCGCCGAGCCGCACCCGTTGGCTCACGTCCTCAGAACTGCCGAGCTCGCGCAGTGTCGCAACGTCCTCGACGACACGCCGCAACAGGCGCTGGACGCGCGGCTCATCGACCACGGCGGGACCTGAAGAACACGTCGGCCAGCTCGCGCTGAAAGTCGGTCTCATCGAGGTACTGCAGACGTGTATCGCCCTGCCAGGCGACGCGCGCCGGTGGGTCGTCGTCGAAGAGCAAGGCACCTTGTAGGGCAACTCGACCGGCCAGCTCCAGCGGGGCCCGATCCAGCACGAGCAGATCAACATCGCCGGGGAGCACGACGTCCCACGGCGCAGGATCGGCGACACCGAACCACGCGGCGACGTCGAGGTCAGAGCCGGGACGGGCGGTCCCGGCGGCCCGGCTGCCGTGCACGAAGGCAAACCGTGCGCCGGCCTGGCGCAGCGCGTCGACCAGCGCGTCGGCGCCGTCGACCAAGCTTCTTCCCGGCAGGTCCACTGGCCCAGGATCGCACTTCACGACAGGGTCGGTGATGACCGAGTGGTGGGCGCCGCTTTGGTCAGCGTGTTGGCGATGCAGGCGATGCGTGGCGCCAGAACGCTGACCAAGCCGGCCGCCGGCGGGGTGACGTCGGGTCCCCCGGGGCGGTGGATGCTTGCGTTCGTGTGACGGCGTCCATAGCGTTTCGACCGCACACAGGTTCGGCAACATGATCTCCGGACCCCGACCAGGAGCGGACCGCTGCGATTCCACCGAGCTGACGGGTTGCGCGTGGTGCTGGCCAGCGCCGTGACGCTCGCCGCCTTGCCGGCGCTGTGGCTCGTCAACCGCAACGACGAGACCGCTGCCCCCGCCGTCGCCGCGGTCGGGCTCGACACCGACAGCGCGCCGGCGACAGCAGCCTCGACCACGATGCCGGACGTCATGGGCTCGCTGCCGCCGCGCTTCCTCACCGGAACCAACGGCTCGCGCCCGCAGCAGGCCAACGCGCCGGTGGCCGTCGGTCAGGAGGACGGATCGAGGGTCGGCACCGGGACGGCCACCTACCGGCGCGATGCGGCCGGTCCGGGGCTGTGCCTGTCCGACGCCGTCGAGGCCGGGCTGCAGGTGACGGTGATCAACATCGACAACGGGCGGTCGATCCTGTGCACGACGCAGCCGCGCAACGACCCCACCGCGCTGCCCGACGAGGTGGTGTTGCTGACCACGGACTTCGCCCAGCTGGCCGACCTCACCGACGCACCGATCAACATCGAGATCCGGCAGTGAGGCCGGAGGCCCGACGCTCGGTGTTGCCCACCGGGACGAGACTGGACGAGTGACGCTCACGCGCCCGGCGGCGCGCCAACTCCTGGCCTCGCGCAACCTGGCGCCGCGTCGTGACCTCGGCCAGAACTTCGTCGTCGACCCGAACACGGTCCGGCGCATCGCCCACCTCGCCCGAGTCGGCCCGGGCGATCACGTCGTCGAGGTCGGCGCCGGCCTGGGGTCGCTCACGTTGGCGCTGGCGGAGCGCGGCCCCGACGTGCTGGCGGTAGAGGTCGACCCCGGCCTCTCGGCGGCGCTGCGCGACGTCGTCGCCGATGCGGCGAACGTGCGCGTGGTCACGGCCGACGCCATGGCGCTCGATTGGGACGACTTGCTGGCCGGAGCCGCCGGCTGGGCGCTGGTGGCCAACCTGCCGTACAACATCGCCAGTCCGCTGGTCGCCGACCTGCTCGACACGGTGCCGGCGATCGAGCGCATGCTCGTGATGGTGCAGCGTGAGGTCGGCGTGCGACTGGCGGCCCCGCCCGGGTCGGCCGCCTACGGAGCGATCAGCGTCAAGGTGGCGTACTGGGCGCAGGCGCGCGTCGTCGGGACGGTGCCGGCGGCGGTGTTCCTGCCTCGCCCGAACGTCGAGTCGGCGCTGGTCGAGATCGTCCGCCGCCCACCGCCTTCGGTCGATCCGGCGCACTTGTTCACACTGGTGCGGACGGGTTTCGGTCAGCGGCGCAAGATGCTGCGCCGCTCCTTGCACGACTTGGTCACGCCCGAGCAGTTCGGGGCGGCGGCGGTCGAGCCGACTGATCGACCCCAGGACGTCGGCCTCGATGGATGGGTCCGCTTGGCCCACGCCACTGTGAGCGAGCGTCCGGGGTCGACGACCGCGCTGACGGCGGAGTGAAGCGAACGACGGACACCAAGTGTTGATCGCAGCGCCGGCCAAGCTGACCCGCACGCTGCGCATCGTGGGCGTGCGCGCCGACGGCTACCACCTTTTGGACGCGGAGATGATCGCCCTCGACTTGGCCGACGAGGTCGAGGTGATGCCGGGTGGCTCCGGGCTGGTCGTCGACGGGCCGTTCGCCGCCGGCGTCCCGGTCGACCGCCACAACCTCGCGGCGCGGGCGCTGGATCTGGTCGGCCGACGGGCCGGACTGAGGATCACGAAGCGCATCCCACACGGCGGCGGGCTCGGTGGGGGCTCGGCCGATGCGGCGGCGATCCTGCGCTGGGCGGGCGTGACGGATCCGACTGGCGCCGCCAGCCTCGGCGCCGACGTGCCGTTCTGCGTGATCGGCGGGCGAGCCCGGGTGAGGGGCGTTGGGGAGCTCGTCGAGCCGCTGGCGCATGAACCGTTGACCGTGACGCTGGTCGTGCCGCCCCTGGCCGTCAGCACACCGGCCGTCTACCGCGCCTGGGACGAGCTCGGCGGTCCGACGGCGGCCGGGCCGAACGACCTCGAGCCGGCGGCGCTGCGAGCGGAGCCGGGCTTGGCCCGGTGGCGGGACGCCATCGGCGACCTCACCGGCGAGGTGCCCGTCCTGGCCGGCAGCGGGTCGACCTGGTTCGTGCCGGGCGAGCGCGACGGCGCCCTCGCCGCGCTGGGCGGCGAGGGCGCCGTGGTGATCGTGGCCCGGGCGATTCCCGGGTCGGGCTCGCGCTACTTGCGACGCTGGTGACGGGTGCGCCGCAGCATCTTCTTGTGCTTCTTCTTGCGCATCCGCTTGCGGCGCTTCTTGATCAGCGATCCCATAGACCTGAGCAAGCTATCGGCCCGACCCGCCGCTCCCGCCCGC
>JBPCJL010000284.1:0-3235 GCA_051005355.1 Ilumatobacteraceae bacterium
GTGCAGCGCTGGTTCGACGGACTCCGGAGGCACCTGTGCGCAGACTAGCGATCGGCCTGCTGGCCGCGACCGCCGTGAGCGCGCTGGCGCCCGGCGGTGTCGGCTCGGCGCAACAGGACGACGGCGACACGACCGGTACGACCGAGCCGACCACTGCGACCGGGACGGTCGACGTCCTGCAGGTCAGCGGACTCTTCGATCCGCTCACCATCGCCGCCATCGACGACGCCATCGCACAGGCCGACGCCGACGGCGCGCAGGCGCTCGTGCTGCAGGTGGATACCGGCGGCGCGGTGGTCGGCCGGGACGACATGCAGGCGCTGCTCGAACGGGTGGCATCGGCCCCCGTCCCGGTCGCCGTGTGGGTCGGCCCGACCGGCGCCCGTCTGTACGGCTTGCCGGCCCAGCTGCTGGCGGTGGCCGACGTGAGCGGGATGGCGCCGGGCGCGCGGGTCGGCAACGTCGGCGTCCCGCTGAGAGTGAACGACGAGGCGGTCGAGTTCGGCGCCGCCGAAGCGGCGCTGCGGGACGGCTCGCTCGGGCTCAGCGAGGCGCGGGAGCTCGGCGTCTTCGACCAGCGGGTCACCGACGAGGGCATCCCGACGATCGCCAACATGGTGGACGCTCTCGACGGCTACGAGGAAGGTGGCGTCGTCCTCGAGACGTCCGAGGAGCGCGTGCTCGACGATGGTTCGCTGCGGCGGGACACCACGGCCACCGTGCGCTTCTCCAAGCTCGGCCTCGTCGACGAGATCTTCCACACCGCCGCCAGCCCGGCCGTCACCTACCCGCTGCTGCTGATCGGCATGGCGTTGCTGGTGTTCGAGTTCTTCACCGCCGGCATCGGCATCGCCGGCGTGGTTGGCGCCGTCTGCGTGGTCCTCGCCGCCACGGGGTTGGTGACGCTGCCGGCCCGCGGCTGGGCCGTCGCCCTCCTCGCCCTGGCCATGGTGGCCTTCGCCGTCGATGTGCAGGTCGGCATCCCCAGGCTGTGGACGGGCGTTGGCGTCCTGCTCACGGTGGCCGGCAGCTTCTGGTTGTTCGAGCCGCTGCCCGGCGTGACGTTGCGGCCGTCCTGGCTGACGCTGCTCGCCGGCATCGGCGGCGTCGTCCTGGCGTTCGTCGTCGGGATGCCGTCGATGGTCCGCACCCGGTTCGCCACCCCGACCATCGGGCGGGAGTGGATGGTCGGCGAGGTCGGCGACGTCGTCGACGCCGTCGATCCCGAGGGCGTGGTCAGCGTGGGCGACGCCCGGTGGCGGGCGCGCACGAACCGGGCGACGCCCGTCGCCGCCGGCGAGCAAGTACGCGTCGTCGCCATCGACGGGGTCACGTTGGAGGTGGAGCCGCTCGAGGGCGCAGCTCGCGACCACCGGGAAGGACGCCGGCGAGGGTCCGCTGGGGCGGCGTCCCGCAACGGCCCCGTAAACCCTGTGTGAACAGGCCGGCGAGGCCATTGCCCCGGCGTCGCTCGGTTCCTAACTTCTGCCCCGTGGACGTCGGGAACACCAGGTGGCTGCAGCTGGGGGCGTGTCGCGCCCCTGGCACGGCGGCGACGGACTTCTACCCACCGCTGCACGCCGAGCGCAAGCAGGACCGGCTGGCCAGGGAGCACCGGGCCAAGCAGGTCTGCGCCGGTTGCCCCGTCCGCCAGCGCTGCCTGGAGCACGCCGTCGCCACCGATGAGCGCTTCGGCATCTGGGGCGGCCTCGACCAGGACGAGCGCCGCTCCCTACGCAAGACGGCCTGACCTCGCCCCGCGGCCCAGTCGTCGCAACCCCGGCCGACGCCCAGGCAGGCCATTGACGGTTCGGCCCCCGCTTCAGTGAGCGTGCTACCCAGTGCGGCGAGCGTCAGCGAGCCGGGAGACGCGGTCCGGGGATGCGGACGTCGCCACGGCGGCGCGTCACGCCGCGGGCGTCGAGCTCGGCGAGCAGCGGCAGGGCGTGCTTGCGGGTGATCCCGGCGGCCTCGCGAAACATGCTGACGGTGAGGCCCTCGGGATGGGCGGCGAGCACGTCGGCGGTCAGCCGTGCCGCCGACGCCAGCGCGTCGGCGTGGAACCACAGCCCGTCCAGCTTGACCAGGACGCCGCGCTGGGCCAGCGCCCGCAGCTCGGCCGGCCGTACCCCATCTGGAGGCGCTGGTGACAGCCCGCCCGCCGCCAGCTGCGCCACGACCGGGTGGTCGAGCAGCGGGTCGTCCGTCGTCGCTGTCCGCACCCGCGTCGCCTCCACTACGACGTCGTCGAGCGTGTCGACCACCGCCCGCTGCCGCTCGTCGAGTGCCGCCAGCTCGACCCCGAGCGGTCCCGCCTCGTCGATCCGCTGACGGACCGACGCAAGCACGGCCTCGACGGCGGCGGGCGCGGCGACCCACCGCCCCACGGTCGCCGGACGCCGCTCGCCGGTCAACAGCTCCAGCTCGTCGACGGGAACCCAGCCTCGCTCGTCGACGACCCGGTCGACGTCGCGGTCCGGACGGGCCCGGGACGCCGGCCGGACCGGCGCCACGTCGAGCACCTCGCCGCCGCCGACCGTCTCGTCCCGACCGGTCTCACGGAGCACGTAGCGGTCACCGGGCAGGAGCGGGATCGCAACCGGAAGGTGCAGTCGGACGAGTCCGGTCGCACCGGGCGCCAGTGCCGCCGCACCGAGCACGCGCAGCCGGACGACCTGTTCGCCCGACCCGATGTAGGCGACGTACGCGCCGCGCCGGGACACCTCGTGATCCAGCGTCGGCAGCACGGACAGTGACGCGTCGAGCCTGGCCGTCGAGTGCCACCGGCCGGGTGTCACGACCACGTGGCCGCGCTCGACGCCGATCCGGTCGATGCCGGCCAGGTTCAGCGCCACCCGGTGTCCCGGGCCGATCGAGCCGACCTGTTCCCCGTGGCACTGGATCGCCCGGATGCGCGCCGGCCGCCCGCCCGGCTCGACCAACACGGCCTGATCGGTCTGCAGGCCGCCGTCGGTCAGCGTGCCCGTCACGACCGTGCCGCTGCCCCTGGCGGCGAAGGCCCGATCGACCCAGAGTCGCGGCCGCTGGCGGTCCGCCGACGCCGGGGTGCGCCGAGCCAGCGCGGCCAGCTCCGCCGCCAGCTCGTCGACTCCGTCGCCGGTCGGAGCGGCGACGGGGATCACGGGCGCTTCGGCCAGGAACGTGCCGGCCAGGTGGTCACTCAGTTCGAGCGCAGCCAGCTCGACCAGCTCGGCGTCGTCGAGCACGTCGATCT
>JBPCJL010000285.1:0-2953 GCA_051005355.1 Ilumatobacteraceae bacterium
CGGCGGTCGTGGTCGTCTGGCGGGTCAGCCCGGCGCTCGTGTCCAAGTTCGTCGACATCGCCGCCCAGAGCACCGGCCGCGGCAACAGCACCAGCATCCGCGAGAACCTGATCCTCAACGGCTGGCAATTCTTCGTCGAGACCGGCGGGATGGGCGTCGGCGCCGCCGGCTTCGAGTCGCGGATCGAGTCCGGTGCCTTCGACCACCCGCTGTTCGGCCGGGCGACCAACCCGCACAACCTGTGGGTCGAACTGCTCAGCCAGTACGGCCTGGTCGGCATCACGACGGTCGTGCTCATCCTGTTCCTCGCCGTGCGCGCCGCCGCCCCGCTGCGGCGCCCGAGCCGGTTCGGGGTGGCCTACGCCACGGCGCTCGTCGTCTACGTGCTGGCGGCGATGACGGCCAGCTCGTACGTGAACGAACCGGTCAGTTGGACCTTCTTCGTCACGTTCGTCGCCATCGGCGTGTGGGCCGACGCATCGCGACGAGCCGCGTCGTGACCGGCCGGCGACTCGTCCTCGTGACGCAGTCGTACCCGTTCGGCGAGCACGTCGACTTCCTCGAGGACGAGATCGAGCACCTCGCCGCTGCCTTCGACGAGGTGCTGATCGCGCCGTTCGCCCCGGCCGGTGCCCGTCAGGGTGTCCCGCCCAACGTCGGGCTCGACCTGACGGTGTCGGTGCGGGTCCGCGCGCGTCACCAGCGGATCGTGGCCGGGCTGCGCACCCGGCTCGGTCGGCGCTTGATCGGGTGCGAGCTGCGCGCCCAGTCGGCGCCACGGCGCCATCCAGAATCGGCGGCCCGGCTGCTGGCCGCCGCCGGGCTGGCCGCCGAGACGGCGCGGTGGGCGGCCGGCATCGGACCGGCGCTCGACACGATCGCCATGACGGTCTGGCTCGGCGCACCGACGGTCGGCCTCGGTGCGGCCGGCCTGCGCACGGTCTCGCGAGCCCACCGCGGCGATCTCTATGCGGACCTCGCCCCGCACGGGTACCTGCCGCTGCAGGCGGCCGCGCTGGATGCATGCGTCCTCGTGTTGCCGGTGGCGGACCACGGACGGCGCCAGCTGGCCCACGACCATCCGGCGTTCGCCGCCCGTCTGCGAACCCGGCGGCTCGGCGTGGCGGATGCGGCCGGCCGTGCCGCATGGTCGACGGACGGTGTCACGAGGATCGTGTCGTGTTCCAACCTTGTGCCCGTCAAGCGGCCGCACCTCCTCGTCGATGTCGTCGAAGCGCTGGGGAGCGACGGTGCTCCTGTCGAGTGGCACCACTTCGGCTCGGGCCCGCTGGCCGATGACTTCGCGGCGCAGCTGCGCCGCCTGCCGCCCAACATCACCGCCGTCGCCCACGGCCAGGTGGCCAACGAGGTGGTGCGGGCGCACTACGCCGCGCACCCGGTCGACGCCTTCGTCAACGTGAGCTCGTCGGAAGGGGTCCCCGTGACGATGATGGAGGCGATCAGCGCCGGCGTGCCGATCGTCGCCACGGATGTCGGCGGCGTCGGTGAGATCATCGGCGAGAGCACCGGCGCGCTGGTCGATCCGGACGCATCGGCGGCGACGATCGCTGCGGAGGTGCGCCGGGAAGTCGCCGCCGGTCGCTTCACCGCCCGGCGGGCGCAGATTCATGCGGCGTGGGAGCGGTGCTGGTCGTCGTCGCACAATTACACGAGCTTCGCCGGCGAGTTGGCCGAGCTCGCCCGCGGCCAGCAGTGACGGACGGACGCCTCGGCGTCATGCCGGCCGGGCGCCGGAGCCGGTCGGTACGATCGGCACCCGGCCGAACCCGACCGCCCCGCGCGCCGCGCTCTCTCCGCACGATGATCGACATCCCCACCGCCCAGATCTGCACGCGCTGCGTCATGGACACCAGCGATCCGGAGATCGAGTTCGACGCCAATGGTGTCTGCTCGCACTGCCACGAGTTCGACGAGGTGACCTCGAAGTCCTGGTTCCCGGGACCCGAGGGAGCGCCGAAGCTCGAGGCACTGCTGGAGTCGGTCCGCGCCGCCGGGCGGGGCCGGGAGTACGACTGCGTGCTCGGGCTGAGCGGTGGGGTCGACAGCTCGATCCTCGCCCTGCGGGCCAAGGACTGGGACCTGCGCGTGCTCGCCGTCCACGTCGACGCCGGCTGGAACACCGAGCTCGCCGTGCACAACATCGAACGGATCGTCGAGCACTGCGACTTCGACCTGCACACGATCGTGCTCGACTGGGAGGACGTGCGCGAGCTGCAGCTCGCCTACTTGCGCTCCGGCGTCTCCAACCAGGACGTCCCGCAAGACCACGCCTTCTCGGCCGGACTGTTCCGGGACGCCGCCGACCGCAAGATCCGCTACGTGCTGAGCGGCGGCAACATCGCCACGGAGTCGGTCTTCCCGCGGGCATGGCACGGGTGGGCGATGGATCGCCGCAACCTGCGCGCCATCCACCGTCGCTTCGGCACGGAGAAGTTGCGCACGTTCCCGACCATCGGCTTCTTCCGGTACTACGTCATCAACCCGTACGTGCATCGCGTGCGGGTGGTCCGCCCGCTCAACTACCTGCCGTACGACCGTGACGAGGCCGTCGCCGAGCTGGCCGAGCGGGTCGGCTACAAGCCGTACGGGCGCAAGCACGGCGAGTCGCAGTTCACCCGGTTCTTCCAGAACCACTACCTGCCCGAGCGCTACGGGTTCGACAAGCGGCGGCCGCACCTGTCGAGCATGATCCTGAGCGGTCAGCGGACGCGTGACGAGGCCCTCGCCGAGCTGGAACGACCGCTGTACGAGGAGGCTGAGCTGACCGGCGACAAGGCGTACTTCGAGAAGAAGCTGCGCCTCGCACCGGGCCAGCTCGACGAGCTGCTCGAGGCGCCGCGGCGTTCGCATCGCGACTTTCCCAACCAGGAGCGCCGGTACGCCGCGCTGAAGCGGTTGCAGCACGTCGTCGAGCGGGTCACCCGGCGACGAC
>JBPCJL010000286.1:0-2926 GCA_051005355.1 Ilumatobacteraceae bacterium
CGCACGCTGCAGCCGCTCGACCTCGACACGATCGTCGAATCGACGCGCAAGACGAACCGGGTCGTCGTCGTGCACGAGGCGGTGCGGTTCGGTGGGCTGGGCGCCGAGATCGCCGCCCAGGTGCAAGAGGTCGCGTTCGACCACCTCGACGCCCCGGTCGCCCGCATCGGCGCGCCGTTCTCCCCCGTGCCGTTCAGCCCCGTGCTCGAGGCCGAGTACGTGCCTGACGCCAAGCGCATCGCCGCCGGCATCCGCGAGGTGCTGGCCCGCCCCGGGAACTGACCCGTCGTGACCGTCTCCATCTGGGCGCGCATCGTCCCGAACGAAGATCTGGGCGCGTTCAGGCCCGGATCCGGGGCTGGCCGCGCCCAGAACTCGGGCCTGCTGCGCTCGTCGTGACCACCGTCGGCATCGTCGTCAACCCGCTGGCGGGCAAGGACATCCGGCGTCTGGTCGGCAATGCCAGCCCCGTGTCCGACGCGGCCAAGGTCGGGATGGTGCGGCGGGCCGTGGTCGGCGCGATCGAGGGTGGTGCCGGGCGAGTCCTGATCAGCGACGACCACCACCACCTCGGCCGGCGGGCGCTGGACCGCCTCGACCTGCCGCACGGCGTCGACGCCGAGGTGCTCGCCGAGCCGCTGTCGGGCGATCGGCTCGACACGGTGGGTGCGGCGGTCAACCTGGCCAAGCAGGACGCCGGCGCCGTCGTGGTGTTTGGCGGCGACGGGACAAATCGCGACGTCGCCAGTGGATGGCCAGATGCGCCGCTCGTGGCCGTGTCCACGGGGACGAACAACGTCTTCCCGATGGCGTGGGACGCCACCTCCGCAGGGACGGCCGCTGGACTCGTGGCGTCGGGCGCCGTCGACTTCGCCACGGTGACGCAGCGGGCCAAGCGAATCCTGGTCCACGTCTCCGGCGAGGACCAGCGACCCGAGGTGCACGACGTGGCGCTGGTCGACGTAGCGCTCGTCGACGGTTCGTTCGTCGGCAGCCGCGCCGTCTGGAAGGCCGGCGGCATCCGCCACGTCGTGGCGGCCATCGCCACGCCGACGAGCAGCGGGCTGTCGAGCATCGCCGGCCGGCTCCACCCGGTCGACCGGTGGGCCCCGGAGGCGGTGGCCATCGACCTCGGTCCCGGCGGTCGGAGGGTACGACTGCCGCTGCTGCCCGGGTCGTTCGTCGACATCGGCGTGGCCACGTGTGTGCGTCTGGCGCTCGACCAGCCCGTCCACTGGTGTGGTCCAGGCGTCCTCGCCCTCGACGGTGAGCGCACGCACGTGCTGCGCGCCGGCGATCGAGCTGCCGTCACGGTGCGCGACGACGGTCCGTTCGTGATCGACGTCGAGCGGGCGCTGCTCGCCGCCGTCGCCGCCAGGTCGTTCGACGTCCCCGCCGAGGAGGAGCCCGATGCCGACTGAGTTCACGATGCCCAAGCTCGGCCTCACGATGGAGGAGGGCACGATCGTCGAGTGGCTGGTGCCCGACGGCGCCGCCGTCGACGACGGCAGCGCGGTCATGGTGATCCAGACCGACAAGGTCGAGACGGAGGTCAACGTCGTCGGGTCCGGGCGCCTTCAGCAGGTCGCCGGAGTCGGCGAGACCTTGGCCTGCGGCGAGACCGTCGGGGTGCTGCTCGCCGAGGGCGAGGAGGCGCCGAAGGGCAACGGCGGCGCGCCGACACCCGTCGCGGCGGAGGTCACCACCACCACCGAGCCGTCGCCGGCGGCCGAGTCGGCGCCTGCTGCGCCGACCGGGCCGGCCACGAGCTCGAACGGTCGGCAGTTGGTGTCGCCGAACGCCCGGCGGGTGGCCGCCGAGCTGGGCATCGACGTGTCGACGGTGCGTGGCACGGGTCCCGGCGGGCGGGTGGTGTCCGAGGACGTCGAGGAAGCAGCGGCCGCAGCGCCCTCATCGGTTTCTGAGGCAGGATCACCCTCGTTTTCGAGAGCAGGTCTGCCTCAGAAAGCGGTGTCGGCGACATTCGCCGCGCGCAGCCTGGCCGACCTCCTCGGCGTGGATGTGCGGGGCGTGCCGGCCGCGGCCAGGGACGGCCGGGTGACTCGGGATGACGTCGCCGCCCACGTCCGGTCGCTGCTCGGGTCGGCGAGCGGCGCGGCTCCAGTGGCGACGCAGGAGCCGTCGACCGTCACGCCGATGCGCGGGATGCGCGGGACGATCGCCAAGCGGATGCACCAGTCGCTGCGCGAGATGGCGCAGCTGACGTTGACGATGGACGCCGACCTCGACGCCGTCGTCGCCGATCGCGCCGCCCGCAAGGCCGCGGGCGCCGCACCGGGCTACACCGACTACGTCATCGCCGCCGTCGCCAAGGCGCTGCGCGAGCACCCCCACGTCAACGCCCAGATCACGCCTGACGGCGTCGCCCACCTCCCCGACGTGCACGTCGGCATGGCAGTGGCGCTCGACGGTGGGCTCGTGGTGCCCGTGGTCCGCCACACCGATCGGCGCTCACTGGATGACCTGTCGGCCGAGACGACCCGGCTGGCCGAGGCCGCACGGGCCGGCAAGTTGACGCTCGAAGAGCTGGAAGGTGGAACGTTCTCGGTCAGCGCCCTGGGCATGTTCGGCGTCGACGCCTTCACGCCGGTGATCAACCCGCCCAACGTCGCCATCCTCGGCGTCGGCCGCCTGCGCGACGAGCTCGTGCTGACGGACGAGGGCGTCGTCACCGCGTCGCGCATGACGCTGAGCCTCACCTGGGACCACCGCGCCTTTGACGGCGCCCCCGCGGCCGAGTTCGCCAGGGCCATCGTCACCAACCTGGCCAACCCGACCAGCCTCTGACCGCTCATGGTCAGGTTTCTGGGTGGGCGTCCCGCCAGAACCCCGACCCTGACGGGGAAACCGGCGGTAGGCGCTGTCTCTTCTCCACCTCTTACGCTGCCGAAGACCAAAAAAGTGT
>JBPCJL010000287.1:0-7780 GCA_051005355.1 Ilumatobacteraceae bacterium
TCTTCCCCGTCCCATCCGAGGGTCACCTGCATCCGAGGCTTTGCTGCGGGGAGGCCCCTCAACAAACCCTCGGATGGGCGGGTCGGTACAGTCCCGTGGATGCGGGTGCTTCTGGCGACCGACGCGCCGTGGCTGGCCGACGAGGTGGTCGCCGCCCTCGGCGACGCCGACACGTCGTTCACCGTGGTGTCCGAGGGCCGTGAGGTGGCCAAGGTCGTCGGCGCATCGCGCGAGCGACCGTTCGACATCGGGCTGCTCGACCTGCAGATCGGCTCGATGGGTGGCATCGCCGTCGCCATGGCCCAGCGGCTCGACGAGTCGGGGGACCTGGTGCCGACGATCCCGCTGGTGGTCCTGCTCGACCGGTTCGCCGACGTCCACCTGGCCCGCCGCAGCGGCGCCGAGGGCTGGATGGTCAAGCCGCTCGACCCGCTGCGCCTGCGCCGGGCGGTCAGAGCGGTGACGACGGGCGGCACCTATCACGAGGGCTGGGACGACGTGCAGGCCCGCCGGTCCCCGATCAGCATGTCGCGCTGACGCCACCGCCGGTCGGGGCGCAACCGGTTGGCGGTAGGGTTCCCGCCGTTACGGGGTGTAGCGCAGCTTGGTTAGCGCGCCACGTTCGGGACGTGGAGGCCGGGAGTTCAAATCTCCCCACCCCGACTGCCGCTGGCTCATGCGCTTAGCTTGGGTCGTCCTCTGACCCACGCAGCTCGACATCGATCCCAACGACGACGACGGCGCGACCGTCGTCGAACGCGTGCAACGCCACGTTGCGGCAAGTCGTGCCGCTTGGATGAGGACTCGCAGCGGTGCGGCCGCCTCGATCGGCAACGTGTTGCGCTCGAAGTCCGCAGCCAAGAGGTCTCGCAGCGGCGGTAGCTCGAAGACAAGGAAGTCGCTGACCGAGGAAACGCCGGCAGGCGTGCGTTCCGCCGGGAGCTGGCGGTCGAGGTCGTCGAAGAAGTCGTCGGTGAAGCGAACCGTGCGTTCAGGCATCCTGCTGGGAACGTAGAACCAGCTCGTTCGCTCTGGCCTCGACGCGGCGACGGAACGACGGATCAACCTCGTCCCACGACCGGATCACGCCTGACTCAACGGCGTCCGCCCGCTCTTGCGGGGACATGGCGTCGAACTGAGCTGCCGTGACCACGCTCCGTTGGTCAGCCATGACCGGGATGGTACCTCCAGTCGGCGCTCAGCCAGGTGAGCGGTTCAAGGGCCATCTCGCCAGGACGATCCGCTCCGCCGATCTGGGCGGGGCCTTCGCCAGAACCTGTCCCGGGCGGGCAACTCGCCAGCTGCTGGCGAGCATCCCGCCCAGGTGGGTTCCGATGACCACAAGCGAGCGGATCCGGGGACTCACAGGTCCTTGGCGAACCAGTGGTGGGCGTAGGGGTTGTCGTTGTATCGGTCGATGGGGTGGTAGCCGGCGCGTTCGTACATCGTGATCGCCTCGGTCAAGGTCTCGTTCGTGTCGAGCACGACCCGGGATCGCCCGAGGCCTTGGGCGGCGGCTTCGAGCCGGGCGAGCAGCCGGCCGCCCAGGCCGAGTCCGCGCCAGTCGGGGTGGATCCACATCCGCTTGATCTCCGCCGTCCGGTCGTCGAGGCGCTGCAGCCCGCCGCAGCCGAGGGTCGCATCGTCGCTGCGCACGAGGAGAAGGCGCCGTCCGGTGTCTGCATCGCATCCCGCTCGTCGTCGCCGCCCGCATCGGCATCGAAGCCCGCCGAGAAGCGGACGTCGAGTTCGCCGAAGTACCGATCCAGCGCCGCCTGCGCCGCCGCCGACGTCGGGTCGACGACGTCGATGTCGACCGTGGCGGCGCGCAGCAAGTGCTCGGCGGTGGCCAGCGCCGAGGCCAGCTCCGCCCGTCGCCGCGCCGACAGCGGCTCCACGAGCTGCCGGGCCACCGCATCGGACCGCCGGTCGAGCCGCTGCCACTCCCGCCGGCCCGCCGCCGACAGGGAGACCGTGCGTTGCCGACCGTCGACGGGGTCGGATGAGATCATCACCAAGTCCTCGTGTTCGAGCTGGCGAAGCATGCGGCTGAGGTAGCCGGAATCGAGGCCGAGGCGGCGTCGCAACTCGACGACCCGAGCTCCTGTGGCGCCGACCTCGAACAGCAAGCGGGACGGGCCGAGCGGGCGACCCGCATCGAGGTACGACTCGGCGAGCACGCCGATCCGCTGCGTGTAGCACCGGTTGAACCGGCGCAGCGCGTCGACGCCGTCGTCCACAGATCGCTGTCCACTTAGTCAGCGATCTGACCGGGAGTCGTCAGGTGAGCAGCAGCTCGGCGATCTGGATGGCGTTGAGGGCGGCGCCCTTGCGCAGGTTGTCACCGCAGACGAACAACGCCAGCCCGCGACCGTCCGGGACGCCGGGGTCGGTGCGCAGCTGGCCGACGTAGGAGAGATCCCGGCCGGCGGCGTCGAGTGGCGTGGGGATGTCGGTCAGCTCAACGCCCGCCGCCGCCGCCAGTACCTCCGTCGCTCGTTCGACCGACAGCGGTCGGGTGAACTCGGCGTTGATCGACAGCGAGTGACCGGTGAACACCGGGACCCTGACGCACGTCCCCGACACGAGCAAGTCGGGAAGGCCGAGGATCTTGCGGCTCTCGCCGCGCAGCTTCTGCTCCTCGTCGGTCTCGAACGTGCCGTCGTCGACGATGCTGCCGGCGAACGGCAGCACGTTGAAGGCGATCGGCCGGGCGAACTTCTCGGGCGCCGGGAAGGGCACGGCTCGGCCGTCGTAAGTCAGCTCAGCGGCGCGATCGACGACCTCGCGCGCCTGCTTGTCGAGCTCGTCCACGCCGGCCGAGCCTGCGCCCGACACGGCCTGGTAGGTGGAGGCGACGATGCGCACCAGCCCGGCCTCGACGTCCAGCGCCTTGAGCGGCGCCATCGCGGCCATCGTGGTGCAGTTCGGGTTGGCGATGATCCCCTTGCGGGCGCCGGCGATCGCCTCCGGGTTGACCTCCGACACGACCAGCGGAACGTCGGGGTCCATGCGGAACGCCGACGAGTTGTCGATGACCGTGACACCGGCCGCGGCGAACCGCGGGGCCAGCTCACGGGACGAGGTCGCCCCGGCCGAGAACAGCGCAACGTCCAGGCCGCTCGGATCGCTCGTCGAGGCATCCTCGACCGTGACCTCCGTCCCGCCCCAGGGCAGCCTCCTGCCGGCCGACCGGGCCGAGGCGAAGAACCGGATCTCGTCGACCGGGAAATTACGCTCGGCCAGCAACCGGCGCATGACGCCGCCGACCTGACCGGTGGATCCGACCACTCCTACGCGCATGGCCGCAGAGGCTAACGATCGCCACGCGGCGCCATCCGACAGGTTGTCAGGGCCGCATCACTTCACCGTCGCCACCAGCCACCAGTGGTTGCGGTTGATCGTCGAAAGGTACTGCGCCGTGGCATCACCGAGGCCCCACAGCGGCGCGTGGCGGGCCGGGTTGCGCCAGATCACGACGTCGGTGACCTGGTCGCGGATCGGTCCGAGGACTTGGTGCGGATCGAGGCGGTTGACCTGCCAGGCCAGGCGGGTCGGCGTCCGGTGGCGCAGCAGCCAGCTGCCCAGGCCAGGCACCCGCAACATGCCGCGCATCACGACACCGACGGGCAGCACGACGGGATCGAAGGCCGACCACGACCGGAAGTTGACGGCGATCTGCCCGCCCGGTCCGACGACACGCAGCGCCTCGTTCATCAGCGTCATGGCGTCGCGGCGGTCGCAGTGCTGCATCGTGATGTAGCTGAAGGCGAGGTCGGCGGCATCGTCGGCGATGGCGAGGCTGCGGCCATCGAGGACCTCGATCGTGCGCAGCCGGTCGACCTTGCCGAAGCGGGCGACGGCCTCGCGACAGCGCTCGAGGAACCCGGCGTCGAGATCGCAGGCGTACACGCACCCGAACCGGCGCGTGAACGCGCAGGTCATTCGACCGATGCCGCAGCCGATCTCGAGCAGCGTCCGCTCGTCGTCGTCCTCGCGCTGGAGTCCGAGCCGCTCGAGGTAGAACGGCACCTCACGATCGCCCGTGGCGACGAACTCGGCGAGGGTCAGCGTGTCGCCGGTCTCGTTGTTGAAGACCCGGCCGGTCGCCTGGACGACCTCGTCCGCGCTGCCCTGTCGCTCCGTGACACGCCCGGCCACCTTCCAGGGAAGGAGCTGGGCCCGGCGCCGCATCGGGAGAGTGTGGCAGAAGGGTTGCGAGCGCCTGATCTCGGACGCCTGTCGAGGTGCCAAGATGGATCGAATGACCGTGACGGACCGTGAGCTGTGGGAATCGATCGTCGCTGCGGATGCCGAGGTGCCGCCCGGCCACACGGCCGCCGACCTCCTTCCACCGCTGCTCGACTTGTTGGAAGAACCCGATCCATTCCTGCGCGACGAGGTTGGTTACGGCGTCCTGGCGCGCTGGGTGGTCAAGGATCAGTTGCTCGGACCGGCCGACCTGCGCTACGCCGTCGACAGGCTGGTGCCCGACCTGCGCTACGGCCTCGGAGCGACCGACGGTGACGACGATCGAGCCGTGCTGCGGCGCTCGTACTCGGCGCTCGCGCTGGCGATCCTCGCCTACCGTGACGTCGACGACCGCTTCCTCGACGCCAGCGGCGTGCGCCGACTGCTCGACGACGGGCTGGCGTACCTGCTCGAGGAACCCGATCGGCGGGGCTGGGTCGAAGGGCTCGGTTGGATCAACGCCACCTCGCACACGGCCGACCTGCTCAAGTTCCTCGTCCGCAACCCGGCGACGACCGCCGAGGACCACAGGCGGGTGCTCGCCGCGCTGGAGACGCTGCTGACCAAGGTCAACGGGCTGGTGTTCGTGGACGACGAAGAGGACCGGTTGGTCCTCGTGGTGGTCGACGTGCTCGGGCGGGACACCATCGGCGACGACGAGCTGGTCGACTGGATCGACCGGCTGGGATCGTGGCTGGCCGACCACCCGACGTCGTCGGACCCGGAGGTCCGCGCCGCCGCCGTGAACCTCAAGCGGTTCGTTCGGGCGCTGCACCTGGCGCTCTGCTCGCGCGCCCACCGCCTCGGCGAGAAGCACGACAAGGCGGAGATCGCCGCCCTCGACACCGCCCGGAGGTTCGCCGCCGGGCCGATCTGATGGCGGCGCTGACGTTCTGACGAAGATCCGGTGTCGTTTCGACACCGTTCCCGCCACGGACCGGCCGCGACGTGGACGAGGCTCCGGGAGGCTCGCTTCGCTCGCGCGACATCGACGAAGCTCCGGGAGGCTCGCTTCGCTCGCGGGTCAGCGGCGTTCGGGGAGCGGGGCGGCGTAGTCGCTGCCGGCGTCGAGGCCGAAGGCGGTGTGCAGCGCCCTGGCGGCGCGTTCGACGTCGCCGATGGCCACGACGACGGAGATGCGGATCGTCGAGGTGGAGATCATCTGGATGTTGACGTCCTCGTCGGCCAGCGTGCGGAACATGCGGGCGGCGATCCCGGGGGAGGACTTCATCCCGGCGCCGACCACCGAGAGCCGGGCGATGTGGTCGTCGTGGGTCACGCCGGTGGCGCCGATCTCGTCGGCCACCCGGCGCACGATGTCCTCCGCCACGTGCATGTCGGCCGACGGCATGGTGAAGCTGATGTCGGTCGTGCCCTCCACCGACGTGTTCTGCACGATCATGTCGACGTTCACGTTCGCTCCGGCCAGCGGCTCGAACAGCTGCGCCGAGATGCCCGGCCGGTCGGGCACCCGGTGCACGGTGACCTTCGACTCGGTGGTGTCGGTCACGACGCCCGAGATGATCGGGTCCTCCATGGCTCGCTCCGTCTCGTCGTTGGTGGGGCGGTCGGCCACCCAGGTGCCGGGCTCCCAGGTGAAGGCGGAGCGCACGTGCAGCGCCACGCCGTGGTTGCGGGCGAACTCGACCGAGCGCAGCGCCAGCACCTTGGAGCCGGCGCCGGCCATCTCGAGCATCTCGTCGAAGCTGACGCGGGCCAGCTTGCGGGCGCGCGGGACGATGCGCGGGTCGGCCGAGAACACGCCGGTCACATCGGTGTAGATCTCGCAGGCGTCGGCGGCGAGCGCCTTGGCCAGTGCCGAGGCCGTGAGATCGGAGGCACCGCGGCCCATCGTGGTGATCTCTTTGTCGGTGCTGACGCCCTGGAAGCCGGCGACGACGGGGACCTTGCCGGCGGCGAGCGCGTCGCGCACGCGATCGCCCCTGACCTCGACGATCTTGGCCTTGCCGTGCGTCGTGTCGGTGATGATGCCGACCTGGCTGCCGGTGAAGCTGACGGCCGGCACGCCGAGGTCAGCCAGCGCCATCGTCAGGAGGGCCGCTGACACCCGCTCGCCCGTAGTGAGGAGCATGTCCATCTCCCGCCCCGGGCGGGACGTCGACACCTGGTCAGCCAACGCGATGAGGTTGTCCGTGGCCTTACCCATGGCGGACACGACGACCACGACGTCGGAGCCGTGGCGCTTGGTGAAGGCGACGTTTTCCGCCACCGCCCGCATCCGATCGGGGTCGGCGACGGAGGTGCCGCCGTACTTCTGGACGATCAGACCCACGGGCGGGTGAGGCTACCGACGCGTGCTGCCCGCCCTCGGCGGGATTCAGCTCTTGGTGACGAGCTGCACGACCTCGAAGCCGAGGAGCGAGGCGCCGCTGGCCACCGGCTTGCCATCCGACGACTCGGCCTGGGCATGGCCGTGCTGGAACGCCTGGCTGGCCACCCAGGCCTGGAACGACTCCTCGCTGTCCCAGCGGGTGTAGACGAAGTACCGCTCCTCGCCCTCGACCGGTCGCAGCAGCTGGAACTCCTCGAAGCCGGGCATCTGCTCGACGCTGCCGGCGCGGGCGGCGAACCGCTTCTCCAGCTCGGGGCCGGCGCCCGGCGGCACGGCGATGGCGTTGATCTTGACGACACTCATGCCTCGCATCCTCGCCCGCTGCTCACGGGTCGGCAACGTCGGCCAGTGCGCAGATGCCGTCGTGCACATCCACGAAGCGCGTCGTCAGCGCCGCGCAGCCGACCCGGATGAGGTCGGGCTGGCGGACGTCGGTGATCACCCCACGGCGCGTCAGCTCGGCGTGGACGTCACGGGCCAGATCGATACGCACGGCGACGTGGGCGCCGCGCCGACCGGAATCGGTGGGTGTCGGCGACGCGAGGCCGAGCTCGGCGCACAGCTCCAGCGCGTGGTCCGTGAGTGCCCGGCCCTTGGTGGCGATCGCCGTCATGCCAGCGTCGGCGACGTGGCCGATGCCGACCTCTGCCGCCGCCAGCCCGAGGATTGCCGGCGTGCCGAGCAGCAGCCGGCGCACGTCGGGGTACGGGTCGTAACGCTCGCCCATCTCGAACTGGGCCCGCTGGGCGAACCAGCCCCACACGGGCTGGTCGATCCGGTCGACGAGCTCGGGCGCTACGTAGGACCACGCCGGCGCACCTGGGCCGCCGTGGAGGAACTTGTACGTGCAACCGACGGCCAGCTCCACGCCGGCGGCGACGACGTCGACCTCGACGGCGCCCGCGGCGTGGGAGAGGTCCCACACCGTCACGGCATCTCCCGCCCGAACTGTCTCGGTGGCGAGGTCGGCCAGCTCGGATGTCCGGTAGTCGACCAGGGAGCGCACGACCACGCCGATGCCGTCGAGATCGTCGAGCGCGTCGCGCACCGACGCACCCGTCTCCCGGGCGACGCCGTCCACGACGTACCGGTCGGTCGGGAAGTCGGCCGCCGACACGGCGATGGTCCGCGGCAGGCCGCGCTCGGCGGCCAGCGCCAGCGCGGCGTGCACGAGCT
>JBPCJL010000288.1:0-4036 GCA_051005355.1 Ilumatobacteraceae bacterium
CGCCTACCCGGTCCTTCACGGCATTCACATGTGGCCTCCATGCGCCCGGGCGCAAGGTGGCTGCATGAGCCAGATCGAGAACGTGACGACCGGAGACGTGTTCGAGTTCACGTTGCGCGGAGAGCGCCGGACCGCCGTGGCCATGCTGGTCACCGACGACGACGTGATCCTGCTCGACCTCGTCGACGGCGACCGGCCTGTCTGGGCCCGCCCGTCGCAGCTGCAGGACGTCGCCGTCTTCCACCCCGACAACATCGACATGGCGGCGACGGCAGCCTGAGCGCTGCACCCGCGAACCCTCCCGCGGTGAGAGATCGGGCCACGGAGCCCCCTCCCTCTCACCACTCGGGCCCGATCAGGACAGCGCCCGAGCGGCCGTGATGTGCGCGTCCAGGTTGCGCCACGTCGTGGCCTCGATGACACCCGTGACGGCGAGCCCCTGGTTGGCCTGCAGCGCCACGACGGCGCGGCGCGTCTGCTCACCGAAGGTGCCGTTCGGCTCGCCGGCGCTCATCCCGCCTTCGGCGTGCAAGACGGCGGCGATGTTCAGGGCGTGCTCGCTGTAGAGGATGTGGCCGATCGGCATCGGGTCCTCGTCGCCGTAGCGCAGCGTCGGCTTGCCCGGGTCGAGGGGGAACAGCCAGAAGTTGTAGCTGGACGGGTCCCACGTGGCTTCCTGCGGCGGGGACCCAGCGCCGTTCCAGGCGGCGACGATCTCCCGTGCGCGCGGCATGAGCCAATCGAGCAGCTGCTCCTTCTTGCCACGACCCGGGCACGTCTTGCCGCGCTTGATCGTGTAGTAGGGGTACGGGAACGGGTCGGTGTGGGCGGCGATGCCCGATCCGTACCAGCGGTCGGGGGTGACGATCGGGTACCCGTTGCCCCATGACTCGTAGGCGATGATGCGCGCGACGCTCTCGCCCTGGGCCTCGGTGAACACGTTGTCCTCGCCCGGCTTGCCTGGGCCCCAGCCGGCGTCGCAGGTCTCGATGGACGTCGAGAACGTGGCGACGTCCGGGTAGCCGTCGCGGACCTGGATGTCGTCGCGGGTGGCGTTGGCGATCGACCGTCGGTCCGACGGCAGCATCCGCCGGGCCCGGCCCGAGCGCTCCACCTGCCAGGTGGGGCAGGTGTTCTCGTTCGGCTTGGCTTCGGCCCAGTCCTGCTGCGAGTCGAGGTCGCTCTCGTTGTTCGCTGCGTTCGTGTGCACGATGAGCAGCCGGGGCTTCGTCGGGAGCATCGGCCGGTCCCGCCAGAACGACGGGTACTTGGCCTCGAACTGGTCACCGGGCGGCAGCCCCTCCGGGTCGTAGTGGTCGGGGCGGGGCGGGATCGTTGGCATGTCGACTCCTTTCGCCAACGAGAGCGAGGCCCGATCGGCCGAATACGTCCTTGCGCTGCGTCGTTCGTCACTCGTTGCGTAGGTTGCGCGCCATGTTCGACCCATCGACGAGCGGCCCGCTCTACGAGGACTTCACGGTCGGCGCGACGCTCCCGCCGCTCCCGCCGGTCACGATCACGGCCGGTGACAACAGCGTCTATCGCGCCGTCACGGGAGACCAGCACCTGCTCACCAGCGACGTGCCGACCTACCGTCGGGTCGGCGGCCGGTCGGCGCTCGCCAACCCCGGCCTCGTGATGCAGCTGTCGATCGGCCAGAGCACGATGGCCACGAGGCGAGCGATCGCCAACCTGTACTACCGGGACGTCCGCCTCCTGCGTCCCGTCGAGGTCGGCGAGACGCTGACCACGACGACGACGGTGCTCGGGCTGTCGGACGTCGCGCCGAAGGGCGATCAGCACCGCGGCAAGGTCTGGCTCGGCATCGCGACCGAAGCCGACGGGCAGCCCGTGGTGACCTACGAGCGGTGCGCGCTCGTCCGCGGACGCGGGCCGGACGCTCCCGGTCACGCGACGGCGATCCCGGGACCCTCCGAGGCGACGCCCCTCGCCGACTTGTCGGCGGCGCTGCCCGACTGGAACCTCACCGGACTGCCCGCGCCCGATTGGACACCCGGTAGCGAACGCACCGATCCGCTGCGCGACCACATCGACCTCGCCGCCCCACTCGCCAGGCTGACGTTCAACCAGGCCGCCGTCCATCGCGACCACACGGCGGCGGCCACCGGGCGCCGTCTGGTGTTCGGGGGCCACGTCCAAGGCCTGGCCCAGGCCTCGCTCACGCGCATGGTGCCCGGGCTGGCGACCGTGGTCGCGTGGGACGGCTGCGACCACGTCGGTCCGGCGTTCGAGGGCGACCTGCTCGAGTTCCGGCACACGCTGCTCGAGCTGGCGGTGGCCGGCGGCGGCCGCCTGCTGCGCTTCGAGGTGTCCGGCGCTCGGGTGGGCGACGGCGACGAGCGGGAGGAGCTCCTGCGCTGGACGCCGATCGTCTGGGCCTCGTGATCTCTGGCGTCGCCGCCGCCGAGCATCGGTTCACTCCGCCCCGCTCACACGGGTCGTCATCCGGACACGGGGGTACGCTCGCCCGGCGATGGCCACCTCGATCGCGTCCAAGCTGCGCGGCGGGTTGTGGTTCATCCCGGTCTGCTGCGTGCTGGCTGGGATCGTGCTGTCGATCGGGACGGTCGCGATCGATCGCGTGCTTGGCTTCGACGTCATCCCGCGCTGGCTCACCGGTGGACCTGACGCGGCGATGCAGATCCTGTCCACCATCGCCGCATCGATGGTGTCACTGGCGGCACTCGTCCTTACGATCACGATGGTCGTCGTCCAACTGGCCATGGGCCAGTTCTCGCCGCGCATCGTGCAGACGTTCCTGCAGGACCGCCCGAGCCAGTTCACCATCGGCCTGTTCGTCGCCACGTTCGCCCACGCCATGCTGGCCATGCGCGAGGTGCAGTTCGACGGGGAGGGTCAGGTGCCCGGCATCGCCGTCGCCGTCGCCTACCTGCTCGTGTTGACGAGCATCGCCATGCTCGTGCTGTACGTGAACCACATCGGCCGATCGCTGCGCGTCTCGGCGCTGATCGAGCTGGTCGGCAACGACACGCGGCAGCTGCTCGACCGGCAGTACCCCGACCTGATCGTGCCCGAGCGCCACGACCCTTGGATCATCGAGGTCGAGAAGTCGGGCGTGCTCACGGAGATCGATCGCCGGGGACTGGTCGAGGTCGCCGTAGACGGGGACTGCGTCCTGTGGCTCGTGCCGGCGCTCGGCGAGTACGCGCCCGCTGGCGCCCCGCTGCTGCGCATCGAGGGTGAGACCACGCGCGTCGACCGGGAGCGGGCGAGATCGATGCTCGCCCTGGGTTTGGAGCGGACCCTGGACGAGGACGTGGCCTACGGGTTCCGGATGCTCGTCGACATGGCCGAGCGGGCGCTGTCGGATTCGCCGTTCCTCGACCCGACGACCACCGTGCAGGCGCTCGATCGGCTGCACGACGGGCTGCGCCAACTCGCCGTCCGCGACCTGTCCGACGGCCGCCACTTCGACGTCAACGGCGAACTCCGGTTGGTCGTGCCGGTGATGGACTGGGACGACTACGTCCACCTGGCCTTTGACGAGATTCGGCTCGCAGGGGCGGCGTCGCCGCAGGTGAGCCGGCGCCTCGTGGCCGCACTGGAGGATCTGCTGGCGATCGCGCCCGAGGACCGGCGGGCGGTGCTGACCGAGCAGCTCGAGCTCCTGCGCGCCGCGGTCGAGGAGCTTCCGCTCGATCAGCGGGACATCGACACGGCGCTCACCGCTGACGGCGAAGGGTTCGGGGTGGCGTCCGGCGACGGTCACGAACCAGCGCTGGAGGCTGACGGAGACCGGCCGGTGGCCAGGTCGTCACGCCGGTGAGCCGAGTCGAGCACCGGAGGAGATCCGTGCGCTCGGCTGGGCATTCGCCACGGGTCCGGCCGGCGCAACTGACGGGCTCACCCGCTTCAGAGCCTCTTCGACCACCGTGCGCGCGGCGCGAGACCGGGTGCGTTGGCGGTGTCAACGGGGACTGGCGCTCCGCTGCATGCCGGCGGCGTCGAAGGGGCAGAATGAGCGTCACGCGAGACGATGTCAACGGATCGATGG
>JBPCJL010000289.1:0-9004 GCA_051005355.1 Ilumatobacteraceae bacterium
ACCTGGCGGGATCGAAGATGCGCAGCGCCGGCCTCGGCGGACGGGTCATGAGCTCGACGAGGTGGCGCTTCCCGAGGTGGGGGATTGATCCCTCGCCGGACGATCCCCTCGTACGCCGTCCACGCAGTGAGCGCGAGCTCGGTCCGCACTCCCTGCACCCATTGGTCGAGGGAGGGTTATCCCCTTCCCTACAGTGACCGCCACGGGCAGTGCCCTGCAGACACGACCCGGCCGGGGTCGACCCACAAGATGTTGTGGCTGCTGCAACAAAGGCAATAGCCCGCGGTCGAGGAATGCCGCATCAGCGCCGCCTGGAGTTGTGGTGACGCGTGCAACCGTTGTTTCCGAGCCGGATCCGGACGAGCTGCACGCGGTCGCCAACCATCGCTGCGGTGAGGAGCGTCGTACCGACCCGTCGAGGGCGCCGCCGACTCGAAAGCCGGCCATCGTCACGGGGCGCCCCTTTCCGTTGGCGACCCGCATTCCTTTCGGCGCGCGGCGCCGTGTGATCGACGGAGCGGTCGGAGGCCGGCGTGAGGCGGCCGCACGTTGCGGCGATGCGATCACGGGACGGTGAACGCGGCACAGCCATCTCGGCGACGCAAGATTTATCGACCGGCTCGTCGGGTGCGGCCACGAAGGCGCGCATCACCGCCACCGGACATGCCGATTGCAGGAACACCTGATGTCCCAGGCCAGGGAAGTTCACCACCTGGGATGCGTTCAGCCCGGGGGTCACGGCCTCCTGCCACGAGGGGGCGGTGACCGCATCGAAGGTCCCGCCCATGATCAGCACGGGCACGCCGCTGACGACCGCTTCGCCCGCCTGCGCGTCGGCGATGCCGACGTCCCAGATCGCGCAGTCGTCGAAGAACCGAGGGACCTGCGGGAGCAGCCGCAGCACACCCTCCGGAAAGTCCGGCAGCACTTGCCTTCCCGTCGTGACAACTTCATCGAGGGACGTCTGCGGGACGGCCTCTCGGCAGACCACACCCCATTGCAGGCCCAGACCGACGAAGCCCGACGGGGGAACGGACGACAAGATGGTCGCCGCCATCGCGGCACCGTCGCCGGCGGCGATCTCATGGATCATGCGGGGCAGATCCTTGGATGCGGCAGGGCCGACGGCCAGCAGGAGCAGGACAGCGTTGGCGAACTTGTAGCCGTCGATGGTCACCTCGACGGTGTCACCCGACGCGTTGCTGACGGGGACGACCAGCGGTGCGGCGTCGAGCCGGTTCACGGTGTCGGTGAACTCTGCTTCGAGGTCGGGGTAGGCAGCGGCGCATGCCGCCTGACCGGCGCACGCCGCGAACAGCTCCTCGTACGCCGCCGCCGCAGCGGGCCAGAAGGCGGGGATCGAGCTGAAGTTCGGCGGGACGACCGAGTCGAGCACCACGCTGCGGATGCCGTCGGGATGGTCGCGCAGCACCGTCAGGGCGAGCAGGGTCCCGTAGGAGACGCCGTACACGTTCCAATCGTCGATGCCCATCGCCAACCGCAGATCGGCGATGTCGGCCGCGTTCTCGGCGGTGTCGTACGAGGCCAGCGCGACGCCCTCAGCCGCCAGGCGGTCACGACAGGCCGCGGTGGCGGCGTCCGATCGCTCGCCCGTCGCCGGATCGGAGTAGGCCATGGCGACGACCTCGGCGTAGAAGGCGTCCTGCTCGGGGCAGGACAGGAACGGGTCGCTGTGATACGTCCCGCGCTGGTCGACGAAGATCACGTCACGGTCGGCGTTCATCCCGGCCGCCACCGCACGCGGCGCGCTGACCAAGCCGGTGCTCCCCGGCCCGCCGTCGAGGTACACGATGGGGTCCTTCGCCGGTGTGCTCGAAACCGCGGCGACGGTCGCCACGGCGAGCCTCACGGTGCGCCCGCCGGGGTCGCTGCGAGTCTCCGGGACGGTGAGGAAACCGCACGTGTACTCCGGCCCGAGATCGACAGCGGGAAAGCAAGGAACGTTCGGGTCAGGACATGGCGCCTCCTCGTAGGACCCGTCGCCGGCCGGTTCGGTCGCCGCCGACTGTGAGGCATCGGGCTCCGTTTGACCCGTCGTGCCCGACGCGGACACGGATGAGCCTGCGCCGGAGGTCGTGCTGGCGGTCGACGGTGGTGCCGCGTCCTCGGACCCGCCGCCGGAGTCCGAGCACGCCGCCACCGACGCGAGGAGCGCAGCGACGGCGAGCACCGTCAGGTGGCGTTCGCGTTGCCTGATCCCGGTCATGACCCGGACGACCGCTCGTCGCGGGCGGCGTCGTGCGCACCGAGAGTCCCCTGCGCCAACCACCATCGTCCCCCTTGACCAACTGGCTGCTGTGGGTAGGATCTGGCCACAGTAGTGCACTCTGCACTGTGCCACAACGCGGGAGGTAGCCATGGGGATCGGCGCTCTGCGTGGTCAGGTGGCGTGGCATCGGTGGATCGTGCTCGGTCCGGCACTGTGCCTGATCACGGCGTGCGCGTCCGATGACAGGGATGTCGTCGAGTCGACCGCGTGAGGTGACGACGACAGCTGCGATGACCCCGCAGCCCGAGCGGGCTGGCACGGTCGACATCGGCGACGGTCGAGAGATCTACCTGCAGTGCAGGGGTACGGGAGGGCCGACCGTCGTGCTCGTCTCGGGTTTCCCCGACGGCGCTGATGCGTGGGGCGAGCTCTCGGGTCGAGCGGAGGATGCCTCCCCCGTTTTCGCTGACCTTGCGGCGTTCGTGCGGGTCTGCGCCTACGACCGGCCCGGCACCGGTCCCGGCCGCTCTCCTCCGGTCGAGCAGCCGACCTCGGGGAAGGACGCCGCCGATGATCTCGAGCGCCTGCTTGCGGCGTCGGGCGAGATCGGCCCGTACGTCCTCGTCGGGCATTCCTACGGCGGCCCGGTCATCAGACTCTTCGTCAGCACCTATCCGGCACAGGTGGCCGGACTGGTCCTCGTCGACGGTTTGTCCGAGGACCTCTTGGACGGTCTGACTGCAGCGCAGCGAGCGGTGTACGAAGAGCTGAACAGTTCAAGACCAGATCCGGGCGCCGAGGACCTCGACTACGACGCGACCTTCCAACAGCTTCGTGAGTCGGCTCCGGTGCCGGCGGTTCCGGTGATCGTCTTGACCGCAGATCGCCCGCAGCTGTCACCAGAGGTGCTCGCCACGCAACAGTTCCCGCCGGGTGTGGACCAGGAGTT
The DNA here is from genome assembly GCA_051005355.1 of Ilumatobacteraceae bacterium. Lineage (GTDB taxonomy): Bacteria > Actinomycetota > Acidimicrobiia > Acidimicrobiales > Ilumatobacteraceae > JALZMG01. Next base: position 3,180 of record JBPCJL010000289.1, read on the forward strand.
CGCCGACGCGCTCTGGGCGGCGCAGGTCGTCGCTCAGGACCGGCTGGCCGCGATGTTCACCGATGTTCAGCACATCACGGAAACCAACAGCACCCACTACATCCAGAACGACAACCCGCAACTGGTGATCGATTCGATCCGTGAGGTGGTCGACTCCGCGCGCAGATCGGAACCTAGGGGCTGACGACGACTGGCGACGATCGCGTCAACGAGGAGACGCGATGAGGATCGGTTGCGAGTGGCGGTGGCGTCGTCGAGGCGTTGCTCGGCGGTGTCAGTCAGACTCGGAATGCGCTGATGATATGGGGCGCTTGCGTTCCGGCGGAAATGCCCGGGTAGATGTGGAGCCGATGACGGGAATCGAACCCGCGTATTCAGCTTGGGAAACGGTCGGTCCGTGTCAGTGACTATCCCGTCGGCATGTTCGCGAGTTCGACGGCCCGACTCCGCGTTTCACGGTCGACGACGTCGGCGGCATTCATCGGTTCGGTGAGCACGCCTGACTCGCTCGCGATGTCGATCATGAACTTCACGCTGTCGTCGGAGAGCCCGCCGTCGTCCGTCCAGAACGGATACTGCTCGATGAGCGCGAATAGCTCCCGCAGTGATTCTTCGGAGAGTGGTTCCTCGACGTATTCGTCGACTGCGGCCTGAAACTGGGCGAAGTCACTCCTCAGCGCCTTCATCGCGCGAAGTGTGGTGGGCAGTACCTGGCCGCGAGTTCACGGTTCTGTGCGAGCCAATCCGCTCGGGCGGCCTGAGCTACCTTGATGAATCCGGGGGCATTGTCGTAGAGGGTGGCGATCAGCACCGGTCGGTCCACCGTTGCTTGGGCACCGTCGTACTGCGTGTCGTGAATCACCTTTGCATCTAGCTCGCCCGCGGCCCACGCTGCCGTTCGGGCGCTTGAGCTTTCGATGATCAACTGATTCCAGACCTCCTGACATAGAGAGATTGTCTGTGCGGAGTCATCGCTCGGCTTTGGTCGTGTAGACGAGGGTGAGGTCGGTTCCGGGGTAGGTCGTGTTGGTGGCGTTGAGTTCTGCGCAGAGGCCGGCGATGGCTCGGGTCCGCCGCGGCGCTGATAGCGGTGAGAGGCGTACGTGGAGTTCGGTGCCGACGATTTGGAGGTCGGCGGGGGTGCGGAACGCTTCTCGGAGCAGGGCGCGGGCTTCGTCTTCGGCGCGGGCGTAGTGGGGGGCGAGAAGGCGGGCGAGGGCGGACTCGGCGTTGTAGGTGGCCATGCGCACGGCGTCGTGGATGCGTTTGCGTTCGGGGTTGAGGCGCACGGCGTCGGGACGGACCTCGCCGAGGGGCACCTTGGCGGGGACTGCTTTGGCGGCGGCGGCGAGGCGGTCAACTTCGAGGCGGGCGGCGGCGAAGGCGGTGAGGACGTCGAGGTCCGGGCGGCTGCCGCCGATGGAGGCTTTGCCTTCGACTGTTTCGCATTCGGCGAGTTCGTGGCGGGCGTCGCGAAGGGTGCGGTCAGCGGCGCGCCGGGCCGGGTTCGGTGTCGTCCGGGTGGGGTCGTCGGCGATGGTGGCGTAGCTGTCGAGAGCGTCGAGGGCGTAGTGGGCGCGGGTGTAGCGGAAGAAGTTCTCCTGGCTCCAACGGTGGAACATGGCGTGGGCGACGGGGCCGGGGGTGGGGTCGTCGCGGGTGGTGAGGACCTGGGTCTGATGTCCGGTCGCGGGGTCGAGGCGGGTGATCTGGCGGCAGGCGAAGCGGCGCCGCTTGTTGTCGTAGGTGATGCGTGCCCGGCGGTCGGCGAGGAGGTAGTCGTGGACACGTCCTTGGTCGTCGGTGAAACGGTGGGGGTGGAACGCTGAGCGGGGCTCGAGCGGGCCGGGGCCTTTGCGGTAGGTGAGGATGTCGAAGCCGGCGGCGGTGAGCTCGGCGAACAGTTTCGGGGACCAGCCGCCCCGGTCGAAGCAGATCGTCGGGCGGGCGTCGGGGCCGACGAGGGCACGGATCTTGGTGGTCACGGTGCGCAGCTCGCCGGCCAGCGACGCCCCCGGCGGGGTGTTCCACACCAACACGCCGTCACCGTTACCGTCACACACCCAGGTGTCGATCTCGGCGCCGATGGCCAAGCGGATGCGGGCAACGTGAGCTTTGGGGACTTCCCGTTGGCCGTGGTAGGCGCGGACGTGACCGTCGACGTAGAAGATTCCCGACACCTCGGCGTGGGCGGCGAGGTGGCGCCGGGCGAGAGCGTCGATCAGCTCGGCAGCCCGGCCCAGCACCGCGAGTCCTTGGATCCGCCGACGCATCGTGGTGACCTCCGGCGCCCTGTCGAGCCCGAGCAGTCGCCCAACATCGACGGGGTCGATGCGGGTCAGCCCCTCGGCGCGGGGCTCACCGACCAGACAGGCGAACACGATCGCCAGCACCAGCGAACGCAACCCGTAGAAGGCGGCCCGCCCGGTGGTGTAGAGGCGGGTTGCGGCATCCAGCAGACCCGTTGCCGCCAACGCCGGCAAGATGATCAACGCCCCCACCAACGGCAACGACGCCCCCTCGCAGATCACCGGTGGCGCCTCGGTGAGCTGGCCGGCGTGGGCCGCTTGACGTTCGGCTGAACGGTCAGCGGGACGGGCCAGCGGCTCGAGCCCCGACCCGCCGGCGGGCTGTGTCGGCGGGACCGGCGCCGGCGCACCGGCCAGGGCTCGACGCACCGTGTCAGTCGACACCCCGGACCGCCCGGCGACGGCGAGCAACGACAGCCCCTCGCTGCGCAACGCCCGGATCTCGGTCCGCTTGGCCTCGGTCAGCTTGGAGGGACCCTTCGGGCCCGGCCGGCGCCCGGCCAGCCCGGCCGCGCCGTTCGCTGCGTAGTCGCCACGCCAGATGATCAAGGTGTCCTCGCTGACCCCGAACACCGCCGCCACCTGACGTTGCCGGGCCGCTTTCGACTCCACCAGCTGCACTGCGGCCAGGCGCCGGGCCATCCGGTCGCCGCCACCCCAACTCCACGCCGCCATCCCCCACAGAAACACCGACCCACAACCTTCATCGTCCTCCAAGAAGGCGACCCCCTCGGCGACTCGCAGCGACCCGCCCGGAGCCAACGGAAGCGGCCGCATCGCATCCAGTGTGGTCGCTGTCAAGGCCATCCCCGACCTCCCTCAAACGGCAAAGACTACGAGAGGATTATCTCATCCCTGGCCCGCGACCTGGTGGATACCTGCAGCTCACCGGAGCGCGTGCCTCTCTATGTCAGGAGGTCTGGATTCGGAAGCTCATGGATGTCGCGGGTCTCACCGATGCCGCTCAACAGCGCGTTGAGCACGATGGCTCCAGCGCCACCCGGGCTGTCGATGCCCACCCGGGTCGACGGTTCGAACAGCTGACTCGCGGTGTTCACACCGTTGGCGCCAGCCAGGACGAAGTCGTCCATGCTGACGTATGGGCAGAACATCTTGACGTCCTCGCCCTGCTCCCGTGCAGCCAAGATCGCGGAGAACGACGTCGCCATGACCTGGGCCTTGCCGTCGAACAACGTCTGTACCGCGTCGATGTGGGAATCGAACTTCACGACGGTCTGCTCGACGCTGATTGCCAGCCCGAAGTCGCCTCCGTAGTGGCCTACGCCGTAGACCAGCGGGATCTGTGACGCCTGTGGTTGCGCACCCAGCACGACGCGCAGCGACTCCCCGGTGATCGGCGCGGGCGGTTGGGCCGTGGCGGCGCCGCAGCCTGCGAGCGTGAGCGCGCTGAAGGTGCCGACTGCAAACAAGCGCACCGCACGACCTTGACGACTCTTGGTTGACATGGGTCGCCCTCGTTTTTGGTTGGCTTGTCGAGCAGGGCTCGCAGTAGAGCCGAACCGTACAGCGCCGTGAACAGGTCAAACACCGGAACGCCATCCATTCGGAATGTGTCGGACAGTGTGGATCTCCCGCTGGCATCGCGGATGTCGACGCGCTGATGGCGCAAACGCGATCCGCGGGCCCACCCGGAGAGCCGGGCCCGGACGCTGCGGCTCGGCCCGCTCCTCGGCCGCACGCTGGCCGAGGCCATCCGTGACGGGATCCGACTGCCGACCAGAGCACTCGCAGGATCACGGTACGGCACGGTCACTCAGACCGGATACGTCACGGACGTGCACTCGGGCGACTTGGACAGCTGATGCCGGACACCATCGCCCGTGGGTGCGCCAGCGCCCTGCTGCGCTACGGCCAAGCCGGCACGTGAGGCTTCTACGCGGTCAGGCCGTCAGGGCAGCGGGTTCGGCGGCCACAGGAGCCCCCGCCACGCCTGCGCCGCTGCTGTCAATCAGAGGACCGATCTTAGGGACGCATCCCTATTTTCGACCGTACGTTCGATCCCGATGGTCAGACCACCTGACGTCGACCTACTCGATACGCAGGCTGGAGATTGCCCGGGCGATCACCAGTTGCTGGATCTCGCTCGTGCCTTCGAAGATCGTGTGGATCTTGGCGTCGCGGTGCCAGCGCTCAACGGGGTACTCCCTGGTGTAGCCGTAGCCGCCGAGGATCTGGATGGCTTCCTCGGTCACGCGGACCGCCACCTCGCTCGCCTTGTACTTGCTCATCGAGCCCTCGGCGTTGACGTAGCCGCCGTTGCGGGCCAGCCACGCCGCCCGCCAGATCAGCAGCCTTGACGCATCGATCTCGGTGATCATGTTGGCCAGCTTGAAGGCGATGGCCTGGTTCATGATGATCGGCCGGCCGAAGGCCTTGCGTTCTTTGGCGTACTCCAGGGCGTACTCGTAGGCGGCCCTGGCGATCCCCAGTGCCTGTGCGCCGACCGTCGGTCGCGTCGCCTCGAACGTCGACATGGCCGGCTGCTTCTCCCCCGAGTGGCCACGCTCGCGAGCCCGAGCCAGCTTGGCCTCCAACTTCTCTCGCCCGCCGAGCAGGCACGAGCCCGGTACCCGCACGTCATCCAGCACCACCTCGGCCGTGTGCGACGCCCGGATCCCGTGCTTCAGGTAGTTCTGCCCCTGCGAGAGCCCCCGAGTTCCCGGCGGGACGACGAACGACGCCTGGCCCCGTCCCTTGAGCTCGGGGTCGACAGCGGCCACGACGACGTGGACGTCGGCGATGCCGCCGTTCGTGATCCACGCCTTGGTGCCGTTGAGCACCCACTCGTCGGTGGATTTGGAGTAGACGGCCCTCGTTCTCAGGCTCGACACGTCCGATCCGGCGTCGGGCTCGCTCACGCAGAACGCACCGAGCTGGACCTTGTCCGGCGTGCCGTAGCACTGCGGCACCCACTCCATGATCTGCTCCGGCGTCCCGTTGCCGGCGATGCCGGCGGCGGCCAGACCCGAGCCCATGATCGCCATGCCGATGCCGGCGTCGCCCCAGAACAGCTCCTCGACGGCGACCGGCAACGTGAGCCCGGTCTCGTCGCCCATGGCGTTCATCAGGAAATCGACGCTGTACAGGCCGATCTGCGCCGCCTCCTGCACGATCGGCCACGGGAACTCCTCCCGCTCGTCCCACTCGTGGGCGGCGGGCCGGACCACGTCCTCGGCGAAGTCGTGCACCCACTTTTGGAGCTGCAGCTGGTCCTCGTCGAGCCGCAATGAGAACTGCGTCATGGCCCTAAGTTACCACTCGGTAACAACCCTGTCTACCCGTCGGTAACTTGTCACTCCCCAGAGTTCCGTGGCGCGATCGGGTTTGAAAACCACCCCAAATCTTCGTCAGAACCTCATCGGCGGACGATGGTGCCGGTCGGCCCGGTCTCGACGAGCCAGCCGTCAGCTTGCAGCGCAGCGCGGATGGCGTCGGCGGTGGCGAAGTCCCTGGCGGCGCGCGCCGCATCCAGGGCAGCAACCTCTGCCGCCACCT
>JBPCJL010000290.1:0-14713 GCA_051005355.1 Ilumatobacteraceae bacterium
CGGGCCGCCGAACCCGACGGGACCGATCGGCGAACGATCGGCGTGAGCCCGACCGCCGGGCGTCGGAGCTGGCTGCTGGCGATCTTGACGGCCGTCGCCATCCTCACCGGCACCGTCGTGACGGGCGCCGGACCACACGCCGGCGATGAGGACGTCGAGCGGCTCGACGTCACCGTCGGTGCGGCGGCGCGGCTGCACGGCATCTCGGTCATCGCGGCCCTGCTCGTCGCCGTGATCACCGCCCTCGTCATCCGTCGCCGCCCCGGCGACGCCCGCACGCTGCAGGGACCGCTCTCGACGTGGATCTTCGTCGGGCTCCGGCAAGCGGCGGTCGGCTACACCCAGTACTTCAACGAGGTGCCGGCTGGCCTCGTCGCGATCCACGTCGCCGGGGCCACGGCGCTCTGGGTGGTGACCGTGTGGCTCGTCATGTCGACAACACGGCCGGCGCCGATCGCTTCTGTCGACCGCCCGCTGGTCGCCGCGGCATGACGCGCCGATGCGCCGCGCCATCGCGCTCCTCGCCGTGGTGCCGGCGGCCGTTGCGTGCTCGTCGAGCGCGGCGGACCCGGCACCGACGTCTCCGCCGCCGTCATCGACCGCCGCCCCCGTCGACGACGCCGGTCAGGACGCCGCGCTGGCCGCCGCCCTGTGCCGCGCGCTGCGCAACCAGACCAACCTCCTCGCCCGCCTGGCCAACTCGGCGGTCGCCGGCATCGGGGCGATGGAACCGGCCGATCGGTTCACGGCGCTGGTCGGCGGGTTCGACGACGTCGAAGCGGCGGGGCAGGACTTCCGATCCGCGATCGATGCGCTCGACCTTCCCCCCGACGTCCCGGAGGCCGGCGATCTGCGCGCCGAGATCGGTGACGGCGCCGCCCTGGCCGTCGCAGAGGTGCAGCGGGTGCGAACCGCCTTCATCGCTTTGAGTCCGCTCGTGCGCGACGAGGACGTCCAGGGACGCGTCGGTCAGTTGTTCAACGCCGTCGAGAAGATGATGTCTGTCGTCGAGCCGGCGATGGCCGGCTACCCCCGCCGGGAACTGCGCGCCGCCTTCGCCGCCGAGCCGGCCTGCGAGCACGTCGTCCAGCCTGTCGGCACCGACGACTGAACGGCCGGCCTGTCCGTCGTGCGCGCCTAGAGTGCGCAGCCAATGCGGGGCAGGGCACCATCTCGGAGCATCGTCGGTGTGCTCCTCGGTCTGCTGCTGGCCATCTTCATCGCCGACGCCGCCGGCGCCCAGCAGAGCGACGAAGGTGCTGGGATCCAGGGCACGCTCACGTACGAGCCGGAGGATGAGGACGCCGAGGAGAAGCTGCCGGTCGAGGGCGCCACGCTGATCGTCTACGAGGCGCAGCTGTCGAGCGACGGACGCTCGGTCGTCGAGCTCGGCGAAGCGGTCGGCGAAGGGGTCACCGACGCCGAAGGCGTCTTTGGCGTCGATCTGCCCGGTGGCGGCGACTTCGCCATCGAGCTGCAGGTCGACACCCTTCCCGAGGGGGTGGCGCTGGTCGACGAGGACCGCCAGACGCTGGCCATCCAGTTGAACGAGGGCCAGCGGCGCAACGTGCTGTTCAACCTGGCCGAGGGCGACGCCGGGGGCGGGCGGCAGCAAGCCAGCACGTTCGACCGGGCGGCCCGGCTGTTCGTCGAGGGCATCAAGTACGGCCTCATCATCGGCATGTGCGCGGTCGGGCTGTCGCTCATCTACGGCACGACCGGCCTGGTCAACTTCGCCCACTCCGAGATGATCACGCTCGGCGCCGTCTTCGCCTTCTTCTTCAACGTCACCATCGGCATCCAGCTGATCCCGGCCGTGCTGTTGGCCATGGTCCTCGGCGGGTTCTTCGGGGCCGGGCTGGACCTCGTCATCTGGCGACCGTTGCGGCGCCGCGGCGTCGGGCTGGTGGCCATGATGATCATCTCGATCGGCATGGCCATCCTGCTGCGCTACGCCATCCTCTACCAGTTCGGCGATCGCTCACGGCCCTACGACGACTACGCCGTGCAGACCGACCCGCTGATCGAGATCGGCCCGGTGGACCTCGTGGCGAAGGACGTGCTGATCATCGTCCTCAGCGTCGTCGTACTGATCGGCGTGGCGATGGGCCTGCGACTGACCAAGCTCGGCAAGGCCATGCGGGCGGTGTCCGACAGCCCCGATCTCGCCGCCTCCACCGGCATCGACGTCAACCGGATCATCACCACCGTGTGGTTCCTCGGCGGCGTGCTCGTGACGTTGGGTGGCGTGTTCGTCGCCCTGTCGGAACAGGTCAACTGGCTGATGGGTCAGCAGCTGCTGCTGTTGGTGTTCGCCGGCGTGACGCTCGGTGGCCTCGGCACGGATTTCGGGGCGATGGCGGGCAGCCTGATCGTCGGCGTGCTCGTCTACATGTCGACGCTGTACCTCGCGCCAGAGCTGCGCAACGTCGGCGCGCTGCTCGTGCTCATCCTCATCCTGATGGTCCGGCCGCAAGGGCTGTTCGGCCGACGAGAACGGATCGGATAGCGCCGTGGACTGGTGGGCGATCATCTCCAACACGCTGCGCGCCGGCATCAGCGCCAGCGCCATCATCTACGCGCTGGCCGCCATCGGCCTCAACCTGCACTTCGGCTACACCGGCCTGCTCAACTTCGGGCAGGTCGGCTTCATGGCCGCCGGCGCCTACGGGCTCGGCATCACGACGTTCACCTACGGCTGGCCGCTGTGGGCCGGGATCCTGGCCGGGCTCGCCGCCGGCGTGGTGCTGGCGCTGCTGCTCGGCGCGCCGACGCTGCGATTGCGCGCCGACTATCTCGCCATCGTCACGATCGCCGCCGGTGAGATCATCAGGATCGTCGTGCGCGCCGCCGTGCTGCGCGACGTCACGGGCGGATCGAACGGCCTCAACGGCTTCGCCAACGAGTTCCAGGAGTGGAACCCGCTGACGCCGTCGCAGCGCTACGGCGGGCAGCTGTTCGGCGAGCTCAACTTCGAGTACACCGGCGCCGACCTGTGGGAGCTGATCGTGGGGGCCACGCTGGTGGCGTTGTCCGTGCTCGTCATGTGGCTGCTCGTGAACAGCCCGTGGGGGCGCGTGCTCAAGTCGATCCGGGAAGACGAGGACGCGGCCAGGGCGTTGGGCAAGAACGTCTTCCGGTTCAAGATGCAGTCGCTGATCCTCGGCGGGACGTTCGGCGCCATCGCCGGGATGTTCTTCGCCATCTCCAACAACTCGGTGCAACCGGACAACTACTCGACACCGGTGACGTTCTTCGCCCTGACGGCGGCGATCATGGGCGGGCTCGGGCGGGTGATCGGACCGGTAGTTGGCGCGGCCATCTTTTGGATGATCCTCGCCTTCACCGACAACATCCTGCGCCAGCTGGTCGGCGAGCAGTACATCCCCGAGAGCATCATGGACACCGTGCAGGTCGGCCAGGTGCGGTTCATGCTCGTCGGGCTGCTGCTCGTGCTGCTCATGATCTTCCGGCCACAGGGCATGTTCGGCAACAAGCGCGAGATCGCCATCGATGTCCGCAAGTGAGCCCGAGGTCGAGTTCGGCCGCACGGCCGGGGGCGGCGGGGCTTCGGCATTGCGCACCGAGGCCTGGGACAACCCGGCACGCGGTGCGTTCGCCGAGGTCGATGCGACACCCGGCTCGGCGAAGCCCGACCCGATCCTCGTCGCCGACAGCGTGCGCCGATCCTTCGGCGGCATCCAGGCCGTCTCGGTCGACCACCTCGAGGTGCAGCGCGGCGCCATCACCGCGCTGATCGGTCCCAACGGCGCCGGCAAGACGACGTTCTTCAACCTCCTCACCGGCTTCGACCAGCCTGACACCGGTCGCGTCGAATTCGACGGGCACCCCGCCAGCGGACAGGCCTCGTTCGCGATGGCGTCGAAGGGCATGGTGCGCACCTTCCAGCTGACCCAGGTGCTAGCCAAGATGTCTGTGCTGGACAACATGATGCTGGCCGCCCAGCGCCAGACCGGCGAGGCGATGTCCCGCGGCCTCCTGCGCGGGTGGCGCAAGCAGGAGGCAGAGGTGGAGTCGCGCGCCATCGAGGTGCTCGAGCGCTTCAACATGGTTCACATGCGCGACGAGTTCGCCGGCGCGCTGTCCGGCGGGCAGCGCAAGCTGCTCGAGATGGCCCGTTCGATGATGGCCGACCCGAAGCTGATCATGCTCGACGAGCCGATGGCCGGCGTGAACCCGGCGCTGACGCAATCGCTGCTCGGTCACGTGAAGCGCCTGCGCGCCGAGGGCATCACCGTGATGTTCGTCGAGCACGACATGGACGTGGTGCGCGACATCAGCGACTGGGTGGTCGTCATGGCCGAGGGCATGATCATCGCCGAGGGCCCGGCTGACGCCATCGGGTCGAACCAGGCGGTCATCGACGCCTACCTGGGCTCGTCACACTCGGCCTTGACCGAGGAGATCATCACCGGCCATGTGCCCGACGCGGAAGAAGTGAGCCAGCTCGAGGAGCATCACCGTGGCTGACACCGCAGAGGTTGCGGCGGCGTCGGCGGGACCGCCGGGCGAGCTGCTCGTCCACGTCGACGACGTCGTCGCCGGCTACGTGCCGGAGGTCGACATCCTGCGCGGCTGCAGCATGGAGCTGGCCACTGGTGAGCTGATCGGCATCATCGGCCCCAACGGCGCCGGCAAGTCGACCATGCTCAAGGCGCTGTTCGGACTGATCCCCGTCCGGCGGGGCACCGTGACGTACGAGGGCGACGACGTGACCGGCCGCAAGGCCAACGTGCTCGTGGCGCGCGGCATCGGCTACGTGCCGCAGATCAACAACGTGTTCCCGTCGCTGACCGTCAACGAGAACCTCGAGATGGGCGGCTACCTGCGCAAGGGCGACCTGGACGAGCGGCGGGACTGGGTCGTGTCACTGTTCCCGCGGCTGGGCGAGCGCATCGGCCAGCGGGCCGGTTCGCTGTCCGGCGGCGAGCGCCAGATGCTGGCGATGGGGCGGGCGCTGATGATGGAGCCAAAGGTGCTGCTGCTCGACGAGCCGTCGGCTGGCCTGTCGCCCGTGCTGCAGGATCAGGTCTTCGAGCGGATCGAGCAGGTGAACGACGCCGGGGTGTCGATCATCATGGTGGAGCAGAACGCCGCCCGCTGCCTCTCGATCTGCGACCGCGGTTACGTGCTCGACCAGGGCCGCAACGCCTACACCGGCACCGGCCGCGAGCTGCTGACCGACGCCAAGGTCATCGAGCTCTACCTGGGCACGCTGGCCAAAGCGCGCTGACCGGCGGTCGAGTCCCGGCCTGGACGCGGCAGGGGGCCGCCCCGAAGGGCGGCCCGATGCCTCGTGGTCAGTCGCCCCTAGATCTGGGCGAAGCGGTACTCGGTCTCCACCTCGCCGCCGACGGCGAGGTTGGCCTCGTCGTAGCTGAGGATGGCGAAGCTGGCCTCTGTCGGCTCACCTTGCGGACCGAACGTCATCGGACCGGCGGGGCCGTCGTAGTCGATGTCCTCACCCTCCTCGATCAGGGCCTTGCACTCCTCGAAGGTGGTGCATGCCGTACCGTCTCGGGTCACGCCGTTGATCTGGGCGGCGATCAGCGCCGGGTCGTCCGACTCGGCGAGCTCGGCGGCCAGCGCCGTGATGATGATGGCGTCGTACGTCTCGGCGGCGTAGCTGAAGTCGATCAGCGCCGGGTCCACCTCGAGGAGGCGGGTCCGGAAGTCTTCCTGCAGCTCGGCCTGGGGCAGCGTGCCCTTGACACCGACCAGCGACCCCGGCGGCAGCTGCTCGCCGAGCGCGTTGCCGACGTTGCCGTCGACCAGGTAGATCGCCTTCTGATCGGCGGTGAAGCCCGACTCGAACAGCGTCGTGAGGATCTGCGCCGATTCCTCGAACCCGATCAGCACGAGGGCGTCGGGGTCACCGCTGACGATCCGCTCGACCTCGGGGCCGAAGTTGTCGGCGTTCGGGTCGTACGTGAACGAGTCGACGATCTCGCCGCCCTGCTCCTCGAACGGACCGCTCGAGAACTCGAGCAGGCCCTCGCCGTACGGGTCTTGGAGGGCGATGAACGTGGCGTTGGTGATGCCGTCCTCGATCATCAGGTCGGCCAGCACCCGGCCCTGCAGGACGTCCGACGGCGCAGTGCGGAAGTACAGGTCGTCGTCCGCGTAGTCCGTGAAGTCCGGCGACGTGTTGGCCGGCGAGAAGTGGATCTTGCAGTTCTCGACCAGTTTGTCGATGAACGTGAAGGACACGCCCGACGACGCCGCGCCGATGAACACGTCGGCGCCGGCAGCGAGCTGGCGGTCGACGGTCTGGTTGGCGATGTCGGTCGACGTGTCTCCGGAGTCGCCCTCGTCGAGGATGACGTCCTCGCCGAGCACGCCGCCGGCGGCATTGATGTCCTCGACGGCGAGGTTCGCACCGGCGAACTCGGGTGGTCCGAGGAAGGCCAGGCTGCCCGTCTCGGGCAGCACAGTGGCGATGCTCAGCGTGCCGTCGGCCTCACCGGTGCACGAGGGAGAGGCCTGCTCGGTGTCACCGCCACCGGCTGGGGCGGAACCCCCACCGGCGGTCGTGTCCTCGGGCTCGGTGTCGTCCGACGTGTCCTCCGGCTCGGTGTCCTCCGACGTGTCCATGGGCTCGGTGTCCTCCGACGTATCCATGGGCTCGGTGTCCATCGGCTCCGTCGTGTCACCGCCCTAGGTGGTCGTTGCGTCGCCGGCAGTGGTGGCGGCGTTGCCGCCGGTGGTCGGGGTAGCCCCGCCACTGGTGGTCGCAGTGTCGCCGTCGTCGTCGCCACCGCACGCAGCGGCCGTGACGAGCGAGAGGCCGACCAGCAGGGTCGCGGCGCGTCGTGCGCGTGTCCTTCTCATCTTGATGTGTTCTCCCCCTCTGAGTGAACGGGACGGGGTTGTCCCAGTCGTGAGGTGGCGGAGAGCGTACTGCACCTCCGGGACAGATGGGGCGCGAACGTTCCGGCCCGAGCCGACGCCTGGAGCGCTGGCTACCGTCGGCGGGCATGGGTGAAGTCCTGTACTCGGTGGCCGACCACGTGGCCACGATCACGCTCAACGCGCCGGAGCGGATGAACACCATCTCGGGGGCGATGCTCGCCGACCTCTCGACGCGCCTGCTGGAGGCCGACCACGACCGGGAGGTGCGCTGCATCGTCCTGACCGGTGCCGGGCGGGCCTTCTGCGCCGGCCTCGACCTGGCCGCCCAGTCGAACAGCGCCAACGGCAGTCTGGGCAACCTCGGATCGCCCGCCGCCGGAGCCGGCGAGCTGGACCTGCGCGACGCCCCGCCGATCGTCTTGCACCAGATCGACACGCCGACGGTGTGCGCGCTCAACGGCGGTGCCGCCGGCTACGGGCTCGACCTCGCTTTCTGCTGCGACCTGCGCATCGCCGCCAGCTCGGCGAAGCTGAACCCCGGCTTCGCCAAGCGCGGGATCCTGCCCGAGAGCGGCGGCACGTGGCTGCTGCCGCGGATGATCGGCTACGCCAAGGCGGCCGAGCTGGCGCTGCGCGGCAACACCTTGACCGCCGCCGAGGCGGCTGAGCTCGGCATCGTCAACCACGCCGTGGCCGACGACGAGCTGGTCCCGTTCACGGCGCAGGTGGCGGGGGAGATCGCCGCCAACGCCCCGCTGGCCGTGCGGGCCATCAAGCGGATGATGCGCGCCGCCGAGACCGAGACGTTCGAGCAGCACATCCACCACGTGTACCTGCAGCTGCTGCCGCTGCTCGGGACGGCCGACTTCCGCGAGGGTGTGGCCGCCTTCATCGAGAAGCGCCAGGCGGAGTTCGCCGGGCGGTGACGACGGGTCAGCGGGACGTCTCGCTGCTGAAGGGCCTCGCCACCACCCGGGCGATCAGGCGCTACACCGACGACCCGCTGCCCGACGCCGACCTGGCCGAGATCCTCTGGCACGCGGCGCGGGCGCCGTCGGGCACCAACCGTCAACCGTTCCGGTTCATCACGCTGCGCCGCGCCGATCCCGAGGCGCAGGCGGCCAGGGCGCTGCTCGGACGCTCGTTCCGGGCGTCGTGGGACGAGAAGCGGCAGGACCTGGATCGAGGCGGGCCGCCCGCGCCTGGCACGCCACGGGCGCGGATGCAGGCGTCGATGCAGCAGTTCGTCGACCACCTCGAGGACACCCCGGTGATCGTGCTCGTCGGGCTGGAGCGCTACCGCGCCGCCAACCCGTACGAGGGCGCGTCGGTGTACCCCGCCGTCCAGAACCTGCTGCTGGCGGCGCGAGCGCTCGGCTACGGCGGGGCGCTCACGATGTGGCACCACGCCGTCGAGGACGAGCTGCGGGAGCTGCTCGGGCTGCCGGACGTGGTGGCCCTGTCGGCGTGCGTCACGCTCGGCAAGCCGGCCGGGCGGCACGGCCCGTTGCGGCGCAAGCCGCTCGGCCAGCTCGTCCACGACGGGCGCTGGGGCCGGCCTGCGGACTGGCTCGGTGGGCGGGGCGCTGGCGATGGTTGATGTCGACGACCCGTTCGCCGTGCTGGGCGTCGATCGGGACGCCGACGAGGTGGCCCTGCGAGCGGCCCGGCGCCGGCTGGCCAAGGAGCTGCACCCGGATCGCCAGGGCGGCGACGCGACGCGCATGCAGCGGCTGAACGCGGCGTTCGACGACGCACTGGAGCTGGTGCAGCGCCGCCAGGACCCGGCGATGCCTGCGCCCGCTGATCCGCCGCCCAGCGAGCCGGCGCCGCCGCGCCAGCCGGGGCGGATGGCCCACGACGTGGCCTCGTTCACGATCTATGCGCTGCCCGCCGGCGCGTTCGAGGCGCTGCTCATCGTGGCCACGTGGCTCGGCGAGGTGCTCGTCGACGAGCCGCCCTACCAGCTCGACGTGGAGCTCGGTGCGCCGTACTCGTGCTGGTGCCGCCTCGACCTCGTGCCCGACGCCGGCGCCAGCACCGTCGCCCTGACCCTGGTCGCCACCGACGTCACCAGCCGCCCAGACCTGCCCGACCTCGACACCGTCCGGGACGCCTGGGTCACCGCCCTCAACCAACTCGGCCGCCCGGACTGATCCCGAACGCGTTCTCAAGCGTTTTCAGTAGTCACCGGTGAACGAAAAGTACGCGGAGAACCGGCGGCCGCCTTCATGAGCCGGTCGCGGATGGCGTGGCCCAGCCCGGCGGGGCGCGGAAGCACGGCGACGACGACGTCGTGGCCTTCGGCGTCGGCGAGGCGGAGGCGGGCGTAGAGCTCGTGGGCGTAGGCGACCAGGTCGTCGGACAGATCGAGCACGCTGACCCGGCGGCCGGCGGCGACCAGCTCGACCGCCCGCTCGTCGGCGACGCGGATGTCGTCGACCAGCACGACCTCGGCGTGCGGCGAGTAGTGCGCAGCCAGCATCCCCGCTGCTCGCACCTCGCCCGCGGCCGGTGCGAGTGCGTGGTCGAGGATCCGCTCGACGTCCTCCGTCGGGATGCCGCCGGGCCGCAGCAGTTGCGGCGGGTCGGTCGTGCAGTCGACGATCGTGCTCTCCACGCCGACCGGGCTCGGCCCGCCGTCGAGCACGACGTCGCGGGCGGGGTCGAGGAACGGACCGAGGTCGTCCAGCACGTGCTGGGCCGTGGTCGGGCTGACGCGGCCGAACCGATTGGCCGAGGGCGCGGCGACGCCTGTCCCCACTCGCTCGAGGAGTTGCTGGGCCACCGGGTGGGCAGGCACGCGCAGACCGACGGCGTCGCGCCCGCCGGTCACGACGTCGGAGACCCGTGCCGACCGCCGTAGCAGCAGCGTCAGCGGCCCGGGCCAGCACACCGCCGCCAGCGCGTTGGCCGCGGGCGGCAGGTCGGCCACCCATGACGCGACGTCCTCCAGTCGCACGTGGACGATGAGCGGGTGCCCGACCGGCCGCCCCTTGACCTCGAAGATTCGTCGGACGGCGACGTCGTCCTCGGCGTCGGCTCCCAAGCCGTAGACCGTCTCGGTCGGCATCGCGACCAGCCCGCCGGTGCGCAGCGCGGTGGCCGCCCGGCCGACGTCGGTCGTCAGCACGTCACGGCGCGGCACCGAGGAAGTCGAGGGTGGCGTCGATGAACCCGTACGACTCCGGCGTGGCGAAGTGGTCGACGTTGCGCAGCGTGACGCCGCGTGCGTCCGGCAGGGCGGCGACGAGGCGGTCGGCCGGCCCGGCGAAATCGCGGTCGCCGATCACGACGAGCACCGGACAGCTCACGGCGGCCAGCAGCTCCTCGGTGAAAGGACCGTCGTCGGGGCGGCGCAAGACGGCGGCAAGCGCGGCACGGTCCTGGCCCGCCTGCCGGGCGTATTGGCCGAAGAGCCGCGCCACGTTGTCGACGTCGTCGGTGTCGGCGCCGGTGCCCTCGACGCCGGCCAGGATGTGGTCGCGCTGGTCCGGATCGCGCTCGAACAGGTTGCGTCCGACGCCGGCGACGACGATGCGGTGGAACCGTTCCGGTACCCCGGCCGCCAGGCGCAACGTCTCGATCGCACCGAGCGAGAACGCCACCGCATCGACCGGCTGGTCCGGCAGCGCGTCGACGATGCGGGCCGTCAGGTCAGCGTACGCGTCCGGCTCGTGCGGCTTCGGCGCCTCGCCGTGGCCGAGGAGGTCGACCCCGATCACCTCCCGCCCGGCGTCGGCCAGCAGCTCGGTGAACCCGCTGCGCCGCCACGTCGTCTCGAACGAACCGCCCCACCCGTGCACCAGCACGACCGGCGGACCCGACATCGCTGGGGAGCGTACGGGACGCCGTAACCTTGGGTGGCCCTGTTCGCTGGGTCGAGGATCACGATGCGCCTGCTCCACCCCGCACCTGCCCACGACCTGACCTACAGCGACGTGTTCATGGTTCCCAGCCTCTCGACGGTGCCGTCGCGCCTCGACGTCGACCTGACCACGCCCGACGGCATCGGGACCACGCTGCCCATCGTCGTGGCCAACATGACCGCCGTCGCCGGGCGCCGCATGGCCGAGACGGTGGCCCGCCGCGGCGGCATCACCGTCCTGCCGCAGGACATCCCGCTCGACGTGGTGGCCTCCGTCATTGACTACGTCAAGCAGGCCCACCCTTGCTACGAGACACCGATCACGCTGTCGCCGACCCACACCATCGGCGACGCCCTCGGCCTGATCCACAAGCGGGCCCACGGCGCGGTGGTCGTCGTCGATGACGACCAGCGCCCGATCGGGGTGTTCACCGAGACCGACGCCGCCGGCTTCGATCGCTTCACGCAGCTCCACGCCGTCATGTCGACCGAGCTCGAGACCATGCGGGACGGCACCAACGCCCGCCGCGCCTTTGAGCACCTCGCCACGAACCGGCGCTCGATGGAACCGGTGGTCGACGCCGACGATCGGTTGGTCGGCGTGATGACCCGTAAGGGCGCGCTGCGCTCGGTGACCTACCGCCCGGCGCTCGACGACGCTGGCCGATTGATGATCGCCGTGGCCGTCGGCATCAACGGTGATCCCGAGACCAAGGCCAAGGCACTGGTCGGGATGGAGGCCGACGTCCTCGTCATCGACACCGCCCACGGCCACCAGACCCGCACGCTGCGCGCCGTCGAGGCCGTGCGGGCCGTCGCGCCGGACACGAAGATCGTCGCCGGCAACGTCGTCACGGCCGAGGCGACCCGCCAGCTCGTCGATGCCGGTGCCGACATCGTGAAGGTCGGGGTCGGCCCCGGCGCGATGTGCACGACGCGCATGATGACCGGCGTCGGGCGGCCGCAGTTCTCCGCCGTGGTCGAGTGCGCCGACGAGGCCCGCCGGCTCGAGCGCCACGTGTGGGCCGACGGCGGAGTGCGCTGGCCACGCGACGTGGCGCTCGCCCTGGCCGGTGGGGCCGCCAGCGTGATGTTCGGGTCGTTGCTGGCCGGGACGTACGAGTCGGCCGCCGACACGCGGCGCGACCTGGACGGCCGGCTCTACAAGGAGAGCTTCGGCATGGCGTCGAACCGGGCCGTCAAGCACCGCACCCGCTCCGACGACGAGCTCGAGCGGGCGCTGAAGGAGCTCTTCGAGGAGGGCATCAGCACGTCGCGCATGTACCTCGACCCCGAGCGCCCCGGCGTCGAGGACCTCATCGACCAGATCGTCGCCGGCCTGCGCTCGGCGTGCACCTACGCCGGTGCGGCGACGCTGACCGAGTTCCAGGAGCGCGCCGTGGTCGGCATCCAGAGCACTGCCGGCTACCAGGAAGGGCTGCCGCAGGGCACCTCGTGGTGACCGCGCGCCGCCGTCCGTGCTGATCATCACCATCGACGGACCGGCCGGCGCCGGCAAGAGCACGGTGGGGCGGGCCGTGGCCGCCCGACTCGGTCTGCAGTACCTCGACACCGGCGCCATGTACCGGGCCGTCACGTTCGCCGCCCTGCGCCGCGGCGTGCCGGTGACCGACGAGACGGCCGTCGCCGATCTGGCCAGGGCTCTGGAGCTGCATGTGGGCGATCAGGGCGTCGTCGTCGATGGCATCGACGCCACGGCCGAGATCCGCAGCCGCGAGGTCACGGAGGGCGTGAGCGCCATCGCCGCCAACACACCGGTACGGGAGGAACTGCGGGCCCGGCAGCGCCGCTGGGCGGCCGAGCGCCACGGCGGCGTGATCGAAGGACGCGACATCGGCACCGTGGTGTTTCCCAACGCCACCCTCAAGCTCTTCATCACGGCGACGCCGCGCGTGCGCGCCGAGCGGCGCGTCGGTGAGATCGGTGGCGCCGTGGCCGACGTCGAAGCGTCGATCACCGAACGTGACCGTCGCGACATGACGCGCGTCGACGGCCCGCTGCGCGCCGCCGACGGTGCCATCACCATCGACACCACCGGCATGCCCATCGCCGACGTCGTCGACCGCATCGTGGACCTGCTGCCATGACCCTCGAGGTCGCTTCAGCGCGGGCGGTCACGTTCCTGGCCGGGAAGGGACCGGCCAGCCGGGCCCTGTACTCCGTCGTGCGGGCTGCCGTGGCCGGCGTCACGCGGCTGTGGACCCGACTCGAGGTCGAGGGCCGCGAGCACGTCCCGACCACCGGACCGTTCGTGCTCGCCCCGGTCCACCGATCGATCATGGACACGCCGATCGCCTCGTGCCTGACCCGCCGGCGGATGCGCTTCATGGGCAAGGACACGCTGTGGAAGGGGCGGGCGATCTCGTGGTTCCTCTCCTCGCTCGGCGGCTTCCCCGTCCATCGCGGCACCGTCGACCGGGAAGCGCTGACGCGCTGCATCACCGTCCTCGAAGTCGGCGAACCGCTCGTGCTGTTCCCGGAGGGTGAGCGCAAGTCGGGCCCCACGGTGCAGCCCCTGTTCGACGGCGCGGCCTATGTCGCCCTCAAGGCCGGCGTCCCGATCATTCCCGTCGGCATCGGTGGCTCGGAGCGGGTGATGCCAAAGGGATCCCGCTTCATCCACCCGCGCAAGGTCCACGTCATCGTCGGCGCGCCGATCGTGCGCCCGACCGCCGGCGGACGGCGCGTGCCTCGGCCGCTGATCCGCGAGGTCACCGAGGAGCTGCACGAGACGTTGCAGCGCCTGTTCGACGAGGCGCAGCGGCGCGCCGGCGCCTAGAGCGCCGCAACCGGCACTCGTCAGCCCGCCAGGTACTCCGTCAGCGCTGCCGCGAGCCAGCCGGGATCGAGCACGCCGCACAGCTCGCGCGCCGAGTGCATCGACAGCTGCGGGACGCCGACGTCGACGGTGGCGATGCCGAGCCGAGTCGCCGTCAATGGGCCGATGGTCGACCCACACGGCACGCTGTTGCGCGAGACGAACCGCTGCACCGGGCAACCGGCCCGTGCCGCGGCCAGCTCGAACTCGCGCGCCGTGTCGGCCGAGGTGGCGTAGCGCTGGTTGGCATTGAGCTTGATCGCCGGGCCGGCGTTGACCATCGGGGCGTGCTCCGGGTCGTGGCGCTCGGCGTAGTTCGGGTGCACGGCGTGGGCGTTGTCCGCCGACACGCAGCTGGACGCGGCGAGGAGACGATGGAACTCATCGCGCCCTGCGCCGCCGGCTGCGCTGACGCGTTCGAGCACCGTCGAGAGGAACGGTCCGGACGCGCCGGTCGTGCTCGCCGAGCCGACCTCCTCGTGGTCGAACAGGGCGATCATCGCCACGTGCTCGGTCGATTCGGCGCCGACCAGCGCCGTGGTCGCCGCCCAGCACGACACCAGGTCGTCGAGTCGTCCGCTGGCCAACAGCGAACGGTCGGCGCCGAGCACGGCCGCCGGTTGCACGTCGAAAAGGCACAGCTCCCACCACGCCATCGGCGCCTCGGCGCCGGCGGCCTCCTCGAGCCACTCGCTCAGGTCGAGAGCCGGATCGGTCGCCCACACCGGTGCCAGGTGCAGCTGGCGATCCAGCACGAGACCGCGCTCGTTGACGTCACGATCGAGATGGATGGCGAGCTGCGGGACGCGCGCCACGGGCTCGTCGATGCGCAACAGCACCGAGGAGCCGTCGGCGAGCAGCAGCCGGCCGGCGAGGCCGAGGTCGCGATCGAGCCAGCTGTTCAGCAGCACGCCGCCGTAGACCTCGACGCCCAGCTGGCGCCAGCCGGCCTGGCTGGTGCCGCCACCGGGCTTCAGGCGTAGGCCGGGCGAGTCCGTGTGAGCTCCGACAATGCGCGCCGACCGGGGAGTGGTCGGTCGCCGCCAGGCGATCAGCGCACCGCCCCGGCTGACGTAGCCGGCTGCAGGGACGTCGGTCTATGCCGCCCGTTCGTCGAGGGCGATGAACCCCGC
>JBPCJL010000291.1:0-6142 GCA_051005355.1 Ilumatobacteraceae bacterium
TTGACAACAGCATCAATTCACGATATACAAGGACACGAGTCGAACGAGAAACGCAATCGGCTCCAGGTTGACGAGATGACCGTCGCAACCGACAGCCTCGTACACCACGCGATGGGACTCAACCCCAGCCTGCCCAGCCTTCCAAGCTGGTGGTGCGGGTTCGATTCCCGTCACCCGCTCCGAAGGAGCTGCTGCTCAACCGCGCTTTCTCATCTGGGATCGTTGCGCCTTCAAGCTTCAGCCGGCGGGCGTGCGCCACACGTGCCCTTTCAGAATCGGTCCCCCACCTGCCGCAATGGCATCATCCGGACCAGGTCGGCCGCCAGCGAGGGTGGCGAGGAGCGAGACGGGGTGGGGATCGTGGCGGAAGACAACTGGCAGCAGGCTCGGCTCATCCCGACCAGCGGCATCAAGGGCACCGATGACGCCGAGCGACGGGCGTCGTCGGCGCTGCTTGCCGTGATGGCTTCTGTTCGTGAGTTCGGGTCGGCGATCGTCAGGGAGCTGGGCGCTCCAGCGGGCCAGCTCAGCACGTACATCGAGGTGCCGTTCGACGCCGGCGAACGCACCATCTACCCGGACGGCCTCCTCCAGACATCGCGCGCTGGCAGGACGTGGACCCGTCTGGTGGAGGTCAAGACGGGTTCGTGCGTCCTGGAGCGCCCGCAGGTCGAGGCGTACCTGGACGTCGCCCGCGAGAACGCGTTCAACGCCGTGTTGACCATCTCGAACCAGATCGCGCCGGCGCCGGATGTCCACCCGGTCGACGTCGACGGCCGAAAGACCAGGAGGGTCGACCTGCACCACCTCTCGTGGGCCGAGGTGCTGACGACGGCCGTCCAGCAGCGTGTCCATCGCGGGGTCTCCGATCCCGACCAAGCGTGAATCCTCGGCGAGCTCATCCGTTACCTCGAGCACCCGAAGTCGGGCGCGCTCGACTTCTCCGACATGGGCGCATCGTGGGTGCCCGTGCGTGAGGCGATGGCGGCGGGAACGCTGCGGGTCTCCGACAAGGGCCTCGCTGAGGTCGTCTCCCGCTGGGAACAGCTGCTCCGGTTCGCCGCGCTCCGACTCGGTCGTGAGCTCGGCGCCGACGCCCAGGTTCAGCTCTCACGGCGGGAGCTTGCGGAACCGTCCCTCCGCTTTGCCTCCCAGACCCAGTCGCTGGTGTCGCACGGCGTGCTCGGCGGATCGCTGCGCATCCCTGACGCTGTTGCGCCGATCGACGTCGTGGCCGATCTGCGCGCCGGCCGGGTCACAGTGTCCATCGACATCGACGCCCCAAGAGAAGGACGCGCCGCCACTCGCGTCAGCTGGCTCGTACGACAGCTCCGCGACGCTCCCGACAACCTGCGCATCGACGCGTTCACAACGGGTTCACGAACATCGACCAGCGAGCTCTTTCGTGCGGTGCGTGCCGATCCGGCCGCCTTGATCGCCGATCCGAAGCGGGAGTTCCGATCCTTCAGGGTCGCTGCGTCGTCGCCGCTCGGCACGAAGCGCGGCGCTGGACGTGGCGGGTTCATCGACAGCGTCCTCGCCGCCATCGATGGCTTCTACGCCGCCGTGGTGCAGCAGCTCAGGCCATGGTCGACGAAGGCGCCGCAACTTCCGCGTGCGGCCAAGACTGCGGTCGAGGAGGCCGGTATCGACGTTCAGCCTCCGCCACGTGATCTCCTGGAGGACGCCGAGCCAGGCCTTGATCAGCCTCCAACCGAAACGATCGAACCCCACGCCGTACGGGAGGGAGTCGACCACGCCGAAGCGGGCTCGGACGAAGGAGTAGGCGCCGACCCAGACGGCCCGGCGCGTCTTGCACCAGCTGAACCGACCTTGGCGTCAGCGGATGAACTCGTGACATGGCATGGGGCTCACGAGCGACTCGATCGCGAGCGCGAACTCACGGAGGAAGCCCAGGACGTCGCCGAACGTCCCTGAGGCGTTGCGCGCCGAGCTCGATTCTCTCACGCTCCACCGGCGGCATTGGCCCGCAGCGGGTTGGCCGGCGCCGTCGATCATCTCGCCGCGATCCACACGACCATCCTTGCCCGGCAGCTGCACCGCTCGCTCACCTGTCACTACTTCGCGCTGCCCTGATCGGCTCGGCGCAGGCCGTCTGGGTGCTCGCCCCGAATAAACGAACCGAGCGCATCCGCCGCTGGGCGCATGGCGGCGCTCAACTGGCATGTCGAGCACCGCAAGTACCTGACGCCCAGCTGTCATGTGACGGTGCCGAGCACACGATCGGCGAACCGATGCTGGAGCTGGCGAGGCAGCGGATGACTGAAGCTGTCCGCCAAGCGGGCAGCAGCTGGCGATGCTGAGGTGCTCAACACGACGAACGTGATCGAGTCTGCTGTGCGCAAGACGTTCACAGAGCAGAGGTTGATCAACGAGGCTCTCGTCGAGTGGCGTCGTATGTCGGGGGTGGCTCACGGCTGGACTTGGGCCGCGCTCGGACAGCCATCCACCACGAACGATCGTGTCCGAGGCTGACAGCGACGGTGTCGCTTACGTCGTAGCCGCCGGCGATCTGGCCATGATCGTCAACCCGTACCGGCTGGTCTACCTGTTGACGAGGCAGGGGTGGAATCTGCTCGAAGGGCGGTCAGGTCTTCAGGCGGCAGCGGTCGCTCGTGACCAGCACAGACGCGACGACCCAGCACGACGCCGACGTGATCGTTACGTCGGCGCAGTCTCCGAGGCCAGCAAGGCCTGATTCCTGGCGAACGCGGTCTATGGCAGCGACCCGGGGGTCGTCGAGAACGGGTCCCACGCTGGCGGGGCGGTCGCCAGGTGGTCCACGAGCAGGTCGACGAAACGGTGGCGAGGGATCGAGCTGTCACCCTTGCCACTTCGCAGCCGGGGCACGAGCCCGCTGACCGGCGTCGCCGTCCATGTCGCGTCGCCCCGCTCCTCGTCGTGCAGGCGGGCTGCCAGCGGGGCCAGATCGCGACGCAGCCGCAGCGGGCGCGAGCGCAGCTGCACCCACGACTCGTAGCGCTGCTCGACGTCATAGGTGCGGCCGCGGACGGTGGCCAGGACGATGCGCTCGGTGGCGTTGTGCACGGCCATGGGGTGCAGCCCGACGGCCCAGTCGCCACCGAAGCGATGACCGCCGGCGGCGGGCGCGCCGATGGGCACGTCGACGACCGCCAAATCCTGCTCGGGTCGCTCCTCGATCGTGACGTCACCAGCAACCGCAGCCTCGCTGGCAGTCAAGGTCTCGTCCTCGGCGGCCCACAGCGCCCGGTGGGCCGCGACGTCGGCGCACAGCTCGCCGAGTCGCAGCGCCCAGTGCTGGTACAGCAGCCCAGCGGCCTCGTCGTACACCGCGGGGAGGTCGAGGCCGCCGCGTCCGGTGGCCCATGCGCTGAGGACCATCGACACCCGGGCCGCGTCACGGTGGCGATAGGTGGCGAAGTCCCCGGCTCGGGCCACGTCCTCGAGGAACGCTCGTCGGGGGCACGCGGCCTCCGGAGCGACCAGGGCGTGGATCGACACCAGGCCGTCCTGGTCGAAGTGGTTGTTCGACACCAGTTTCGCTCCGCTGAAGAGCTCGGGGTGCTCGAGCAGCCGGAACGCCATTTCGCCCGACGTGTCGGCGGCCACCATCTCCGGCGGCGGGTACCCCGGCCAATGGGTGACCGTCAGCACCGTGCCGTCGGTCGGGGAGCCGTCGACGATGACGTTGGGCCGGCCGTCGAGCTGGTGGTAGGGAACGAACCGCACCTCCGGTGACGATACGGGTTCAGGCCCGCTCGAGGTCAAGGGCCGCCAGCAGCCACTCCCCCAGACGCTCCCACATGATCTCGCCGCTCCTGCCCAGCAGGTGCCGTCGCCCGGCAGTGATCACCTCGCTGGAGGAGTCGCTTCGAAGGTAGAGGTGCGCCCGGTTTTCACTCGCTTCGGCTCGGGCACGAGCTGGACCCAAGGCGGAGAGCCCGACCATCGCTCGGCTCGACAAGCACTCTCGGGTCGTCGTCGACATCGGTGATCCCGATCGAGCGCAGGCGAGCGAGCTCCTCGTCGTCGTCGTCGGGAGTGACCTCGTAGTCATCAAGATCGCGGCGCCGAACCGTGGGAGGCTCGCCGGCCGAGCGCAGTCGAAGATGATGTTGGCGAGGGCTTATCAGTACAGCGGCGAGGTGCTCTACGACGGCCCGCCGAGCGAGGGCAACGTCTTCGACCAAGCCTGGGACGACTGGTCGTTCCCCTGCACACCGGAGACTTCGGCGGCACGGTCACGCGAGTGCTGTGGACGGCGCTGGCCCTCGCCCCACTCGCGCTCGGCGTCACCGGAGTGTGGATGAACCTGATCGGGCGACGCAAACGGGCCGTCGACGCCACGGGCATGCGACCGATGAATGGTGACCGGCTGAGTCGTCGGAAGTACTGGGCACGGCACCCGCCGGAACGATGTCCGACACGTCCCACCCGACGATTGCGAAGGAGACAGCGATGATCAGCGTTCGACCGCACCTGTGGTTCGGCAACAACCAGGCGGTGGAGGCGGCGAGGTTCTACGCCGAGCACATTCCCAACTCGTCGGTGACCAGGGTGGTCACCGCTCCCGAAGGTGTCCCGGGAGTGCCGGACGGCTCCGAGTTCATCGTCGAGTTCACCGTTGCCGGGCTGCCGGTCATCGGCCTGAACGCCGGACCGGACTTCAACCTCGACGAGGCGTTCTCGTTCTACCTGTTGGTCGACACCCAGGACGAGGTCGACCACTATTGGGAGCTGCGCACCGCTGACGGTGGTGCGCCAGCTCCGTGCGGCTGGTGCAAGGACAACTTCGGCGTGTCATGGCAAGTGATCCCCAAGCGTCTCGAAGAGCTGTCCGGCGACTACTCGACCGATGCCAACAAGCGGGCGATGAACGCCATGCTCCAGATGGGCAAGTTCGACATCGCCGCACTCGAGCAGGCGTACGCCGCCGAGGGGCGAGCAACAGGGGACTGATCACACCGCCCGATGAACCTCGTGGCCGGCTCGAGCCTCGCCGCCAACGAAGCACGCTTCGCCTGAAGAGCCACCGGGGCGGCCCGGCAGTACAGCTCGTCGGCGAACGGTCGAGCAGGTGGTCCTTACGACCCCGCCGACCCGTTGGCGACTGCTCAGGCGCCCGCAAGTCGCGCCAAGTACCCGCAGTACTTCAACGGCGACGAGCCGGCCGCGTTCCATCCGTTCTGGTGCCTGCGACCAGCGCGTGTCTACGCCCGATCGCTGACCGGCTTCCCCGCCAGGGCGACGCGCTTCGACGACGGCTGAAGCCCCGGGATCAGCCCGTCACGGTCAGAGTTCTGGTTGTACGTCCAACCGAAAATCTGACCGAGAGGCGGGGGTTCCGACGCCGGGTCGGTCAGCGTCCGCCGACGGCGGCAACGAACGAGCCGAGCGCCTCCAGGTGCTGATCCACGGTCGAGAACCCGCTCGGCCGAACGCCCATGAACTCCGCCGCCGTGTCGAACGTGCGCAGCGAGAGGTGGGTGCCGTCCGCCCGCGCCCACGCGTCGGCCACGTCGATGCACCCCTCGACACCGATCGACCAGTCGACGAGGCCCTCGAACCCGAACTCGCCGGTGTCGCGACCGCACGCGGCCAGCTCGGCGCGCAGGACCCCGATGGCGTCACGCGCCCGACCGCCGGCGTGGCCGAAGATGAAGCCGTCGCCGAGGCGCGCCGCCCGCCGCAACATGGGGGCCGCGCCACCGCCGAACCAGATCGGGATCGGCGTCTCCGGCCGGGGCAGGATGCCGGCCCGCTCGATGTCGTGGAACTCGCCGTGGAAGGTCACCGTCGGAGTGCTCCACAACCGCCGTAGCACCTCGACCTGCTCGTCGAGGCGCCTGGCCCGCGTCGCGTAGCTGGCGCCGAGGCTCTCGTACTCGACCCAGTTCCATCCCGTTCCCATCCCGAGGCGCAGGCGGTGGCCGGACAGCACCGCCACCTCGGCAGCCTGCTTGGCGACGAGCGCCGTCTGACGCTGCGGCGCCACCAGGACGCCGACCACCAACTCGATCGACGTCGTCACGGCGGCCAGGTGCCCGAACAGCACGAACGGCTCGTGGAACGCATCGTGCTCGGTGTACGGCCCCCACAGCTGCGGCTCCCGATTGGCGTGGGGGGGGGGGGGGGGGGG
>JBPCJL010000292.1:0-20170 GCA_051005355.1 Ilumatobacteraceae bacterium
ACGTGATGCGCTCCTGCAGCTGGCCCATCTCGTCGGCCAGCGTCGGCTGGTAGCCCACCGCCGAGGGCATGCGGCCGAGCAGCGTCGACACCTCGGACCCGGCCTGCACGAATCGGAAGATGTTGTCGACGAACAGCAGCACGTCCTGGTTCTGCACGTCCCGGAAGTACTCGGCCATCGTCAGCGCCGACAGCGCGACGCGCAGGCGCACACCCGGCGGCTCGTCCATCTGGCCGAAGACGAGCGCCGCCTTCTCGAACACGCCCGACTCCATCATCTCGAGGCGCAGTCCGGTGCCCTCACGGGTCCGCTCGCCGACCCCGGCGAACACCGACACGCCACCGTGCTGGGACGCGACCCGGTTGATCATCTCCGTGATCAGCACCGTCTTGCCCACGCCGGCGCCACCGAACAGGCCGATCTTGCCGCCGGCCACGTACGGCGTCAGCAGGTCGATGACCTTGATGCCGGTCTCGAACATGCGCGCCGACGGCTCGAGGGCGTCGAACGCTGGCGCCGGGCGGTGGATCTCCCACCGCTCCATCTCGGCATAGCCCTCCGGCGGATCGTCGAGGGCGTCGCCCCACGCGTTCCACACGTGGCCGAGCACCTGCTCGCCGACCGGCACGGTGATCCCGTGGCCGGTGTTGCGCACTGGCGTGCCGCGGGTCAGCCCGTCGGTCGGCTTCATGCAGATGGCCCGTATCCGTCCCTCGCCGAGCTGCTGGGCCACCTCGGCCAAGACCTCGATCTTCTCGCCCTCGATCTCGACGTCGAAGGCCAATGCGGTGTTGATCTCGGGCAGGGAGCCGCGCGGGAACTCGACGTCGATGACCGGCCCGGCGATGCCGACCACCCGGCCGTCGGTCCGGCGTTCGGTGCGATCCTCGGTGATGCTCATGGTCCTACGTCTCCTAGCAGTACGTCGACTCGGGGGTTGTCGTCCAAGATGCGGTACGAGGCGGTGTCGACGCCTCCGCCGAGCGCCTCGGCCCCGCTCACGATCTCCATGATCTCGGTGGTGATGGCGTCCTGGCGGGCCCGGTTCATCACCCGGCTCAGCGTCTTGATCAGTTCGTCGGCGTTGTCGGTGGCTGCCTTCATGGCCCGCTGGCGGAAGGCGTGCTCGGAGGCGGCGGCGTTGAGGAGGGCGGCATACACGCGGGCCTCCACGTAGCTCGGCAGCAGCGCCTCGAGGATCGTCGTCGGATCGGGCTCGAACTCGTAGTCACCGGTCGGCGCGTCGGCCGGACCGGCCTTGCCGTCGCCGCCGGCGATGGTGTCAGCCGCCAGCGGGACCAGCGGCCGCAGCACGACCTCCTGGTTCCCGGCGCTGATGAACCGGGTGTAGACCAACTCGACCTTGTCGACCTGGCCACTCGTGAACAGCTCGACCACGTGCGCGCCGATCGCCCGTGCGTCGGCGCCGGTCGGGCTGTCGCTGAACCCGGTGAAGGACTCCCCCAGCTCGTAGCCGCGGAACCGGAAGTAGCCCTCGACCTTCCGTCCGACCGGGATGACCTGGTACTGCTTGCCGGCCACGACGTCGGCCTTGATCTCGCCCTCGGCGGCCCGCTGCACGCCCGCGTTGTATCCGCCGCACAAACCCCGGTCGGCGGCGACGGCCACGTAGGCCGTGGTGCGCACCTCGTCCCGCCCGGCCAAGAGCGGCGAGCCCTGTCCGGCGCCGGCCGCCGCCAGGTCGCGCACGACCTCGGTGATCTTCTCCGAGTACGGCACCGCCGCCTGCACGCGGTTCTGGGCCTTGACGATGCGCGACGCGGCGATGAGCTCCATGGCGCGCGTGATCTTCTTCGTCGCCTGGACGGATCTGATCCGTCCCCGAAGGATCCGCTCCTGACCACCAGCCACGTCAATTACTCCGTGGCCAGGGTCTTCTGGCTCTTGGCCTCGTCCAGTTCCTCGGCGTCGGTGCGCGTCGGGTCGACGCCGGGGCGGTCGGCGCCCGTGAGCGTGAACTCCTGCTTGAACTGCTTGATGGCGTCGTCCAGGTCGTCGGGCACGGCGCCCCCGACGATCTCGTCGAGCAGCGAGCCGTGCGTGCTGCGCATGTAGTCGAGCAACTCGCGCTCGAAGCGCTGCACGTCGCCGACGGGAACGTCGTCGGTGAAGCCCTTGGTGCCGGCGTAGATCGACACCACCTGCTCCTGCACGGGCATCGGGCTGTTCAGCGGCTGCTTGAGCAGCTCGACCAAGCGGTACCCGCGCTCGAGCTGCGCTGACGACACGGCGTCGAGCTCGGAGCCGAACGTGGCGAACGCCTCGAGCTCGCGGAACTGCGCCAGGTCCAGTTTGAGCGTGCCGGCCACCGACTTCATCGACTTGATCTGGGCGTCGCCGCCGACCCGGGACACCGAGTTGCCGACGTCGATGGCCGGTCGAACACCCGACTTGAACAGGCTGTCGATGACGAAGATCTGCCCGTCGGTGATCGAGATCACGTTCGTCGGGATGTAGGCCGAGATGTCACCGGCCTTGGTCTCGATGATCGGCAACGCGGTCAGCGAGCCACCGCCGTTCTCCTCGGACAGCTTCGCCGCCCGCTCCAGCAGCCGACTGTGCAGGTAGAACACGTCGCCCGGGTACGCCTCGCGCCCGGGCGGCCGGCGCAGGAGCAGCGACACCTGCCGGTACGCCTCGGCCTGCTTCGACAGGTCGTCGAAGACGACCAGCGCGTCGTCGCCCTCGTCCATCCAGTGCTGGCCCATCGCGCACCCGGCGTAGGGCGCCAAGTACTTGAACGGGGCCGGGTTCGAGGCGGGGGCCGCCACGACGACCGTGTACTCCATCGCCCCGTTCTGGCGCAGCGTGTTGACCGTCTGGGAGACCGTCGAACCCTTCTGGCCGATGGCGACGTAGATGCACTTCACGCCCTGGCCCTGCTGGTTGAGGATCGTGTCGACGGCGATGCTGGTCTTGCCCGTCTTGCGGTCGCCGATGATCAGCTCGCGCTGGCCCCGGCCGATCGGCGTCATGGAGTCGATGGCCTTGATGCCGGTCTGCAGCGGCTGGTGCACGTTCTGGCGGCCCATGATCCCGGGCGCCTGGATCTCCATCCGTCGCAGTTCGGTGCCGACCAGGTCGCCCATACCGTCGACCGGCTTACCCAGCGCGTCCACGACACGGCCGAGCACGCCGTCGCCGACCGGGACCGACAAGATGCGCCCTGTCGACTTGACCGTCTGGCCTTCCTCGATGTGGTCGGCGTCGCCGAGGACGACGGCGCCGATCGATTCCTCGTCGAGGTTGAGGGCGAGGCCGAGGGTGCCGTCCTCGAACTCCAGCAGCTCGTTGACGGCGGCGTCGGGCAGGCCGGAGACGCGGGCGATGCCGTCGCCCACCTCGCTCACGCGCCCGACGGTGCGCGCCTCGATCGACGGCTCGAAGTCCTCGAGGTTGCGGGTCAGGGCAGCGGCGATGTCGGCGGCCGACAGGGTCAGTTCAGCCATGAGGGGGCGCTCCTTGGCGGCGATCGGAGGGGGGCTCCGGGAGGATCAAAGTCGGCTCTTCAACTGGTCGAGGCGGGTGCGCACGGTGTCGTCGATGACGGTGTCGCCGATGGTGGCGACGAGGCCGCCCAGGACGGCGGGATCGACGACCACCTTGAGCGACACGTTCTTGCCGGTGGCGTTGGCGAGGGCGGCCTTCAGGCGGTCCTGCTGGTCGGCGGTCAGCTCGACGGCCGAGCGGACCTCGGCCACCTCGAGATCCTTGGCGCTGGCTGCCCGCTGGACCATTCGGTCGACGATGGCCGGCAGGTCCCGGCCCCGCCCCGATCCGACGACCATCGACAGCAGCTGCACGGTGGTCGGTGTGGCCGTGCCGCCGAGGAGGTCCTCGACGATGGCCTGGCGCTTGGCCGGCGGGATCTGGTCGTCCGACAGCGCGTTGCGCAGCTCGTCGCTCGACTCGTACGAGCGGGCGAAGCGGAACAGCTCGTCCTCGACCTCGTCGAGGGTGCCCTCGGCCCTGGCCAGCTCGAAGAGGCCACGGGCGTAGCCGTCGATGCGCTGGTCGGTCTCCGCGGTCATGACGAGACCTCGGCGGGACGGCTGGCGCCGACGCGGGAGATGAAGTCTTCGATGAGGCGCTGGCGGGTGTCGTCGTCGAGTGACTGCTCGACCACCTGGTCGGCCGCGTCGGTGGCGAGACGACCGATCTCACCGCGCAGCTCGTCCGACGCGCGACCCTGCACGGCGCCGATGTCGGACTCCGCTTTGGCCTCCATGTCGCTGATCTCGGCGGCCAGGCGAGCGCGCCCGTCGCGCAGCAGCGCCTCAGCCCGCTCGTCGGCGTCGGCCAACATCTGGCGCCGCTCGGCTTCGATGTCGCCGCGCACGGCACGGATCCGCTCGGCCTCCTGGCGCGCGTCGGCCAGCTCGGTGGCGGCCCCGTCGAGCTCTTGCTGGACCCGTTGCGTGCGCGCCACGAACCCCTTCTTCAAGGCCGGCCCGGCCTTCCAGATCAACAGGCCGAGGACGATGGCCGTGGCGAGGCTGCCGAACAGCAGCTCGTAGCCCTCGGGCAGGATCGGGTCATGGGTCTGGCTCGGGTCCTCGACGCCCAGCACAAGAACGTTCATGTGAGTACCTCAGGGCGATCGATGACGCCGAGCCGGAGCACAGCAGCTGCTCGGCCATGAACGAGAAGACCGTGTCGATTGTTCGCTCGCTCGCTCATCGGTTGGCTCCCGTCTGCATCAGGTCGGCCACGACGCTGCGCACCTGCGTGCCGTCCGGTCGCTGACCGGTGGCCAGCTCGGTGGCGCGGGCGGCGACATCGGCAGCAGCGGCTTCGACGGCGTCGCGCTGGGCCGCCTTGGCTTCCTCGGCCTGCGTTGCTGCCGCACCCCTGCGCTCGGCGATGCGGGCGTTGACCTCGGCCAGCTTTTCGGAGCGCTCCTCGTCGAGGGTGTGGCGGGCCGCATCG
This sequence comes from Ilumatobacteraceae bacterium, assembly GCA_051005355.1. Classification (GTDB taxonomy): domain Bacteria; phylum Actinomycetota; class Acidimicrobiia; order Acidimicrobiales; family Ilumatobacteraceae; genus JALZMG01. The sequence goes on from JBPCJL010000292.1 coordinate 4,951, forward strand.
ACGCGCTGCGTGGCCTCGGCGCGCACGCCGGCCAGCGCCTCCTCGTACTCGGCGACCTCGCGCTCGGCATCGGCCTTGACACTGTCGGCCTGCTCGCGCTCGCCCTGGATCTTGCCGTAGCGGGCGTTCATCCCCTTCTTCACCTTCGGCACGAGGTAGAGGCGCATGGCGACGAGGAACACGACGAAGGCGCCCAACCCCCACAGCAGCTCCTTGGCCTCCGGCGCGATCGGGCTCGGGCCCTCGTCGGCCTGGACCTCCTCGCCGATCTGCTCGCCGGTGGTCTCGCCCTCCTCGTCGCCCTCCTCCACCCCGGGGACGGGGACGCGCACCGACAGCGAGCCGAACCCGTTGACGTCTGCGGTGAACAGCACGGCGTTCGCTCAGAGGCCGAGCAGGATGAACACCACGAAGCCGATCAACGCCAGCGCCTCGGTGAAGGCGATGCCGAGGAACATCGTGGTGCGGACCATGCCGGCGGCTTCGGGCTGGCGGGCCATGGCTTCGATGGCCTTGCCGACGACGTAGCCGATGCCGATGCCCGGCCCGATGGCGGCGAGGCCGTAGGCGAAACCGGCGCCGATCGCTGCGTTGGCGGTCTTCGCATCGTCTGCCTCCAGCTGCTGGATCAGGTGGGCGAGCGCTTCCATGGGATGTGGTTCTCCTGTGCTCTGGTCAGATGAGGTGGGCGGTCAGTGGGCGTGCTCTCGGGCGAGCCCTATGTACACGGCGGCGAGGATGGTGAAGATGTAGGCCTGGAGGAAGGCGACGAGGACCTCGAAGGCGGTCACGAAGACGAGCATGAAGAACGGCAGGACCGCCATCGGTCGCAGCACGAACTTGCTGGTGGCGGCGAAGAACAGCGCGTTGGTCAGGAGAGCGAACGTCACCAGCAGCATGTGACCGGCGAGCATGTTGGCGAAGAGTCGGACGGCCAGGGCGAAGGGCCGCAGGATGATGTTCGACATGAACTCGATCAGGCCCACGAGCGGCCGCAATGCCACCGGGACGTTGCGCGGCCAGATCATGTCGGTGATGTACCGGTAGTTGTTGTGACGGAAGCCGACGACGTTGTAGACGACCCACACGATCAGGGCGAGGAACAGCGGCAAGGCCATCCGCGCCGTCGCCGGCATGTACAGCGGCGGGATGATGCCCGGCACGTTGCACAGGTAGATGAAGATGAACGTGGTCAGCAGGAACGGTGTCCACCGCAGACCCTCCCGGCCGATCGCCTGCATGACGATCTGCTCCTCGATGAACTCGACGCCGATCTCGGCCACGTTGCGCACGCCCCTCGGGGCGACCATCGGGTCCTTGCGGCCGGCCAGCAGGTAGATCGTCATCCCAATCAGGGCGGCGAGGCAGGCGATCAGGGCGATCTTGTTGAAGGTCGGGAAGATGTCCTGCCAGCGGATGACCCCGTTGATGGGAGGGAAGTCGAGACCGAGCACGTTGCGTCCTTCTGAGGCCGTGGGTGGCTACGAGCGGGCGGGTTTGAGGCCGGGATAGGCGAGCGACATGGCGACGTACTTGAGCTCCCAGATCAAGAGCCCGAGATGCGTCACGATGATGGTCGCTCCGAGCGCGGGCAGGGAAATCCACCCGGCGTCACGGACGAGGAACACGGCCACGAAGATCAGCCCCAGGCGCAGCAGGTAGCCGAAGAGGATGGCGCCCATCATCACGTGCAGGTTGATGCGGGCGGTCACTGCGATCAGTGCCGCCGCAAGGGCGAAGTTGGCCAGGACGAGCGCGATGGCGTAGGCCGCCGACCACGCCCCGTCACCACCCCAGATCACGGCGCAGATGCCGATCAGGACGGGGGCCGCGATCAACCCGCGCTTGATGAGGTCGCGCGAGACGCTGACCTCCGGCGCCGGCCCGTCGAAGCGCGTGACCATGACCTGCCCGCCGTCCGCGCCCGTCACGGGACCTCGTCCCCGCGGGCGCGCGCCGCTCGCTCGGCGGCGTGGCGCTCCATCTCGAGCTCGTAGCGGTACTTGTACTTGGCGAAGAAGCCGACACCGGCCAGCACCACGAACCCGATCATGAACCACGGCGCCGTCCCCAGCCACCGGTCGAGCAGGTAGCCGAGACCGAAGAACACCGCCACCGTCAGCGCCACGTCGACGCCGTGCAGCGAGGCGTCGTCCTGGAAGAGACCCTGGCGGCGTTCGGGGGTTGGGGTGAGCTTCATCGGCGGTGATGTTCGTCCACGGCGCTCGGTGGCGCTTGTGAATGTAAGAACAAGCTACCAAACGAGCCGTCGACCGCGCAATTCCCTCCCAGGTCATGTCGCCGCCATGTCGGCCCACCGAGCACGATGTCGACCATGACTGCGATCGACGACCGGCGAGCCGAGTTCCGTCGCCTCCACCGTCCTGGTGACCCGCTCGTGATGCTCAACGCCTGGGACGCTGGCTCGGCGAAGCTGTTCGCCTCGCTCGGAGCCCGGGCGATCGCCACCACCAGCTCGGGGTTCGCCGCCACGCTCGGACGCCCCGACGGTGCGGTCACGGTCGACGAGGCGATCGAGCACACCGCCGCCATGGTCGCGGCCACTGCGGTGCCGGTCAGCGCCGATCTCGAGGACTGCTTCGCCACCGCGCCGGAAGGGGTCGCCGACACGATCCGCCGCGCCGTCGACGCGGGCGCCGCCGGTGGGTCCGTCGAGGACTACACGCGCGCCGACGGCGGGTCGATCCACGACATGGGCTTGGCCACGGCCCGCGTCGCCGCCGCGGTCGAGGCAGCCGTGGGCTCCGGCTTCGTGCTGACAGCGCGCGCCGAGAACCTGATCCGCGGCGTCGACGATCTGGGCGACACCATCCGCCGGCTGCAGGCCTACCAGGAGGCCGGCGCCGACGTGCTGTTCGCGCCCGGGCTAGCCGACGTCGCCCAGGTCGGCGCCGTGCTTGGGGAGCTCGAGCGTCCGGTCAACGTCATCCTCTCCCCGGGCGGGCCGAGCGTCGCCGAGCTGGCCGAGGCGGGGGTCGCCCGGATCTCCGTCGGGGGCGCGCTGTGCTGGGTGGGCTGGGCGGCCGTCGCCGACGCCGCCCGCGAACTGCTGACCGGTGGCACCCACGGCTACGACCGGGTGGTGCGCGCCGGCGTCGCTGCGGCGCGCTCGTCGTTTGGCTGAGACCAGGCCGATGAGGTCGTAGCTGCGGCTCTTGCGGACGCTCGGGTGCAGGATCGTGTAGAGCACGATCCCGAGCGCGGCCATCCCGAAGGGCAGGTAGGTCGGGTTCTCGCCCGAGAGGATGGGATAGAGCACGAAGGCCGACAGCAGCGCAGTCCACGCCCAGAGGATGACGACCGAGCGTCGGTGCCCATGTCCCAGGTTCATCAGCCGGTGGTGCAGGTGGCCCTTGTCCGCGACGTCGAGGGCCTTGCGACGCGTCGCCCTGCGCACGATGGCGAACAGCAGGTCGAGCACCGGGATGCCGAGGATGAACAGCGGCAGCACGATGGGGGCGAGGAAGAAGTAGGTCTGGCCGACGAACTGCTGGTCCGGGTCGGTCCGCCCCCCGACGACGCTCGTGGCCACCGCCAGGAGCAGGCCGAGCAGCATTGCTCCCGTGTCGCCCATGATGATGCGCGCCGGGTTGAAGTTGTGCGGCAGGAACCCCACGCACAGCCCGACGGCGATGATGGCGATGAGCGGTCCGATGTTCGGCGTGGTGACCCGCTCGACGTCGGCGAGGCGCTGGCTGTAGAGGAAGAAGGCGCCGGCGCCGATGGCCACGATGCCGGCGGCCAGGCCGTCGAGCCCGTCGATCAGGTTGATCGCCTGCGTCATCCCCAGCAGCCAAAGCACCGTGACCAGCGGGAGCCAGTCGTCGGCGAGGTAGAACACGCCGAGGAACGGCAGGCGGAAGTAGTACATGACGACGCCGAACCAGACGAGGGCCAGTCCGGCGATGACGGTGCCGGTGACCTTCGCCGGCGCCGAGATGCCGCGGATGTCGTCGAGCAGCCCGAGCACGACGATGATGGCGGCGGCGATGAGGACGCCCTGCGGTTCGGAGTTGCGGGCGAACAGGCCGTCGAACCGGTCGAGCGCAAAGGCCACGGACAACGCCACGGCCAGCCCCAAGAACATCGCCAGCCCACCGATGGCTGGCATCGGCGCGGTGTGCACCGTGCGGTCGTTCGGCTCGTAGAGCCAACCGCGCCAGCGGGCGAAGGCGCCCACCAGCGGCGTGAAGGCGAACGTCGCCACCCCGGCGACGGCACCGATCAGCAGGTAGTCCCCCGTGCTCGGCACGGGGTGAGCCTACGAGTCCGCCCCCTGCCGGTTTGTGTCACCGTACCGATGGCCTCGCTCGCTCCGAATACTCCGCTCACTCGGCGTGTCTCGCCGCGCCTGGCGGCGCCGGGCCTCCGGCTACGCTCGACCTACCGTCCTTCGCTCACTGCGGCACGAACACTCGGGGACCAGACCTACTGAGCCGGTTCAAGGGTAGGCGGGGAACTTCGCGCAGAGGGTGTTGACCTCGGCCTTGACGCCGGCCAACGCGCCGTCGATCTCGCGCTCGCGAAGGGCCTGGGCGATGAGGCGGGCGATGTCGGCCATCTGCGGCTCCTCCATGCCCTGGGTCGTGACGCTCGGCGTGCCGATGCGCAGGCCGCTGGTGACGAAGGGGCTGCGCGGGTCGTCCGGCACGGTGTTCTTGTTCAGCGTGATGCCGGCCTCGTCGAGCGCCAGCTGGGCCGCCTTTCCCGTGAGCTCCTCGTCGAACGGGCGCAGATCGACGACCATCAGGTGGTTGTCGGTGCCGCCGGACACCAGGCGGAACCCCTCCCCGGCCAGCGCCTCGGCGAGGGCCGAAGCGTTCGTCACGATCTGGTGGGCGTACTCCTTGAACGACGGGTGGGCCGCCTCCCGGAACGCCACCGCCTTGCCGGCGATGAAGTGCTCCAGCGGGCCGCCCTGCCACCCGGGGAACACGGCCTTGTCGATCGCCGCCGCATGCGCCGACTTGGAGAGGATGCAGCCGCCGCGCGGGCCGCGCAGCGTCTTGTGCGTCGTGAACGTCACCACGTCGGCCAGCGGCACCGGGTCCGGGTGGGCACCGCCGGCGATGAGGCCGGCGAGGTGGGCGGCGTCGAACATGAACAGCGCGCCGACCTCGTCGGCGATGACCCGGAACGGCTCGGGATCGAGCCGGCGCGAGTAAGCCGTCGTACCGGCGACGATCAGCTTCGGCCGGTGCTCGAGGGCGAGGTCGCGCAGCTGGTCGAAGTCGATGCGCTCGTCGCCCGGGGCGATGCCGTACTGCACGAAGCGGTAGTGGATGGCGCTGGCGTTGACCTTGGCCCCGTGGGTCAGGTGGCCGCCATGGTCGAGGCTCAGCCCCAGCACCGTGTCGCCGGGTTCGAGCAGCGCCTGGTAGGCGCTCATGTTGGCGTTCGCCCCGGAGTGCGGCTGCACGTTGGCGTGCTCGGCGCCGAACAGCGACTTGACCCGTTCGATGGCGATCGCTTCGACCTGGTCGATCACCTGGTTGCCGCCGTAGTAGCGCTTGCCCGGGTAGCCCTCCGAGTACTTGTTGGTCAGCACGGAGCCGACAGCGCGCAGAACGGCCGGTGAGGCGAAGTTCTCGCTGGCGATCAGTTGCAGCCCGGTGGTCTGACGTTCCAGCTCCCGGGCCAGCAACGCCTCGATCTCGGTGTCCGGCTCGGTATCGGTCGGGAACGGCATCTCCGGATGTTACGGCTGGGGCTCGTCGGCGGCCTCGGCATAACGTCGCCGGCCGGTGAGCGACGAGTCTTCGAAGGAGCGAACGATCAGAGCGGCTGTGGACCCGCGTGCCGCCGTGATCGTCGGCGTCGGGCAGTACGTGCACCGCGCCGAGGGCATGGACGACGCGCTGGAGCCCGTCGCGCTGATGGGCAACGCCATCGACGCTGCGGTGGCCGACGCCGACCTGTCGTCGCCGCCGTCGTTCGACAGCATCCGGGTCGTCAGCTCGCTGTCGTGGAGGTACGGCAACCCGGCGTGGTTCCTCGCCGAGCGGCTGGGGCAGTCCCCGGCCGAGCTCGGCTACACGACCGGCGGGGGCAACACGCCGCAGCGGCTCGTCAACACCACCGCGCTGGACCTGGAAGCCGGGAAGCTCGACGTTGCCGTGCTCGTCGGCGGTGAGGCGTGGCGCACCCGCATGCGGGCTCGGCGCACGGGCGCCATCCTCGACTGGCCCAAGGCGCCAGAGGATCAGCTGCCGACGATGTTCGGCGGCGACCTCGACATGACCCACCCGGCCGAGGCCGAGCGCGGCGTCTACCTGCCCGTGCAGCTCTACCCGATGTTCGAGACGGCGGTCCGCGCCGCGTCCGGGCGTACGCCGCAGGAGCATCTCGAGATGGTCAGCGAGCTGTGGGCCCGCTTCAGCGAGGTCGCCGCCGGCAATCCCTTCGCCTGGATCCCTGAGGCCAAGTCGGCCGAGGAGATCCGCACCACCTCCCCGGAGAACCGGATGGTCGGCGCGCCGTACCGCAAGTACATGAACTCCAACAACGACGTCGACATGGCAGCGGCGCTGATCATGTGCACCGCCGAGGCCGCCGGCCGCCTCGGCGTCCCACGCGACCGCTGGGTCTTCCCTCACGCCGGGACCGACTGCCACGAGCATCCCTTCGTGTCGTACCGCGACACCTTCGCCCGGACGCCGGCGGTCGAGCGCGGCGGGCGGTGCGTCCTCGAGCTGGCCGGCGTCGGCATCGACGACGTGGCCATCGTCGACCTCTACTCGTGCTTCCCGTCGGCCGTGCAGCTGGGCGCACGATCGCTCGGGTTCGGCCTCGACCGCCAACTCACCCGCACCGGCGGTCTCGCCTTCGCCGGCGGGCCGTGGAACAACTACGTGATGCACGCCATCGCCACCGTCGTCGGCGACCTGCGCCAGCAGCCGGACGAGCGGGCGCTCGTGTGGGCCAACGGCGGCTACGCCACCAAGCACTCGTTCGGCGTGTACGGGACCACGCCGCCGGCGGATGGCTTCCGCCACGCCAGCCCGCAGGCCGAGATCGACGCCCTGCCCAGCCGGCCGCTGGCGGACGTCGAGGACGCGGCCGGCGCGGCGACCGTCGAGTCCTTCACCGTGATGCACGGCCGCGACGGGAACCTCGAGCAGGCGATCACGACGTGCCTGCTGGACGACGGCCGCCGGGCGTGGGGGCTCTCCGGCGATCCCGACACCATGGCCGCCCTGGTCGACGGCGAGGAGTGGGTGGGCGCCCGAGTGACGCTCGACGGCGAGGGCACCGTCCACCTCTGATGCCGGTGCCGCTGATCCTGGACTGCGACCCGGGCCACGACGACGCCATCGCCATCGTCGTGGCGGCGCGCTACGCCGAGCTGCTGGGGATCACGACCGTCGCCGGCAACGCGCCGCTCGACGCCACGACGCACAACGCGCTGGTCGTGCGCGAGCTGCTCGGCGCCGACGTGCCAATCCACTCGGGCGCAGCGCGACCGATCGTCGAGGAGCCGCGGGCGGCGCCGGCGGTGCATGGCGCCAGCGGCCTCGACGGCGCCGACCTGCCGACCCCAACCCGCCCGCTCGACGGGACCGACGCCGTGTGCTTCATCGTCGAGACGTGCCGGCGCCGGCCCGGGACCTGGTTGGTCGGCGTCGGGCCGCTGACCAACCTGGCCCTCGCGCTGCGGGCGGCGCCGGATCTGGCCGATCACGTCGGTGGCATCTCGGTGATGGGCGGCGGGACGTTCGGCAACCGCTCGGCCGTCGCCGAGTTCAACATCTGGGCCGACCCGGAGGCCGCCGCCGTGGTCTTCGGCTACGGCGGCCCGTTGGTCATGGCCGGCCTCGACGTGACCCACCAGCTGCTGGCCACGCCGGAACGCATCGATCGACTGGCGGCGATCGACGGGCCGCTGGCGAGCACGCTCACCGCCTTGCTGCGGTTCTTCTCGCGGACGTACGTTGGCCGCCACGACGACCTGCCCGGAGCGGCCGTCCACGATCCGTGCGCCGTGCTGGCGCTGACCCATCCCGAGCTCTTCACCCGCCGGTCGCGCCACGTGGCCATCGAGACGGCGGGCCGGCTGACGCGCGGCATGACCGTCATCGATCGTCGCTCCCTCGTCGAGCGCCCACCGCCGAACTGCGACGTGCTCGAGCGCATCGACGCCGATGCAGCCTGGAGCCTCATCGTCGACGCCATCGCCCTACGGTGACGCGTCGTGACCGGCCGGCCGTTCGACTTCGAGGCTGAGTCGCCGTCGCTCGTCGACCTCGAGCGGCCGCCGAGCCATGCCGAAGCGACGAAGTCGTTCCCGCGCGAATCGGCGCGCACCCAGCGGTACACGCTCGGCGAGCCGCGCGATGTCATCGTCTCCCCCGACGGGCGGCGCATCGTGTTCCTGCGCAGCCGAGCCGGCACCGACCCGGTCAACTGCCTGTGGGTCGTCGACGCCAGGTCCGGCGAGGAGCGCCTCGTCGCCGATCCGGCGCTGCTGCTGGCCGACCGGCTCGACGCTCCCGGCGCCGACGAGCTGCCGCCCGAGGAGCGGTTGCGGCGCGAGCGCACCCGTGAGGCGGCCGGCGGCATCACCTCGTTCGCCACGGACGACGCCGTCACCGTGGCCGCCTTCGCCCTCGCCGGCCGGCTCTTCGTCGCCGGCCTGATCAGCGCCACCTCGCGAGAGCTCGACGTCGCCGGCCCGGTCTTCGATCCCCGGCCCGATCCGCTGGCCCGACGGGTGGCCTACGTGAGCGGCCGACTGCTGTGCCTCGCTGAGCTGGACGGCCGCTGGCACGTGCTGCGCGGCGGAGACACCAACGAACCCGACACCGTCTCGTGGGGCAGCGCCGACTTCATCGCCGCCGAGGAGATCCACCGGTTCCGCGGGTTCTGGTGGAGCCCGGACGGCGGCGCTCTCGCCGTCGCGCGCGTCGACACCGCGCCGGTCGGGCGGTGGTGGGTGTCGGATCCGGCCGACCCGGCGGCGGCGCCGACCGAGATCGCCTACCCCGCAGCCGGGACCGGCAACGCCGAGGTGTCGCTGCACATCGTGCGCCTCGACGGCACGTCGGTGCTGGTGCAGTGGGACCGGAGCGTCCACCCGTACCTGGTCGACGTGCACTGGAGCGAGCACGGGCTACTGGTCACCCTCCAGCGGCGCGACCAGACCGAGGTCGTCGTGCTCGACGTCGACGAGACGACGGGCGCAACGACCGAGCGCTGGCGCGACCGGGACGGCGCGTGGGTGGAGCTCGTGCCGGGTGTCCCGCGGCTCGGCCCCGGCGGGGAGCTCGTCACGTGCGCGGATCGCGACGGCACCCGCCGGCTGCTCGTCGACGGTGCTGTCGTCACCCCGATCGACCTGCAGGTGCGGACCGTCGTTGCCGTCGACGGGCCGGGCATCGTCGTCCTCGCCAACCCGGTCGACGACGCCACCGTCCTGCACGTCTGGCGCTACCTCGATGGCACGCTGGAGGCGCTCACCGACGAACCGGGCGTCCACGCCGTCGCCGTCGGCGGAGGGACGGTGGCGATCCGCACGACCACGTTGCACGAGCCGCGCGTGCAGTGGGCGACGCTCGACGGTGTCGAGCTAGTGTCGTTCGCCACCGTGCCGCGCCTCCAAACGCGCCCGACGCTGTCGCGCAGCGGGGCCCGCCGGCTGGCCACCGCCGTCCTGCTGCCCAACGACCACGACGGCTCCCCGCTCCCCGTGCTGGTCGACCCGTACGGAGGCCCGCACGCCCTGCGGGTCGTGCAGGCGCACCACGCCCATCTGACGTCGCAGTGGTTCGCCGATCAGGGCTTCGCGGTGGTCGTGACGGACGGACGAGGCACGCCGGGGCGGGGCGCGATGTGGGAGCGGGCCGTCCACCACGACCTCGTGACGGCGGTCCTCGCCGACCAGCTGAAGGCCCTGCAGGCGGCGGCCGAACAGCACGAAGAGCTCGACCTCGACCGGGTGGCCATCCGCGGCTGGAGCTTCGGTGGGTTCCTCGCCGCGCTGGCCGTGCTGCGCCGGCCGGACGTCTTCCACGCTGCCATCGCCGGCGCGCCCGTGACGGAGTGGCGGCTGTACGACACGCACTACACGGAGCGCTACCTGGGTGACCCGCGCGTTCGGCCCGACGTCTACGACGCCAACTCGCTCCTCCCCCTGGCCGCCGGGCTGACTCGCCCGCTGCTGCTCGTCCACGGGCTGGCCGACGACAACGTCGTCGCCGCCCACACCCTGCAGCTGTCCTCGGCGCTGCTGGCCGCCGGGGCGCCGCACGAGGTGCTGCCGCTGGTCGGGATCACCCACCTCGCCGCGTCCGAGGTGGTGGCCGAGAACCTGCTCCTGCACCAGCTGGACTTCCTGCGCCGCTCGTTGCCCCCAGCGCCCTCGCAGACCGCGTCAACTACGGTGCCTGAGTGATGGAAGAGCGGCTGAGCCAGCTCTACGAGGGCGTCGCCGTGCACGCCACGGCCGACCGGGAGCACATGGCGGCGCTCGAGCTGCTGGCGGTGGTCATGCTTGCCGACTCCCACCTCGGCGACGACGAGATGGGTGTGCTGCGCGAGCTGACGGAGGACTGGCGGGGCACCGCCTTCTCCTACGAGCAGTACCTGGGTCAGGCGATGGCCACGGCGCGCACGGCGTGGTCGACGGACTCGATCGGTGAGCTGCTCGACGACATCGACGGACGGATCACCAGTCGCGTGCTGCGCATGGCGCTGTTCTCGGCCGCTCGCGAGCTGGCCGGCGTCGACGACGACGTCACGCCCGAGGAGGGCACCGTCCTCAACGAGATCGCCGTGCGGTTCGGCTAACGGCCCCTGCGGGCGACGGCGACGCGGTCGCGACCGGCGAGGTCGGGACAGATCTGGACATTCGAGTAGCCCGTCTCGTTGAACAGCTGTCGGACGGCGGCCCCCTGGTCGGCGCCGATCTCGAGGACGAGCCAACCGCCCGGCCGCAGGCGCGCCGGCGCGTCCGCGATCAGGCTGCGGATGGCGTCGAGGCCGTCCGGCCCGGCGAACAGGGCGTGGTGCGGCTCCCAGCGCCGCACCGGGTCTTCGACCTCGGGCGACCCTTCGGCGATGTACGGCGGGTTGGCGACGGCCACGTCGAGGCGCACGTCCGCCGGCAGGGCCTCGAACCAGCGCCCGCCCCGCACGCGCACGTTGGCCGCCCCGCGACCGATGCCGGCCAGGTTGGCCCGGGCGACCTCCAGTGCATCGCGGTCGTCGTCGGTCAACCACACGGTGACTCCGGACAGGGGCAGCTCCTCGGCCATGGCCAGCCCGATGGCGCCCGAACCCGTCCCGATGTCGGCCACGACGACCTCGGCACGGTCACGTCGTTCCTGGCCGGCCAGCTCGATCGCCACCCCGGCCACGACCTCGGTCTCCGGCCGCGGGATCAGCACCCGCCGGTCCACCATCAGGTCGAGGTGGCGGAACCCCCACCGACCGAGCACGTAGGCCAGTGGCTCCCCCACCTCGTAGCGGGCGAGCATGGCGTCCAGGTGGGCGACCATCCGCTGCGTCACCGGCTCGTTCAGCACCTCGTCGAGCCGGTCGGCGCCGCTGGCCACCTCGCACAGCCAGCGCGCCGCCGGCCGCTCCCCCACCCGCGCCGCCGTCTCGGCCAGCAGCTCGCGCCATGTGCTGCCTGTTCGCTTGCCGGTCACGTCTCGGCGTCGGCGAGGAGGCGGGCTCGTTCGTCGTCGGACAGCGCGGCAACGACGTCGTCCAGGTCGCCGGACAGCACGTCGGCCAAGCGGTACACGGTGAAGCCGATCCGGTGGTCGGTCAGCCGGTTCTCCTTGAAGTTGTAGGTGCGGATCTTCTCGCCCCTCCCGCCCCCGCCGACCTGGGATCGTCGCTCGACCGAACGCTCGGCGTCCCGCTTCCTTTCCGCCGCCTCGAGCAGTCGCGCCCGCAGGACCGTCATCGCCCTGGCCCGGTTCTGCAGTTGGCTGCGTTCGTCCTGCATCGACACGACGATGCCGCTCGGCACGTGCGTGACGCGGACAGCCGAGTCGGTGGTGTTGACGCCCTGACCACCCGGCCCGCTGGAGCGGAACACGTCGACCTGCAGGTCCCGCTCGTCGATCGTCACCTCCACCTCGTCGGCCTCCGGCAGGACGAGCACGGTGGCCGAGGACGTGTGGATCCGCCCCTGGCTCTCGGTCACCGGGACGCGCTGGACCCGGTGCGGGCCGCCCTCGAACTTGAAGCGCGGCCAGGCGTCGTCGCCGCGCACCGAGAACGTGACCTGGTTCAGCCCGCCCAGGTCGCTGGCGTCGCTCGACAGCTCCTCGACGCGCAGCCCGTGCCGGCCGGCGTAGGCGCGGTACATGTCGTAGAGGTCGCGGGCGAACAGGTTGGCCTCCTCCCCTCCCTCGGCCCCCCTGACCTCCACGATGACGTTGCGCCCGGCGTACGGGTCCGGCGGGAGCATCAGCCGGCGCAGGTCCTCGGCGACGTCGGCCAGCGCCCGCTCGGTCGCCGCCAGCTCCAGCTCCCACGAGGCCCGCTCGGCCCCTGTGGTCTCGGTCAGGACGTCGCGGGCCGCCTGGGCGTCGGCCTCGAGCGCACGGTGCCGTCGCCCGGCGGCGACGACCGGGTCGAGCTGGCGGTAGCGGGTGGTCACCCGGCGAAGTTCAGCTGGGTCGGCGCTGATGGCGGGATCGGCGAGCCGGGCCTCCAGGTCGGCGTGCTCCTGCTCCAGGGCAGCGAGCCTCGAGAGCAGGCGCGGCGGATCGGACACGGTGGCGGCAAGGGTACGTGTGCAGGGCTTGTGCGGGAGCGAAAAGGACAGATCCGAACTGTTCGCTCACGCAGAGCGCAGCGCTCGGACCGCCACGAGCGACAACGGCTGAGCGGCCAGCGCCGCCAGGTCGGCGGTGATCGGCAGCAGATCCCGCTCTTCCGTCACCACCATCACCTCCCCATCGATGCCCGGCGCGTGGAGCCGGGCGTCGATCGCGTACGGGATCACGTCGAGGTCACCGCCGCTCGAGCACACCACTAGCGCCGCCGAACCGTCGGGACGCCGGCCGCGCGCCGAACACGGCGCGCGGTCCTTGATGCTCGGTCGCGGGACCGGCGGCGGCACCGGCACGACCGCCGCGAGGCCGATCAGCCCGGGGTCCTGCTGCAGCCGCCAGCGCAGGAGACGTTCCGGGGCGAGGCGGTCGAGCGGATGCTCAGGGGTACCCGGTCGCCGGTGCTCGGCCACGGCGGCGACGACGCCGGACAGGGCCTCGACCGTCGGGACGTCGCCGTGCAAGATGGCGAACGCTTCCCGGTCGTGGGCGCCCACGCCGACCTCGAGGCGCACGGCGCCGGTCGCCGCGTCATCGACGACACGGCAGACCTCGAGGCCGCGCACCTCTCCGGTCACTACGCCGTGTTCGACGTTGGGCACGGCTCCCCCGGCCTCAATGGTCGGGAGCAGCGCGAGGTGACCCGGCGATGCCGACGGCGGGGGCGCCGGCGGTTCGGCGACCGCCGGTAGCAGGGCGCGGTCCTCGACGTGCCAGACCTCGATGGGCACGGCGAAGCCGGCCGCCCGCCGGGCCAGCACGCCGGTGTCCCGCTCGGCCAGCAGTTGCAGCCGGCGGGCACCGTGGCGGATGGCCCACGCCAGCGCCGGGCCGAGACCGCGTCCTGGATCGTCTTCGACGAGCACCCAGGCGGTGTCGCCGACGACGGCCGCCGCGCCGGGCGAGAAAACACCGGCGGTGGCCTCGACGGGCGCGCCCAGGTGGTCGCCGATCAGGGCGAGCAGCTTGACCGAGCGGAGCCGGGCCCGCCGGCCGCCGTCATCACTCGTCGTGGTGGAGGCGCGCCGGCCCCCGGCGGTCACTTCTTCTTGGCGCGATCGCCGTAGCGCTTGTTGAAGCGCTCGACGCGGCCACCCGAGTCGACCAGCTTCTGCTTGCCGGTGAAGAACGGATGGCACTCGTTGCACAGCTCGATGTGCAGCTCGCCGGCCCGGGTCGACCGGGTGGTGAATGTGTTGCCGCACGAGCAGCGCACCTGCGTGTCGGTGTATCGGGGATGGATGTCGGTCTGCATGGCGATCAGGTCTCCAGGGCGGAACGGGACGTTCAGTGTACCGGCGGGGCGCCGGCCCGACGGTTGGCGACGACCCGTAGGCGACGGACGTCGACGTGCTCACCGGTCGCCTCGTCCACCACCAGCGGGCGCACCACGGCGCGCGAATCACGATCGAGCAGCACGACGGGCGGCTCGTCGCCGTCCCACATCCAGTCCGATCCCCAACGCCACATCGCCGCCAGCACGTCCCAGAACGCCCGACCCTTGTCGGTGAACCGGTAGTCGTAGCGCGGCGGGTGATCGGCGTAGGCGACCTTGACCAGCAGGCCCTCGTCGACCAATCGGGTGAGCCGCTGCGCCAGGACGGCGCGACTGCAGCCGAGGGCGGCCTGCAGGTCGTCGAACCGCGATCGGCCGCTGAACAGCTCGCGCAGCACGAGCGGCGTCCACCAGTCACCGACCAGATCGGTGACCCTGGCGATGGGGCACGGCCACTCGTCGAAGCGGGTCCGGCGCACGCTCAGCTCCCGACGCGCTCGAGTCGGGCCGGCACGTGCTTGTGCCACGGCGTGCCGGCGACCCAGTCGCGATCTTCGCCGGAGGTCAGGTCGTTCGGCGCCACCCCCGTCGTGGCCATCGACCCGTCCTCGCTCGGGAAGTCGAGCCCGAGTCCGTTGGGCAGCGACACGTGGCCGGACTGCATCGCCTCGTCGAGGTCGACGACGGCCACCGCCGATCCACGCTTGGTCGTGATCCGCACGGCATCACCGACGGCGATGCCGAGCTGGGCGGCGTCGGCCGGCGCGATGCGCAGCGCGCCGGCCCTGTCCCGCTTGCGCCAGGCTGGATCGCGCAGGATGGTGTTGGCCGTGAAGGACCGCCGTTCGCCGGCGGAGAGCACGAACGGGAACGAGGCGTCGCGCTGCGGCGGCTCCTCGGTCGACAGCCCGTCCAGCTCGGCCAGCAGGTCGTCGATGGCCAGGTGCACGAGTCCGTCGTCGGTGCGCACCCGGGACCAGACGACGTCGGGTTCGTCGATGGAGAACACGAGGCCCGAACGGCGAGTCGACGATGGCGTCGAAGAGCGCCTCCCCCGCCTCGAGGCCCGTGCCGAAGCCGGCCCGTTCGACGGAATCCGGGAACGACTGGGCGCAACGGTGGGCGGCCGCCCACA
>JBPCJL010000293.1:0-26386 GCA_051005355.1 Ilumatobacteraceae bacterium
GCACCGCACTGGTCATTGCACTGGTAGCTGCGATGTTCATCACCGGCGGCGCATCGACACTGCTGTGTGTGCGCCGCGGAGCCAAGCGGTGACGACCATCGAGCCTTCAACCGCGGCACACGGGCCCGAGCTACCTTCTTCCCGACGGGCAACTCAAGCCGGAAGACGATGTCGCATGGCGATTTCCCGCTCACCGATCTCAGGAGGTTGACATGAAGCGACTCATCGGCGGGGTGTGCGGCGTTGCGGGCCTGTGCTTCGGCGCCGCAGCAGCCGACGCGGCCCCGCAGCCCGAGCCGATCGTCGTTCTCGAGCCGAATCCGGTCGCCCCCGGCGGCAGGTTCACCGCCACGCTGGCGAACTTCTGCGGTGACAGCGGCGGCCTCGTCCGGTTCACGGTCGATACCGGTGGCCAGACGGAAGCCGAGTGCGGGCAGACGGTCTCGCCATCGCCACCCTGACTGCGCCGTCCACGCCCGGCCAGTACGACGTCGAGGCGGACCTTGGCCGATTCAGCAGCCCCGCCGTGGCCTCGCTCGTCGTCCAGACGGGGGCACCCGGTCCCGAAGAGCCGCTGCCGGACACCGGACCAGACAGCACGGTCGCCTTCGTCGCCCTTGGCGGCGGCCTGCTCGTCGCCGGGAGCGTCCTGTTCGCCACCGCCCGAACGCGCCGACCGTCGGTGCGCTGACAGTCCGCGAGGCGATCGCCGTTCGACCCTCGGCGCCGGGAGAACTCGCGTTTGTGCACTGACGAACGACCGGCGCGCGGCAAACGAACAAACGCGAGCACTCCAGGTCGAGCGAGGTCAGGTGGGCGGAGTCGGTTCGGTCGTGGGATCGACGGTCGGGTCGGGCGGATCGGTGGGCTCCGGCTCGGGTTGGGTGTCCTCGGGCTCGGGGTCGACGAGCAGCGATTCGTAATCCTGGCGGGAGACGGGCCCGCCCGGCTCGGTCTGCACGTTGTCCTGGCCGGGGACGGCAAGGGGCTCGCCGTCCAACGTGAACTGCACCTGACCGACGCCGGGCCGCCGGGTCAGGGTCAGGACGATCTGGGCGATGGCCAGGCGCTGGTCCCGTTGGTCGATGCGTTCGAACGGCACCTCTGCCAAGTCGACCTCGGCGAAGCCGCGGCCGGAGGGGCGCACCGACGTGATCAGGCCCTGGGGGACGAACGAACGGAGTCCGACGCCGGCTTCGGCGGGCGGCCCGTCCTCAAGCAGCGTCATCACTCTGATCTCCGACGCGCCTTGCGAGAGGCTGCTGTACACCCGCTCGAGCTGGTTCCCGGCGAGGAAGTACAGCTCGATCGCCTCGGTCGGGATCGTGCTCGACGACGCTGCCGTCGTCGTCGTCGGGCTCGGCACCGATGACTCCGGGACGGTCGTGGTCGTGGTGGTCATCGTCGATGTCGTCGTGGCCTGGTCCAGACCGAACAGCTCCTCGCTGTCGATCCGCTGGAACGCATCGTCGTCGCCCGTCCCGCAGGCTGCGCCGACGACCAGCCCGAGCGACGCGGCCAGCAGGGCCAGCGACGTCCGCAAGCGCGGCGCGCCCTGCGGCGCCGTCACCGACGCGCCCCGGTGGTCGGCACCCGCACGACGAACCGGGCGCCGCCACGGGCTCGGTCCTCGACCCAGGCCTCACCGCCTTGCGCCGTGGCGTGCTCGGCCACCAGGGCCAGGCCGAGCCCGGTCCCGACGCGGTGGCGCGCCGCGCTGCCGCGGGCGAAGCGTTCGAAGATCCGGATCCGTTCGCCGCGTGCCACCCCCGGCCCGGCGTCCTCGACGGCGACGAGCAGGAACGGGCCGTCGGTGTGCTCGATGGAGATGCGCGTCGGGCCGCCACCATGGTGGTGGGCGTTGTCGAGCAGGTTGGTCAAGATGCGCTCGAAGCGCAGCTTGTCGACGACGGCCGTCAACGTGGCGCCGTTGCCCCGTCGGTCCGGTACGTCGATCGGGAGGTCGCTGAAGCCGCCACGGTCGGCGATCCGGCGACACAGCGCAGCGAGATCGACCTCCTCGGTGTGCAGGTCGGTCGCCCCGGCGTCGATGCGCGACAGCTCAAGCAGGTCGATGACCATGGCGTCGAACCGCCGCACCTGGCCGACGACCACATCGAGTGCTTGCTGAGTCCGATCGGGCAGCTCATCGCGCCGTCCGTCGATCACCTCGGTGGCCGCCGCCAGCGCCGTGATGGGGGAGCGGAGCTCGTGGCTGACGTCCGAGGCGAAGCGGGCCTCGCGCTCGATGCGTGCCTGCACGGCGTCGGCCATGTCGTTGAAAGAGGTGGCCAGGCGATCGAGGTCCGGGTCACCTTCGGGCGCGACGCGCGTGTCGAGGTCGCCGGCGGCGATCTCTCCGGCGGCGTCGGTGATCCGCCCGAGCGGTTGCAGCAGCCGCCGGCTGGTCCACCAGCCGACCCCGGTGGCCAGCACGACGGTGATCGCCGAACCGATCACGAGCGCCAGGAGGATCGTGCGCAGCGTGCCGTCCGTCGACTCCAGCTGGAACGCCTCGTAGAAGTCGGCGTCGACCTCGGCGATGTGGATGGCGACGCCGATGTAGCGGTCCCCGTCAAGGGAGAACCGCTGGAGGCCGGAGATCCCAGTCGCTGTCGCTCGCTGCAGGTCGGCCGGGAAGCTGGCGTCGGAGTACTGGGTGTCCGAGGCGACCGGCCGGCCGTCGCTCAGCCGGACGAAGGCGAAGCAGCCCCGCTCAGGCTGGACAGCGATCGGGAAGCGATCGCCGAATCCGTCGGCACCGAGCTGCAGCTCGGCGAGCACGCGGCCGGCGTTGCTGACAGCTTGCAGGCGGGCGACCTCCGTGCGCTGTTCGAGCAGCGACGAGCGGGCGAAGGCGTACGTGGCGATGGTCAGCGTGACCGTGGCGATCAGCGCGATGATCCCGAAGAACAGGGTGACCTTGGTGCGCAGACGCATCGGACGGCGACGGAGCACGGTGCCAAGTGTGTCAGGCACCGATCGAAGGCCCGACGCGCCGAATCGTCAGAAAAGGTCAGCAGCCCGCCGGGTTCACCGCTGCCGGTGAGGCACCAGGGGGAGGAAGGTACCCCACCGGGGCAGCGTGAACGCTTGTCACGATGACGGTGGTCTGTAACGGGTCGGGCCCAGCCACGCGCGATTTGTGTAACAAGTGCAGCGGCCACCCTCGGGAGTCGGCCGCTTCGTGTGAGCGAGCGTCCAGGGCGGAGAACCGAGGTGACGGTTGAGTCAAGCGAGCGAACAATCGAGAGAATGTTCGGCGCCGTGAACTCGCTGCTGTTCATCGAAGACGACGACCAGATTCGCCTCGCCCTCAAGCTCGCCCTCGAGGACGAGGGCTACGAGGTGCGCGAGGCACCCGACGGCACCAGCGGTCTGGCGGCCTTCGCCGAGCGGGAGGCCGACCTCGTGCTGCTCGACCTTCGGTTGCCGGACCGCTCCGGCTTCGACGTGTGCCGAGCGCTGCGGGCGCGCAGCATCGTGCCGATCATCATGATCACGGCCCAGACCGACACGTACGACCTGGTTGCCGGGCTGGAGGCCGGCGCCGACGACTACATCACGAAGCAGGTGATCCCGAAGGAGCTGGCGGCGCGGATCCGGGCGCTGCTGCGGCGGGTGCAGCTGCAGGAGACGTCGGCGCCGCGCGTTTCGCGGTTCGGCGACCTCGAGCTGCGCCGCGAACAGGGCATCGTGCTGAAGCGAGGTCGCGAGGTCAGCCTCACCAAGACCGAGTTTCGGCTGCTCTGCGAGTTCGCCGACCACGTCGGCGCGGTGCTGTCGCGTGATCAGCTGCTCGAGCGGGTGTGGGGCTACGAGTACCTCGGCGACTCCCGCCTCGTCGACGCCCACGTCCGCCGCCTCCGCGTCAAGGTCGAGGACCAGCCCGACGACCCCCGCCACATCAAGACCGTGCGCGGCTTGGGGTATCGGCTGCTCGGATGAGGTGGGTCCGCGAGCTGGTCGCAATCAGTCCGCGGTACCTCGCGCCACGATCCACTGATGTGGTTGGCCGGTCACCTCGGCGACCAGCTCGAAGTCGCCGTCGTAGTGCAACACGCTGAGCTCTCGCGCTTCGGCGACTGCCGCCACAAGCGCATCGACCAGCGAGAGCGCTCGGTGCCGACCACTCGCCGCGAGCGAGGCCTGGACGTCGAGCGCCCGGCGATGATCGGCGTCGTTCACGGGAAGCGTCGGGAATGCGGCCAGGCGGTCGGTGATTGCGACGTAGTCGTCGTGGCTGCGGGCCGAGTAGCCGATCTCGAACGCCACGGGCGCGCAGACGGCAATCCGGGCGGTGGCGGCCAGTGGCGCGAACCGGGCCGCGACGACCGGCCGGCTCAGCCGGGCGAACACGCTGGTGTCCACGACGAACTCGATGGATGGCATCTATTCGTCGGCCCCCCACGCCGTGTTGGCGGCGTCGAAGTCGAACCGGTCATGGTCGCTGAGCAGAGCGATGAGCTCGAGACGGCGCTTGGCGTTGACGATCTCGTGCAGTGACGCATCGATCGTGCCACGAAGCGTGACGGTGCCAAGGATGGCAGCGGCCTCTGAGGCAATATCTCGATCTACATCGACGGATGTCTTCGTCACCGTCGTCAGGATATCCAAGAGCCTGAACGTTCACCCGAGTGCTTGGCGGTCCCATGAGGGATCGCTGGTACTCGGGTGCGCTCAAACACTCGGGTCGGTGTGCCAGACCGGGCGGGAGCGGAGGTACTCGCCCAAGCCCTTGGCTTGCGGGTCGAAGGCCGTGGACGACGCCACACCCTCCCCGAGGTAGCCGACGAGGACGAAGTTGAGCGCCCGCAGGTTGGGCAGCTCGTAGCGGCGGACCTCCAGGTCCCGCGCCTCGGGCAGCAGCTGCTGGATCCGCTCGGGCGTGAGGTTGGCGGCCAGCCAGGCGTAGCCGGCGTCGTCGCGGGCCCAGACGCCCACGTTGGCGTTGCCGCCCTTGTCGCCGGAGCGGGCGCCGAACCAGTGCCCTAGCGGCTGGCCCACAGCCAGCTCAGCCGGTGCCACATTCGGCGGCGCGGCTGGCACGACCGGTGCACCCGGATCGGCATCCGCAGGCGGCGGGTCGATGCGCAGGCGTCGCCCGTCGTCGAGCAGGACGACCTGCTCGACCTCATCCACCGGGACCAGCGCCGGCCAGTACACGCCGAACGACTGGGCCGGTCCCGGCGCCGACGTGGCGAAGAAGCCGGGGATGTTGGCCAGGGCCAGCTCGATGGCTGTCGACGAGAACGCCCGCCCGACGGCGCGTTCGTCGGGAGCGCTAGCGAACACGTGCAGCTTGCCGCTCGCCTGCTCCTGATCGGGGGCGTCGCTCGGCGCCGGCACGAACCGGGTCTCCAGCGTGACGCCCGCCGCCGCCAGGCGGTCGGCGCCGCCCATGCCGAGCCGAACGGCATCGGTCAGCCATGCCGCCTTGGCTTCCTGGTCCAACCCGGTCAGAACCAGGGTCATCCGGTTGCGGTAGCCGCCCTCGTAGTTGATCGCCACCTTCGTCGTCGACGGGGCCGGCTCGCCGCGCGTCCCGCTGATGCGCACCCGGTCGGCGCCGACCTGCTCCAACCGCATCGTGTCGAAGCGCGTCACCACGTCGGGGTTGAGGTAGGCCGGCGCACCGATCTCGTAGAGCAGCTGGGCCGTGACCGTCTCGACCGTCACCGCGCCGCCCGTACCGGGGTGTTTGGTGATGACGGCCGACCCGTCGCCGTCGACCTCGGCGATCGGGAACCCGAGCGGCTTGTCGAGGTCCGGCAGTTCGGTGAAGAAGGCGTAGTTGCCCCCGGCCGTCTGAGCGCCGCACTCGACCACATGCCCGGCGGCGACCGCGCCGGCCAACCGGTCCCAGTCGGTCGGCGCCCACTCCCACCACCATGCCGCCGGTCCGACCACCAGCGCGGCGTCCGTGACCCGCGGGCACACCACGACGTCGGCGCCCTCCCGCAGCGCAGCGGCGATGCCGAACCCGCCGAGGTAGGCGTTGGCGCTGATCGGATCGGCCGTGAGCGGCTCGCCCGTGTCGAGGTTGGTCAGGTGCGGCTTCAGCCCATCGATGCGGCCGATCAGGTCGTCGCCCTCGATGTGGGCGACGCGCACGGTGACTCCCAATCGGTCGGCGATGTCGCGCACGCG
Source organism: Ilumatobacteraceae bacterium (assembly GCA_051005355.1). Lineage (GTDB taxonomy): Bacteria > Actinomycetota > Acidimicrobiia > Acidimicrobiales > Ilumatobacteraceae > JALZMG01. Next base: position 6,151 of record JBPCJL010000293.1, read on the forward strand.
CTCGGCGCACCCGGCCGGGTTGAGCCCGCCGGCGTTGCTGACGACCTTGATCCCTCGGTCGACGCAGGTCCCGAGCACGTCCTCCATCTGCGTGAGGAACGTCCTGGCGTACCCACCCTCGGCATCGCGAGCGCGCGTCTTCCAGAGGATGAGCATCGTCAGCTCGGCCAGCCAGTCGCCGGTCAGCACGTCGATCGGACCGCCCTCGACCATCTCCTTCGCCGCCGAGAGGCGGTCGCCGAAGAAGCCCGAGCAGTTGGCGATGCGGACCGGACGATCACGCGTCATCGGAACGTGCCTCCTCGAGTCGCAGCAGCACTTGACCGGTCTCCACCTGGTCGCCCTGCCGCACGAGCAGCTCGGCGACGACGCCGCCCCCCGGCGCCTGCACTTGGTGCTCCATCTTCATCGCCTCGACGACGACGAGCGGTTGGCCGGCGTCGACCTCGTCGCCGATCCCGACGAGCACCCGCAGCACGACGCCCGGCATCGGGGCGACCAGCGATCCCGCCGCCAGTTCAGCGTCGGGCTCGGGATGGCGGGGGATCACGACGAATGTGACGTGCCCGTCCTCGGCGTCCACGTGGCGAACGGCCCCATCGCGAGCGACACCGAACGTCCGCCGCACGCCGTCCCGTTCGATGACGACACGCTCGGGCGTCGCCTCGACCACGGCGAGGTCGACGCGACGTCCGTGAGCCGCAGACTGCTGCTCAGGTGGCAGTTTTCTCGCACCTGAGCCGCACTCTGCGGATTCGGTGACGACGATGTACGGCTGGTGGCCCATGCGGTACGAGACGGCCACGGTCGACTCGCCACGGGCCAGCGTGATCGACTGGTCGACGGCCGGGTTGTTGCGCCAGCCCGCCGGCAGTTCGGCCCACACCCGTGCTGCCGCCCGATTGGCTGCTTGCTCGGCCATGGCCACCGCCACGGCCGCCGCCTCCACGTCCCCCTCGATCGGCTCGGTGCACGGGTGGTCGTCGAGGAAGCCGGTGTGCAGGTCACCGGCCAGGAAGGCCGCGTGGCGCAGCACGCGCACCAGCTGATCGCGGTTGGTAACGGGACCGTGCAGGCGAGCGCGCTCGAGCGCCGCGGCCAGGGCGCGCGCCGCGCCATCACGGGTCGAGGCATGGACGATCACCTTGGCGACCATCGAGTCGTAGTGCGGCGGCACCATCGAGCCGGAGGCGACGCCGCTGTCGACGCGCACCGCTCCATCGAGGTCAGGGATCTCGAACGTCGTGAACCTGCCGCTGGCCGGGCGGTAGCCGGCGGCAGGTTCCTCGGCCGTGAGCCGCGCCTCGATGGCATGGCCGACGAGCGCCGGCTCGAGCGCCGCGGGCGGCAGTGGCTGACCGGCGGCCACGGCGAGTTGCAGCTCCACCAGATCGAGTCCGGTGACCAGCTCCGTCACGGGGTGCTCCACCTGCAACCGGGTGTTCATCTCCATGAACCAGAATTGGCCGTCCGGTTCGAGCAGGAACTCGACCGTGCCGGCGCCGAGGTAGCCGACGCTGCGAGCTGCCTCCACCGCCGCCGCGCCGAGGCGGGCCCGCAGCTCGGCGTCGACCGCCGGCGACGGGGCCTCCTCGATGGTCTTCTGGTGCCGGCGCTGGATCGAGCACTCCCGCTCGTGCAGCGACACGACGTTGCCGTGGGTGTCGGCGAAGACCTGGATCTCGACGTGGCGGGCTCGCCGGACGAGCCGCTCGACGAAGACGCTGCCGTCACCGAAGGCCGATTCGGCCTCGCGCCGAGCGGCGGCGATGGCGTCCGGCAGGTCCTCGGCCCGCTCGACCGCTCGCATGCCCCGGCCGCCGCCACCGGCCGACGCCTTGACGAGCACCGGCAGTGGGAGCTGCTCGACGTCCACCGTGGTCGAGTCCGGCAGCACCGGCACGCCGGCCCTGGCGACCAGCTCCTTGGCGACGACCTTGGCGCCCATGGCGTCGATCGCCACCGCCGGCGGTCCGATCCACGTCAGCTCAGCGGCCTCGACGGCGCGAGCGAAGTCACCCGACTCGGCGAGGAAGCCATAACCCGGGTGGACGGCGTCGGCGCCGGTGCGGCGGGCGGCGTCGACGAGCAGATCGGCGCGCAGGTACGTGTCGGCCGACGCCGTGCCGGGCAGCCGCATGGCGGTGTCGCAGGCGGCGACGTGCAGTGCGCCGGCGTCGGCGTCGCTGAACACGGCGACCGTGCCGATGCCGAGGCGGCGGCAGGTCCGGGCGATGCGCACGGCGATCTCGCCGCGGTTGGCGATGAGGACGCGCTGGATCATCACATCCGAAAGACGCCGTAGCCGCGCTGGCCGTGGATCTCGTCGTTGTTGATCACCGAGAGGCAGATGCCGAGGACGGTGCGGGTGTCGCGCGGGTCGATGATGCCGTCGTCGTACAGGCGGCCGGTCATGAACATGGCCAGCGACTCGCGCTCGATCTGGTCCTCCACGGCCGTCCGCATCGCCGCGTCCGCCTCTTCGTCGAACGGCCGACCCATCGACGCCGCCGACTGGCGGGCGACGATCGACAGCACGCCGGCGAGCTGCTGTGGTCCCATGACCGCGGTCTTCGCGTTGGGCCACGTGAAGAGGAAGCGCGGTCCATAAGCCCGGCCACACATGCCGTAGTTGCCGGCGCCGTAGCTGGCCGCCATGTTGATCGTGAGGTGCGGCACCGCCGAGTTGGTGACGGCGTTGATCATCTTGGCGCCGTCCTTGATCATCCCCCGCTGCTCGTACTCGCGTCCGACCATGTACCCGGTCGTGTTCTGCAGGAACAGCAGCGGCGTGTCGCTCTGGTTGGCCAGCTGAATGAACTGCGTGGCCTTGTTCGATTCCTCGTTGAACAGGATCCCGCGGTGGTTGGCGAGGATCCCGATCGGGTGGCCGTGCAGCTCGGCGAACCCGGTGACGAGCGACGTGCCGTAGCGCGACTTGAACTCGTCGAAGTCGCTGTCGTCGACGATGCGGGCGATGACGTCGCGCGGGTCGAACGGGACCCGCAGGTCGGCCGACACGATGCCGAGCAACTGCTCGGGGTCGTGGCGCGGCGGTCGGGCTGGCTGACGCGGTGGACGTCCGCGCTTGTGGTGGTTCAGGCGGGCGACGATGCCCCGCCCGATGCGCAAGGCATCGAGCTCGTCAAGCGCGAAGTGGTCGGCGAGTCCACTGACCGTGGCGTGCATGTCGGCCCCGCCGAGGCTCTCGTCGTCGCTCTCCTCGCCCGTCGCCATCTTCACCAGCGGTGGGCCGCCGAGGAAGACCTTCGACCGCTGGTCGATCATCACCACGTGATCGCTCATGCCGGGCACGTAGGCGCCGCCGGCGGTCGAGTTGCCGAACACGAGGGCGATGGTCGGCACGCCCATCGCCGACAGCTCGGTGAGGTCGTGGAAGCCCTGTCCGCCGGGGATGAAGATGTCGCTCTGATGCGGCAGGTCGGCACCGCCGGACTCGACGAGGTTGATCAGCGGCAGTCGGTTCTGGCGGGCGATCTCGTTGGCCCGCAGGCTCTTGCGCAGCGTGGCGACCGTGCTGGTACCTCCGCGTACCGTTGCGTCGTTGGCGATGATGACGCACTCGGTGCCCTCGACGACGCCGACGCCGGTGAACAGCCCGGCCCCGACGGGGAAGTCCGTGCCCCAGGCGGCGAGCGGAGACAGCTCGAGCAGTGGGGAGTCGGCGTCGATCAGCAGTTCGACGCGCTCACGGGCGAGCAACTTGCTGCGCTGGCGGTGCCGGGCGACGTACTTCTCACCGCCCCCGCCGTTGACGAGGGCGAGCTGGCGGTTGTGCTCGGCCAGCAGCTCCAGCAGGTGGTTGCGGTTGGCCTGGTACGCCTCGCTGCGCTCGTCGACGTGGTCGGCGAGCAAGGTCATGGCGGGCCACCGTAGGCGCAGCCCCATCTGTCCTCCGAGACCGACTCACCAGGGCCGATTCGGCAGGACAAGACGGCTATGCCGGTTGGAGGTCCGTGTGGACGAAGTCGTTCCCCTTGAACAGGATTGGCTCGCCGGCCTCCGAGGCCAGCGCGTAGGCGAAGCAGTCGCCGAAGTTCAGCTGAGCGGCATGGCCGCTGCCCCTGCCGAAGTCCCGGTAGGCCTGGCGGGCGATGGCGGCCTGGGCCGGCGTGACCGGCACGATCTCGATGCCCGCCTGAGCGATGAGCTCGTCGAAGCGGCGGCTGCCGATGGGGTCGCGCCGCGAGTCGACGACGTTCGCCGCCTCCAGCCAATTGCCTGCGGACATGCGGGTTCGTTCGGATGCGGCGAGGACGGTGGCGTAGCGGCGAGCGTCCGGTTCGTTGCGGAGGATGGCCAGCACCGCCGACGTATCGACGATCACGCCGGCAGCCCCTGGTCGTCGTAGAGGTCGTCGACGTCGATTCCGACCTTCGACGACATGACACCGGCGATCTGGCGGCCGAGCTCGAGGATGCGTTGCGCCCGCTGCTCTGTTGTCGGTCCCGTCTGTCGAACCCGTTCGAGCCGCTCGCGAACGGCCACGGTGACGGCGGTCGTGATGCTCTCGCCGGTCAGCGCAGCCAGCTCTCGACTCAGCCGATGGGCCTCCTCGCTCTTGAGGTTCATCGCCATTCCACCATGCTACCACCCACGTAAAGCCAGCTACCTTGCACGGTGCTTCAGAGTGGTCACTGGGTGACCACTTTGTTCAATGATGATGAGAGCACCCCAACGAACTCGGAGGACGCCATGCCAGGACAGGCACCGCCCCACGCCAACGAGCGCGAGCTGCTGCTCGCCTTCATCGCCCAGCAGCGCGACGGCGTCAGGTACGCCGCCTTCGGGCTGACCGACGAGCAGGCCCGGGTGACGCCAACGGCAAGCGCCTTGAGCATCGGCGGGCTCGTCGTGCACGTCACCCAGATGGAGCGGGGCTGGATGGATACGGTGCTCCAGCGCGAAGGCGCCGGCACCGATGAGGACAGCTACGAGTCCGGTTTCCGCCTCGACGCCGATCAGACCCTGGCCGAGGCGCTGGCCGACCTAAACGCGGTCGCCGCCGAGACGGCGACCATCGTGGGCGGCATGTCACTCGACGCGCCGGTGCCGGTGCCGCAGGACGTCCCCTGGTTCCCCGACGACATCGATGCCTGGTCGTTGCGCTGGGTGCTGCTCCACCTGATCGAGGAGATCGGCCGCCACGCCGGCCACGCCGACATCATTCGCGAGTCGATCGACGGCGCCAACATGTACGAGCTGATGGCCGGTGTCGAGGGCTGGCCGGCGACGGAGTGGATCCAGCCGTGGACGCCGGCAGAGGACGCCGCGTCCGTCAACGGATGAGCGAAACTACCGTCGCTGCTCATGGACAATGAGCGAGCGAGTCTTCGAGCGAGCGAATCAACGGACACGGGCTTTGGCTCACCGGTGCACCGGACCAGTTTCGGTGCCGGCGCATGACCTCAGGGCGCACCGATGAACTGATCGAAGCGGCCCGTGCGGCCCGGGAGCGTTCTTACGCGCCCTACAGCGACTTCAAGATGGGCGCCGCCGTCGCCACGTCCTCGGGCAACGTGGTGCCGGGCGCGTTGATGGAGAACGTGTCGCTGGGGTTGGCGATGTGCGCAGAGCGAGTCGCGCTGTTCAGCGCCATGGCCGCCGGTCAGGAGCCAACGGAGTTGGCGCTCGTCTCCGAGCGGACCGACGGGAAGCTGACCTGGCCCTGTGGCGCCTGCCTGCAGGTGGCGCTCGAGTTCGCTGGAGCGGACCTCGTGGTCCACGTCGCGGACACCGGTGGCGAGACGGCCACGTCGACGGTCGGCGAGCTGCTCCCACGTGGCCCGAAGATCACGCGCTGAGAGCCGCAACCCAATGAACGTCTCGGACAGCGGAGTGGTTGCTCGGCAACCACATTGCTGACGCTGGCGACGGCGGGTCGATCAGTCGATGTCGAACCGGACGCCTTGCGCCAACGGGAGCGACGGCGAGTAGTTGATCGTGTTCGTGGCGCGGCGCATGTAGCCCTTCCAGGCGTCGGAGCCGGACTCCCGGCCGCCGCCGGTCTCCTTCTCGCCGCCGAAAGCGCCACCGATCTCGGCGCCGGACGGACCGATGTTGACGTTGGCGATCCCGCAGTCCGAGCCGTCTGCCGCCATGAACCGCTCGGCCTCGCGCACGTCGTTGGTGAAGATGCTCGACGCCAACCCCTGGGGCACGTCGTTGTGCAGGGCGATGGCCTCGTCGAGGTCGTCGTAGGTCAGCACGTACAGCAGCGGTCCGAACGTCTCGGTGCGCACGATGTCGGTCTGGCCGGGCATGGCGACGAGTGCCGGCTGCACGTAGCGCGCATCGACGGCTTCGTCGGCCAGCACGCGCTCGCCGCCGACGACGACCTCGCCGCCGTCGGCCTCGGCCCGTTCGATGGCCGACCGGATGCCGTCGTAGGCCGCGGCATCGATCAGCGGTCCGACCAACGTTCCGTCCGCCAGCGGGTCGCCGATCGGCACCGACGCATACGCCTTGGCCAACCGCTCGACCAGCTCATCGCGAACGGACTCCTGGACGATCAAGCGGCGCAGGCTCGTGCAGCGCTGGCCAGCGGTGCCGACGGCCGAGAAGGCGATGCCCCGGACCGTCAGCTCGAGGTCGGCGCTCGGCGCCACGATCGCCGCGTTGTTGCCACCCAGCTCGAGGAGCAACCGGGCGAAGCGGCCGCTGACCGTCGGCCCGATCTCGCGACCCATGCGCGTCGAGCCGGTCGCCGACACGATCGCCACACCGGGATGCTCGGCAAGGGCACACCCGACGTCGGCGCCGCCGTGGACGAGCTGGGTCAGGTCGGCCGGCGCGCCGAGGTCGGCGGCGGCCTGCGCCGCCAACGCAGTGCAGGCCAGCGCGGTCAGCGGCGTCTTGTCCGACGGCTTCCAGATCACCGGATCGCCGGCGACGAGGGCGAGGGCGGCGTTCCACGACCACACTGCCACCGGGAAGTTGAAGGCGGTGATCACGGCGCACGGACCCATCGGGTGCCACGTCTCCATCAGGCGGTGCCCGGGCCGCTCGCTGGCGATCGTCAGCCCGTGCAGCTGCCGGGACAGACCGACGGCGAAGTCGCAGATGTCGATCATCTCCTGCACCTCGCCGAGGCCCTCGGAGCGGATCTTGCCCGCCTCGATGGACACGAGCTCACCGAGCTCGGACCGGTGCTGGCGCAGCAGCTCGCCCAGCCGCCGCACGAGGTTGCCCCTCAACGGGGCCGGGGTGACCCGCCACTCGAGGAAGGCGGTCTGCGCCCGTTCGACGGCCGAGTCGACCTCGCCGACCTCGCCGGCCGGCCCCAGTGCACCGCTGGTGATCTGGGTTCGCGCGCCGCGTGCGCCGCGGCGTGCTTGCACGCCGAGCACGTCCAGCACGGCGGCGGTGCGCGCCGCCAGCTGGTCCGTCGTCGGCAGTGCCATCAGAGGTCCTCCAGCGCTTCGGCGATGATCCGCACGGCGACGTCGGCTTGCTCGACCGTCACGACGAGTGGGGGAGCGAGGCGGATCGAGCGCTCGCCACACGTCAGTACGAGCAGCCCGCGCCGGAAGCACGCCTGCTCGAGCGCCACGGCGGCGTCGTGGTCGGCGAGGTCGATGCCGATCATGAGGCCCCGGCCGCGCACCTGCGTGATGCGCGACGAGTCGAGCGCCCGCAGCGCGTCGATCAACCGCCCGCCGACGTGTGCGGCGTTGGCGGCCAACTCCGACTCGACGAGCTCCAGCGTGGCCAGCGCGGCGGCGCAGGCCACCGGGTTGCCCCCGAACGTGGAGCCGTGGCCGCCCGGCAACCAGTCCATGACGTCGGCGCGAGCCACGATGCCGGCCAGCGGCAGCCCGCTGGCCAAGCCCTTGCCGATGCACATGATGTCCGGCACGACGCCGTCGTGCTCGGCCGCCCACATCGTGCCCGTCCGCCCGACGCCGGACTGCACCTCGTCGAACACGAGTAGGATGCCGTGCGCGTCGCACAGCGTCCGCAGGTCGGCCAACCAGCCGGGTGGTGGGACGATGTAGCCGCCCTCGCCCTGGATCGGCTCGACGAACACGGCGGCGACGTCGGCCGGGTCGGTGAGGCGGCGGAACAGCACGTCCTCGATGTACGCCGCGCCGGTAAGCGCCTGGTCGTCGTACGGGTCGGCGAACGGGGCGTGGTAGCTGCCGGGCGTGGCGATCCCGAAACCGGCCCGCTGGCGGGCCTTGCTCGCCGTCAGCGACAGGCTGCCGAGGGAGCGGCCGTGGAACCCGCCGAGGAAGGCGATGGCGTTCGGCCGATGGGTGTGGTGGCGAGCCAGCTTCAGCGCCGCTTCCACGGCCTCGGTCCCCGAGTTGGAGAGGAAGACCCGGGCGTCCCGCATCGGTGCCAACTCGGCGAGGCGGGCGCACACGTCGGCGTACGCCGGCAGGTAGAAGTCGCTCGCGCAGTAGTGCAGGACGTCGTCGACCTGGGCGTGGACGGCGGCGTTGACCGCCGGGTGGGCGTGGCCGGCGGCGACGACGGCGATGCCGGCGTTGAAGTCCAAGAAGCGGTTCCCGTCGACGTCCTCGACCACGCAGCCCCTGGCCCGCTGCACGACGAGCGGGTACACACGGGTCAGCGAGGGGCTGGTGACCGCCTCATCGCGTTCGATGACGGCGCGGGCAAGCGGACCGGGCAGCGGCGTGCGCAGGTCGGGCGCGAGAGTGTCAGCTGTGAGGTGCTCGGCTGCCCGCTCGGCAGTGATCGTCATGGCCGCCTCCGTTCCAAGTTCTGCGACCAGCGTAACATCTGTTCCATGAGCGGGCAGATGCCGGCCGACCTCGACGAGCTGGAGATCGCCCTGCTCGACGCACTGGGTCGGCTGCCCAGCGGCCCAGACGGTGACCCGGCTCGGCCGCTCGCTCCTGGCTCGTCGCTCACCGGCAAGGAGCTCGACGACGTGTTCGAGGCCCAGCTCGATAGCCGGCACCTCGACCACACGGCGCGTTGGTTGCGGGCGCAGCGCGTCGGCTACTACACGATCGGGTCGTCCGGCCACGAGGCCAACGCCCTCGTCGCCAACGCCCTGCGGCCGACCGACCCGGCGCTGTTGCACTACCGGTCGGGCGGGTTCTAACTGGCCCGGGCGCGCCAGGTGCCCGGCCACGACGGCGTCCGCGACGTGCTGCTCGGCTTGCTGGCGTCCGTCGACGAGCCGATCGCGGGCGGACGGCACAAGGTCTTCGGGCACGCCGACCTGGCCGTGATCCCGCAGACGTCGACCATCGCCTCGCACCTGCCCCGCGCCATGGGCGTCGCCTTCGCCATCGGCCGCGCCGCCCGCCTCGGCCTGGCGCTGCGGTGGCCGGCCGACGCCATCGTCGTCAGCAGCTTCGGCGACGCCTCGCTCAACCACTCGACCGCGCAGGGGGCCCTCAACGCCGCTGCCTACACGGCTCATCAGGGTGTGGCCATGCCGGTGCTGTTCGTCTGCGAGGACAACGGGTGGGGGATCAGCGTCCCCACACCGGCGGGTTGGGTGCAGGCCTCGCTCGAGGGTCGGGCGGGCCTGCGCTACGAGCACGCCGACGGCACCGATCCGGTCGCCGTCCACGACGTCGCGGAGGAATTGGCGGAGTGGGTGCGCGAGCGACGGCGGCCGGCCGTGCTGCACCTGCGCACGGTGCGCTTCGGCGGGCATGCCGGCACCGACGTCGAGAGCGGGTACCGACGCGCCGCCTCGCTGCGGACCGATCGCCAGCGCGACCCCCTGCTGGCCACGGCGGGTGTGCTCGTCGCCGCTGGCGTCACCAGCGGGGACCAGGTCGTCGAGCGGTATCTGGCCGGCCGGGCGCGGGTGCGGGCGCAGGCCACCGAGCTCCTGGCTCAGCGCCGACCACTCGACAGCGCCGCAGCGGTCATGGGCCCGCTCGCCCCGCGCCAGCCCAACCGGGTCGCTGGCCGCGCGGCTGCGGCCGGCGACCATGCGGCGCGGGCGGCGTTCTTCGGACAACTCCCGGAGGACGAGGGTCGGCTGACGCTGGCCGAGACGATCAACCGCACGCTCGGCGAGCTCTTGGTAGCCGACCGGACCACGCTGGTCTTCGGCGAGGACGTCGGCGCCAAGGGCGGCGTCTACGGCGTGACACGAGGGCTGCAGCGCAAGGCCGGAGCCAGCCGCGTGTTCGACACACTGCTTGACGAGCAGTCGATCCTTGGTCTGGCGCTGGGCACGGCCGTGTCCAGCTTCGTACCCATTCCGGAGATCCAGTACCTGGCCTACCTGCACAACGCCGAGGATCAGCTGCGCGGCGAGGCAGCGAGCCTGTCGTTCTTCTCCAACGGGCAGTACCGCAACGGGATGGTCGTGCGCATCGCCGGCTACGGGTATCAGCTCGGTTTCGGCGGGCACTTCCACAACGACGACGCGGTGGCGGTCCTGCGGGACATCCCGGGGCTGGTCATCGCCTCGCCGGCCCGGGCGGCCGATGCCGCGCCGATGCTGCGGACCTGCGCAGCCGCGGCGGCCATCGACGGCACCGTCAGCGTGTTCCTCGAGCCGATCGCTCGTTACCACACGCGCGACCTGCACGAGCCGGGTGACGACGCGTGGACGGCCGCGTACCTCGCGCCGCCGCGGTGGGCGGGCGAGCACGTCGCCATCGGTGAGGCGGCCGTGGCTCGCGACGGTGACGACGTGCTCGTCGTGACGTGGGCCAACGGGCTGTTCCTATCGCTGCGCGTCGCGGCGCGACTGGCGGCGCAGGGAGTCTCGTGTCGCGTGCTCGACCTCCGGTGGTTGGCGCCTCTGCCGGAAGAGGAAGTCGCCCGTCACGCCGCCGAGGTCGGCCGGGTGGTGGTCGTCGACGAGACACGCAAGTCGGGCGGCGTCGGCGAGGCGATCGTCGCCGGCCTCGTCGAGCACGGCTTCACCGGGCCGATCCGGCGCGTCGCCGCCCACGACTCGTTCATCCCGCTGGGCGACGCCGCCGACCTCGTCCTCGTCAGCGAGCCCGACATCGAGTCGGCCATCCGCGCCCTCGTCTGATGGGGGCCGGTCAGGGCCAGCGGGGCGGGCGCTTCTCGGCGAACGCGGCCATGCCTTCGGCGGCGTCGGGGCCGGCGAACAGCTCGTCGGACAGGGCGCGCATGCGGTCGAACGCCTCGTGAGTGTCCAGGCTCGGGACCGCGTGCAGCAGGCGCTTGGTCTCGGCGACGGCGCGGGGTGCGCCGGCGCAGATGCCGTCGCACAGCGCGGCGACGGTCGCGTCGACTTGATCGGCGGCGACGGCATGGGTGACGAGGCCGACGTCGCTGGCGAACGAGGCGTCGAACGTCTCGCCCGTCAGGAACGCCGCCGCCAGCTGCGAGCCGCTGGCCCGGCGCAGGATCGGCACCGAGATGATCGCCGCTGCCACACCGATGCGCACCTCAGTCAGGGCGAACGTGATCGACTCGTCGACCACGACCAGGTCGCACGCCGCCATCAACCCGATGCCGCCGGCCCGGGCCGGGCCCTTCACGGCGGCGATGGTCGGGACGCCGGAGTCCATCAGGCGAGTCAGCACCGACACGAACGGGCGGGAGTCCGGCGGGCCCGTCCGCCGCTCCTTGAGATCGGCGCCAGCGCAGAACGCCGGCGGGGTGTGGGTGAGCACGACCGCCCGCACGGAATGGTCCGCTTCGGCGGCGTCGAGCGCATCGCTCAGCCCTGCGACGAGCCGTGTCGACAGCGCATTGCGGTTGGCCGGCGAATCCATCGTGATGGTGGCCACGCCGTCGCCGATGGTCAGATCGACGACCCGCTCCTCCTCGGACATGGTCGGCGACGGTAGCTATCCGGCCGCAATTTCAGCGAGGAACGCCTCGACGACGGCACGGTCGCGGGTGCGGCGCATCGGCGGCAGGGCCCGGATGACGTCCCAGCGATAGCGGGCCGTGCCGAGCCGGCGATCGAGCACGGCGACGACGCCACGGTCCGTGCCGTTGCGGATCAGCCGGCCGGCCGCCTGGGCCAGCAGTGTGGACGCCCGGGGCAGGTCGATCTCCGCGAACGCCGCGCGGCCGAGTAGCTCACGCCGGGCCGACAGCAGGGGATCGTCCGGCCGGGGGAACGGAAGCCGGTCGATGACCACCTGGCTCAACGTCCGTCCCGGGACGTCGACACCCTGGAAGAAGCCGGCGGTGGCGAACACCGACGTGGCCTCCTCGGCGGCGAACCGGGCGAGGAGCGCCGGCTTGGGCAGTTCACGCTGGGTCAGGATCGGCGTCTCGACCCGCTGGCGGACGGCCGCAGCCGCCAGGTCCATCGCCTTCCAGCTCGTGAACAGCGCCAGCGTCCGCCCTCCCGCTGCGGCCAGCAGCGCCACCAGCTCGTCGTGCACGGCATCCCGGTAGGACTCCGAGCGTGGGTCCGGCAGGTGGAGCGCGCAGTAGAGCAGCCCCTGCCGAGCGAAGTCGAACGGGCTGCCGACGTCGGCCACGTCGGTGCGTTCGACGGGCAGGCCGACCCGCGCGGCCAGCGACGTGGGGATGGTGGCGCTGGTCAGGATGGCCGTGCGGCGATCCCACACGCCCTCGCGCAGGGTCGGGCCGACGTCGAGCGGGGCGATCTCGAGGCGCGGTTGCTCTGGAAGCCCGGAGACGAAGTCGACGTAGCCCGGATGCGCGGACAGGGCGAGGTCGAGGTGCTCGACGCTGCGCCCCAGCAGCACCTGGGCGCGCAGCTTGCGTTGCTTGGCGTCCTCGAGCGGCGTCTGGATGTTGGTGAGGGCCGCACCGGCGCGGTCGAGCCGGTTGCGCGCCTCGACCAGCGCCTCATGGACCTCCGGCGGGTATGGGTGCGTCAGACGCTGGCCGGCGTGCGGGCCGATCGCCTCGCGCAGCAGCTCGGCCAGGTCGATCACGGCGGCGACGAGGTCGGGATCGTCGAGGATCCGGCGCAGTGCGCCGGCCAGCTGCACGAACCGTCCGGGCGCCAGCTGGGCGCCGACGGTGTCGCTCATCACGTCCTCGAGGACGTGGGCCTCGTCGAATACCACCACGTCGTGCGGCGGCAGGATCATGCCGCCGCTGGCGACGTCGAGACCGTAGAGGTGGGTGTTGACGACGACGACGTGGGCGACGCCGGCCCGCCGCCGGGCCAGCTCGGCGAAGCACGGCTCGCCGAGCGGGCAGCGGTCGGCACCCGGGCACTCGTCGCTGCCGACGCTGACCGCCCGCCAAGCCGCCTCGCTCGGTGCCCAGTCCAGCTCGGCGACGTCACCGGTCGGGCTCTCCGCCACCCAGCCACCGATGCGCTTGATCTCGGCGTGCACCGTTGGTGCCATGCCTTCGAGCTGCAGCTGCGCGTCGGCGCCGGCGGCCGCCGACATCTCGCGCAGCTTCTGCAGGCACACGTAGTTGCTGCGCCCCTTGAGGACCGCCCAGTCGAAGTCGTCGGGCAGCGTGTTGACGAGGAACGGCAGGTCCTTCGTGGCCAGCTGGTCCTGCAGCGCCTTCGTCGCCGTCGCCACAACCACCGTGGCGCCGGACGCGATCGCGGGGACGAGGTAGGCCAGCGTCTTGCCGGTGCCGGTGCCGGCTTGGACCATCAGGTGGCGTTCGTCGTCGATGGCGGTCGCCACCGCGTCGGCCATCTGCTGCTGGCCGGGACGGCGCTCCGCTCCCGGGAGCGCGGCGGTGACGGCGGCCAGCGCTTGCGCCGCAGGGCCGACCGGCGCCGCTGCGGGCGGCGGCTCGACCGCGTCGGGCACCGGCTCGCCGGGGACCGGGATGGACATCGGATGGTGCCCCGCTAGGGCACGAGGGCGAGCGCGGCGTCGAGGTCGGCGGCGTCGAACTCCGGCCAGGTCCGCTCGGTGAAGTGGATCGCCGCCCCTGCGCTCTGCCACAGCAGGAAGTTGGAGACGCGGAGCTCACCCGACGTCCGCACGAGCACGTCGACCGGCGGCAGCTCGGGCAGGTACAGGTGGTCGGCGATCGATTCGCGTGTAACGGCGGATCCGGCCGCCCGAGCGGTGCTCACGGCATCGATCAGCTCCTGGCGGGCGCCGTAGTCGAAGGCCACCGTGAGCAGCATCCCCGTGTTCGTCGCGGTGTCGTCGATGGCCCTGGCGATCGCCCGTTGCACGTACTTCGGCGTCCGCGCCCCCGGCGAGTCGAACGGCCGACCGATCCACTGCACCCGGACGTTGTTCGCGTTCAGCTCCTCGAGCCGGCCGAACAGCTTGTGGTGCAGGCCGAGGATGTGGCGCACCTCGGTGCGTGGGCGGGTCCAGTTCTCGGTGGAGAAGCCGAACACCGTGAGCCAGCCGATGTCCCGCTTGACGGCGATGCGCACCAGGCGGGCCAGGTTCTCCTCGCCTTCGGAGTGGCCCGCCGTGCGGGGCAGGCCGCGCCGACCGGCCCACCGCCCGTTGCCGTCCATGATGCAGGCGACGTGGCGCACCCGGCCAGGTTACGACGGGGTCGCGGTCGAGCCGGTCCTGTCCTCACCCATCGGCCTGAGTCGGCCGATCGGCGAGGACAGAAGTCCCACCGCACCCCGGAGCGCGGCATGGTCCGTGGGAGACTGGCCGAGTGGCCGGCTCGCTCGCGCACGTGCTCGTCGTGGCGGGCACGTCGGGGGAGTGGGCGGCGCTGGACGCCGACGACTGGCGCGCCCTCGCCGAGGAGCTGGGCGGTCCGGTGGCTGCCGTCGGCTGCGCGTGGCTGACCCTGCGCGTGTACGAGACCGGAGACGACGGCCCCTCCCGCGTGGAGCTGCCCCCCCAGCACCACGCCGCGGCCGGCGGCCAGTGCACGGTGATCATCGACCCCGTCGGTGACGGCCGGCAGCGGTTCGCCGACGCCATGGCGCTGGTCCCCGCCGGCACGCCGATCGACGAGAAGGCGGTAGCGCGGGCGCTCTACGAACCGGCCGACGTCGAGCCGGACCTGGTGCTCGTGCTCGGTCCGCCGACGCGGCTGCCGCCGTCGCTCGTGTGGGAACTCGCCTACGGCGAGCTCGTCTTCGTGGCGGCCGGCTTCGCCGAGCTGCGACGGGAGCATCTCTTGACCGCGATCGAGGAGTTCCACGGCCGCCGGCGCCGCTTCGGCGGGATCGACGAATGAGTGAGCGAGTCTTCGAGCGAACGAATCATCAGGCACGGTCTTTGGCTCAGTGGTGCACCAGCTCGATGTTCGGGTCGTCGTATGACGTCAGGGAACCGCACCACCAGTGAGTGAGCGAGGCTTCGAGCGAGCGATCGGTCTCGGATGAGCGGGCTGTACCGCGACAGCGCCGTGGTGCTGCGCCACTACCAGCTCGGCGAGGCCGACCGGATCGTGGTCCTGCTGACGGCCGAGAACGGCAAGGTGCGCGCCGTCGCCAAGGGGGTGCGCCGGACGATGTCCAAGTTCGGCGCCCGCCTCGAGCCGCTCAGCCACGTGCGCCTGCTGCTCTACCGGGGCCGCGAGCTCGACATCGTCAGCCAGGCCGAGTCGATCGAGCCGCTGGCACCACTGCTGGCCGACCTCGACCGGGCGTCGCAGGGCATGGCGGTGCTGGAGGCCGTCGACCAGCTCGCCCTCGAGCGCGAGCCGAGCCCGCAGCTCTACCGGATGCTCGTCGGGGTGCTGCGCACGATCGCCGATCGGCCATCGCCGTTGGCCGTGCCGGCCTTCTACTGGAAGCTGCTGGCCGCCGAGGGCCTGCGCCCAGAGCTCGACGCCTGCGTGCGCTGCGGCGGCGTCGAGCCGGAGGTGGCGCTGGTGGCCTTCGACGTGCACGAGGGCGGCGTGCTGTGCCGGAGCTGCCGGTCCGGCGCGCCGATCTCGGCGGCCGCGCTGGCCGTGCTGCGCGACGTGCTCGGGGGCCGGCTCAACGACGCCCTCGCTGCGCCCGAGTCGGCGACCACCCACGAGGTCGCCACCCTGGCCACCCGGGCGATGGAGCACCACTTGGAACGCCGCCTGCGCGCCGTGGCCATGTTCGAACGCAGCTGACCACCGACCATCCGAGGGTTACCTGCATCGGAGGGTTGTCTGAGGGAAAGCCCCTCTTCGAACCCTCGGATGGGGGCGCCGTAGCCTGGTGGGATGGCGGCGAAGGACCTCGACCAGATCGTCAACCTGTGCAAGCGGCGCGGGTTCGTCTACCCGTCGGCGGAGATCTACGGCGGCTTCCGCAGCACGTACGACTACGGCCCGCTCGGCGCGCTGATGCTGCGCAACGTGAAGGACGCGTGGGTGCGGGCGATGGTCCAGGAGCGCGACGACGTCGTGCTGATCGACGCCGCCATCCTCGGCCCGCCGCACGTGTGGGAGGCCAGCGGTCACCTGGCCAACTTCACCGACCCGCTCGTCGACTGCACGAACTGCAAGAACCGCTACCGCCTCGACAAGCTCGATGATCCGGACACCTGCCCGAGCTGCGGGAAGCACGGCACGTTCACCGAGGCCCGCCAGTTCAACTTGATGTTCAAGACCTTCGCCGGGCCGGTCGAGGAGTCGGCGACCGTCGCCTACCTGCGTCCGGAGACGGCGCAGGGCATGTTCACCAACTTCGCCAACGTGCTGCAGACGACGCGCCGCAAGCCGCCGTTCGGCATCGCCCAGGTCGGCAAGGCGTTCCGCAACGAGATCACGCCGCAGAACTGGATCTTCCGCACTCGCGAGTTCGAGCAGATGGAGATGGAGTATTTCGTCCCGCCGGCCGACAGCGCCCGCTGGTACGAGTACTGGTGCAACGAGCGATTGGACTGGTACGTCCGCCACGGCATCCCCGCCGACATGCTGCGGTTGCGCCCGCACGGGGCAGACGAGCTGTCGCACTACTCGTCCGGCACGGCAGACGTCGAGTTCATGTTCCCGTGGGGGTTCGACGAACTGGAGGGCATCGCCCAGCGCACCGACTTCGACCTGCGCCAGCACGCCGAGGCGTCCGGTGAGCGGCTGGACTACTTCGATCAGGCCACCGGCGAGCGCTACACGCCGTACGTCGTCGAACCGGCGGCCGGAGCGACACGCACGATGGCGGCATTCCTCCTCGCCGCCTACGACGAGGACGTGATCAACGGCGAGACGCGCACCGTGCTCCGCCTCCATCCCCGCCTCGCCCCGTACCAGGTAGCCGTGCTGCCGTTGTCCCGCAAGGACTCGCTGACGCCGCTGGCCCACGAGGTGCGCAAGGCGCTCAGCCAGCGCTACGTGGTCGAGTACGACGAGACGCAGGCGATCGGCCGCCGGTACCGCCGCCAGGACGAGATCGGCACGCCGCTCGCCGTGACCGTCGACTTCGACTCACTCGACGACAAGCAGGTGACCATCCGCGATCGCGACACCACCGAGCAGGTGCGCGTCCCGATCGACGACGTCGTGGCCGAGGTCGCCGACCGCCTGGGCTTCTGACCGCCGTCTCACGGTCCGACTTCTGGCGGGAGGTGTCGCCACATCTCGGACCGTGAGCGCTGCGCAGCCCGGGCGGGCGGAGCGTGGGCCATACTTCCCGACGTGGACGCGGGGGACACGTTTGATGTCGTGTCTGCCGACGTCGCGCGCTCGAAGCGGGACCTGCGCCGCTGGGTGATCGCCGGACTGCTGGTGGGCACCGTCGTGTTGGCTGGCGGACTGCTCGTCGTCGGAGGCGGTTCGAACGATGGCGACGACGAGCGCGTTCGCCCGCCGGACACGTCGACGCCATCGACCACGGCCGACCCCGATGACCCGGCCGCCGTGCTCGAGCTGATGCCAGCCGGACCGTTGGACGGCAAGGACTCTTGGCGCCTTCCGGTGCTGGTCGTACCGCAGTCTGATGTCGACGCCGGGCAGACCGTCACCGTGCTTGGTCGAGGCTTCCTCCCGGGCGAACGGGTCGGCGTGGTGATGTGCGGGTCGGAAGCAGCCACCGAAGGCGTCGCCGCCTGCTCACTCGGAAACACCAACTCGGCGTATGCGTACGTCACCTACGCCAACGCCGACGAGCAGGGCGACGTCCAATCGCCGCTGCGGCTGCGGCAGAACATCGACACGCCCGCAACGGGTGCGATCGACTGTGCATCCGAACCGGAGCGCTGCCTCGTCGCCATCGGAGCGGTCAACGACTACGACCGCTCCGGCGGTTCCTTCGTCAACTTCCAGGGCGCTCCCGCGTTCGCGGAGACCGGGATGCTGGTCGACCCGCTTGGCCCGTACACGCCGGGCCAGGTCGTCAATGTGGGCGCCGCCGGCCTGATCCCGACGCGCGACGTCGAGCTCGTCCAGTGCCTGGGCGACGCCTGCCTGCTACTGCAGCGCGGCCAGGTCGACGCCGACGGGACGTTTATCGCCTCCGGCGCCGTCGAACCGGTGCTGACCTCTCCAGACGGCGGCCCGCTGCCCTGTGGGACGTCGTGCGTCCTGCGCGTGCAAGGCACCGGCTTGCGCAGCGCCAGCGCGGCGCCGATGCCCGCCGACATCCCGATCGAGTTCATCGACGAAGGTCAGGCTCCACCGACCTTGATCGAATCCACGACATCAGCGACGTCGACCGTGTTGCCCGAGCCGACGACCACCGAGGTGCCCGATCCGACGACCACCGAGGTCCCGTCAGCATCGAGCACCAGCTTGGAGACGCTGCCGCCGACGTCCACCGAACCGCCGATCGTCGACAGCATCGACCCAAACGAGTCGCCGGCGCGAACACTCGCGGCGGCATCGGACCTGATCGTCGCGGGTCGAGTCACGACGGTCGACGCATCGGGCGATCCCGCCAGCATCACCATTGAGCCCGGGCGCGTTGTCGGTGGTGTGCCCCCCATCGAGCCCAGTCCCGTCGTCACCGACGAGGTCATCGAACCACTGACCATCGTGATCGACATCGCCGTCGACGAGGCCTCGTCGCCCGGAGTCGGCGACCAGCTGTTGCTGTTCCTCGTCTCGACCGGACCGGACGCGTCCGTCCCCTCCTACGCGCTCACGACTGCAGCGGGACTGCTCACGCTCGAACAGGGCATCGTCGTCGGCGGTCTCGAGGGTTCGTCCGTCCTCGACGAGTTGATCGGTCTCACGGTCGAGGAGGTCGCCCAGCGCTTCGGCGGCTGATCCGGGTGCATGGTCGGCCGAACGGCTCGCTACGTTGCGGCGGCATGAGTGCCGTCGCCTGCATCGCCAAGGTCCCATCCGCGCCGGGCAAGCGCAGCGAGCTCGCCGCCGCGCTGCAGATGGCGCTGGACAACGTCGAGAGCGAAGCGGGCACCCGCTACTACATCCTCCACACGGACAACAAGGACGAGGACGTGCTCTGGATGTACGAGCTGTACGACGCCAAGTCCGACCTGGAGGCGCACATGGGTGCGCCGTGGTTCGCCGAGCTGGGCCCGCAGATCGGCCCGTTCCTCGGTGGTCGTCCCGAGCTGATCTTCGTCACGCCGATCGGCGGCAAGGGGCTCTGACCTGACGACGTACCTGGATGGGATCGTCGCCCGCCACCGGGAGACGGCTGCCGCCGACGATCGAGCCCTCGACGACCTGTTGGAGCGCGCCCGGCTGGCACCGCCACCCCGCGAGTTCGTCGCCGCACTGACGGCCGCGACCGATCTCGCCGTGATCGCCGAGATCAAACGGCGCTCGCCGTCGAAGGGTGCGCTGCACCTCGACCTCGATGCCGCGGGTCTGGCGCGCACATACGGGCGTGGCGGCGCGGTGTGCCTGTCGGTGCTGACCGACGAAGCGTTCTTCGGCGGCTCGGTCGACGACCTCACGGCGGCGCGCGAAGCGACGGAGCTACCGGTGCTGCGCAAGGACTTCACGGTCAGCGCGCACGACGTGGTCGACGCCCGACTGATGGGTGCCGACGCCGTGTTGCTGATCGCCGCCGCCCTCCACGTCCGCGAGCTCGTCGAGTACCACCAGCTGGCGTCCGAGCTCGGGCTCGCCGCGTTGGTCGAGGTGCACGACGAGCCGGAGCTGGAGATCGCCCTGCAAGCCGGCGCCACGCTCGTCGGGGTCAACCAGCGTGACCTCGTGACGTTCCAGGTCGATCACGACCGGGCCGAGCGCATGGCGTCCGCCATCCCGGCCGGCGTGGTCCGGGTGGCCGAGTCGGGCGTCCGCAGCGCCGATGACGCCGCTCGCCTGGCCGACGCCGGCTACGACGCCATCTTGGTCGGCGAGTCCCTCGTCACCGCCGCCGACCCCGCCGCAGCACTGCGCGCCCTGACCCGGCGCTGATCCCATCGGAGGGTTTCAGCGCACCGGAGGGTTTGCGTACCGGCCCCCGGTACGCAACCCTCCGGCGACGTGAAACCCTCCGATG
>JBPCJL010000294.1:0-6613 GCA_051005355.1 Ilumatobacteraceae bacterium
TCTCGGTCCCGACCGCCGACGTCATCGCCGCCGCCGTCCCGGCCATCACGATCGGCCACGAAGGCGCCGGTCGGCTCTACTACCGCATCGGGCTGCGCACGGCTCCGACGTCGCTCGACATCAAGGCGCTGGACCGCGGGTTCGTCGTGGATCGCACGTACGAGGCCGTCGACGACCCGGCTGACGTCAGCCGTGAGGCTGACGGCACGTGGCGCATCCGCGCCGGCGCCCGCGTCCGAGTTCGTCTGACGCTCGTCGCCGAGAGCCAGCGCACCCACGTCGCACTCGTCGACCCGCTGCCCGCCGGCCTGGAGATCGTCAACCCGACGTTGGCGACGTCCCAGGAGGCTCCTCCGACGGAGGGCGGCGCGCTCGACGGGGACGGCGAGGGCGGCGAGGGCGGCGACGTCGGCGGTGATGTCGATCGGATCTCGTGGTGGGGCCCGTGGTTCGACCACCAGAACGTTCGCGACGACCGTGCCGAGGCGTTCGCCCAGTACCTCGGGGCCGGCGTCTACGACTACTCGTACATCGCCCAGGCGACGACGCCCGGCGAGTTCGTCGTGCCACCGACGCGCGCCGAAGAGATCTACGCCCCCGAGACGTTCGGCCGCACCGCAACCGACCGGGTGGTCATCGGCTGACGTACGGCTGATCCCGCCTCCTGGTCAGATCTGACGAGGAGGCGGGATCAGTGATCAGGTCGTGCGTCGCCTGCCGCGGACGGTTGGTGAGGGCGAGCTGGCCCGCAGGGCCAGCCCGAGGGCGGTGAGCGTCGTGGCGATGACCACGAGCACCCAGCCTGGCGAGCCGGTGTCGGGGAGCTCGCCGGGACCGACCTGGGTCTTGCCGAGGTGGGCGGCGTCGACGACCGCGCGCGTGGCGTCGACCACGAGCTCCGGTTGCGCCAGCTGGATGTAGTGGCCGCTGTTGGTGGCGATGACCTGTCGTGCGCCGGGCACGAGCTGGGCGAGCTGGCGCTGGAGCTGCTGCCAGACGTCCTCCACCGCGTCGCCGGGGAACCCGGGTGGCACCTCGGTCTCCGCGCTGACGGGGATGCCGTGGGTCAACACCACCAGCGGCATCGGCCGCATCGGCTGCTGCGCCACTGCGGCGCGCACCTGGTTGGAGCTCTCCTCGATCAGGATGCGCTCGATCTGCGGGTAGGCGGCGATGACGTCGGCGGGCGGGTTCTGCGACGAGAAGACGAGAGCGTCGAGGAACTCGGGCGACAAGATCTGCCTGTACCGCTCGACCTGATCCTCGCTGCTGCTGTCGACGAGGACCATGCCGGCGACCTCGTCGGGGTAGGTGCTGGCGTACAGGCGGACGAAGAGCCCGCCGATCGAATGAGCCACGAACACGTAGGGCCCGGGCTCGCCGGCGGCTTGCAGCAGTGCATGGAGGTCGGTGACCACGTCTCGCGCGGTGCGCGGCTGGGGTGCCGCATCGCTGCGCGAGAAGTGATCGTCATTTGCCGTCCCGGGGCGGTCGTACACAGGCCCGGGTGAACCCGGACACGGCCTCGAACACGCCAGCGGCGGACCACACCGTGCCGTCGTTGGGGTAGCCCGACTCGAAGATCACCGTCGGTCCTCCCTGGCCGTGGCACTCGAGGTACATCCGCCGACCGCCGCCGACGTCGATCAACTCACCGTCGGCGGTCTGCCCCGCCGCCGCAGTCGCCGTCGAAGCGCCCACCGCGGCGATTGCGATCATTGCCGCCGCGCACCAGCGAGCGACCCACCCCCGCCGGCCCCCCCGATGGCCGAGTGGTCTGACCGGTGTCCCCGACCCGCTTGTGTACATACGCGGCAGACCCCCTGTCCGAGCGGCCATGATCTCTCTGTTCGTCACGATGCCCGACTACGTAGCCATGCGACGGCTCAGTTTGTCATCCGTGTCGGACACGGATCTGACCACGGACGTTCGGGTGCTCACCTCGTGCGCGAGCCGATGTGCTCCGACGAGGACCGCATCCCGATCGCAGCAGCCAGTTCTTTCGCCTCGCCGGAGAGAAGATCGGCGGCGGCGCGATCGAGCCCGACCGTGCTCAGTGCGATCAAGCTGTGGACGAGGTAGGCGCGCGCGTCGATCCGACGACACATCTCGACCGACGCCTGCAGGTGCGCTCTCGCCGCTTGCTCGTCATCGAGGAACGCAGCGAGCCGACCGAGGATCAGATCCGTCGGACCGAACGATCCCCCGCCGAACCAGTCGATGACACCGCGACTCGGGAGCAGCAGGCCGTAGACGCGTCGCGCGACCTCCTGGTCGGCGAGCGCGATGGACATGGTGCCGACGCAATGCATCCCGGCCCGCCAGGTGTTGATGCGCGGATGCTGCGCGATGTCCCGCCCGACCACCTTCCGGAATGCTTGCTGTGCCGACTGATGGTCCCCGGCCTGCCAGAGCAGGACCGCCTCCAAGGCGCGCCACGCGGGGAACGCCGGCAGCTGTTCGGCACAGTCCGTGGCGAGGTCGACGACCTCAGCAGCGCGCCCCTGCTCCAGTCGGATGAGGCACCGCTGGGCGGTCCACGTGGCGTCGACGACCGGACTGCTCGCCGTGGCCCCGATGCGGCGCGCCTCGTCACCAAGCTGCTCGGCCAGCGCGAGGTCACCGCGCAGTAGCGCAAGTCCCGACCGCTTCTGCGGCCCGAGCCAGCGGTACAGCGCCTGGTGGACGTCATCGGCCCGCTTCTCCACGACCTCGACGTCATCGGTCGCTGCGATGAGGTCACCGGACTCGATGAGCGCGTCGACGCGACAGGCGTGGGCGTACACCGTGAGCTCGGCATCGTCGAGGGCGCGGCCGAGCTCGACGACCTCGTCGAGGGTGCGCCGACGGGTACCGACGTCGTCCGGGTCCCAGCCCGCCCAGTAGTGCCGCAGCAGGGCGAAGGCCACCAGACCCCGATCACCGATCACGCGGGCGTCCTCGAGGGCCTGCCCGGCCAGTTGGCGAGCGCTCACCAGGTCTCCGCTCATCATGGCATCGGCGGCCAGAACCGCCGTCAGCCGCACACGCCGGCCGGGGTCCAGCCGGCCGTTCCCGATCAGCGCACGCCGTGCGAGATCGGCAGCCTCCGGATCAGGTCGACCGACCGACGAGGACCAGCCGCCCGGGACCATCGCCAGTACCGCGTCGGCAACGAGCTGGAACTCTTCGAGCTGCATCGCCAGCTCTGCGGCGACCAGGAGTGTCTCGCGATGCCGCTGGTCTCCGGCGCGGCGCTGGGTTTCGCCCAGCTGGATGCGCAACCGGGACTCGTCTGCGACGTCGCGGTCCGGGACGTGCACCAGGGAGTCCAGCGCGCGCTGGAAGTGGCGAGCGGCTTCCTCGTCGGCATGGGCCCTGCGGGCGATCTCACCCGCTCCGCGACCGTACGCCGCGGCCTCGCGCCAGTCGCCAGCCGGACCGGCCGAGAACAGATGGTGCGCGATCTGTGCCGTCGTGACCACGTCACCGGGGTGGTGCCGCACCAGTAGCGCCCGCGCGACGCCGGCGTGCATCCGCAGCCGGCACGTGGCGGTGAGCCGCTCGACCGCCGCGTCCCGCACCAGGGCGTGGCTGAACTCGAAGCGACCCGGCCGGTCACGCCGCGACCTGATGACGCCGGCGCGCTCGACGGCATCGAGGGCGTCGAGGACGTGTGCTGCATCGGTCCCGCACGCGCCGGCCAGCACGTCGACCTCGAAGTCGGTGCCGACGACGGCGGCCCACTCCAGGACGGATTGGGTCCGCTCGGGCAGCCGGCGCAGGCGCTCGTCGACCAGCTCGGCCACGGCGGCGGGGACGGCGTCACGGCCCCGCTGGTTCGGATCGCACTGCGGTCCGCCGTTGAACTGGTCGAGGCTGCGCAGCAGCTCCAGGGTGAAGAACGGGTTCCCGCCGCCACGTTCGTGCAACCACGCACCCAGCTCGTCGGGGTTCTCGAGGTCGGACGCCTTCGCCATGGAGATCACTGCGTGGCGCGACAACGGGCCCACCTCGATCTCGGTGAACTCCGGGGCTCGCCGGAGCCCGAGCAACGAGCGTGGTGGGCACTCGGGGAGTTGCCCGGCCCTGACGCTGACCAGGATGAGCAGCGGAACCGGCTCGACATGTCGTCCGAGGTGCCGCACGAGTGCGATGACGGCGTCGTCGGCCCAATGCGCGTCCTCGAGCACCATCACGAGCGGACGCAGCTCGGCCACGCGCGTCAGATAGCGACGCACGGCCTCGAACATCGCGTGGCGATCGCCAGAACCGGCGTGAGCAACTCGGAGCGGTGTCTCCGGTAGCCGCGCGGCCAGTTCGGGGACGAGGGCGACGAGCCAAGGAGCATCCCTGCCGACGAGACGCACGAGCTCGACGTCGGATCGTTCCCGGAAATCGGCGAGGAGGATCTCGGCGATCGGCTGATAGGGCGGCCCAGGCTGGTCATCGCACCGACCCAGGCGAATGGTGGCGGTACGGCCGAGCGATGCGGCGAACTCGGCCAGCAACCTGCTCTTGCCGATCCCGGTCTCGCCCGCGACGAGGGCGATCTGCGGCCGCCGCGCTCGCGCCCGGGCGAACGACTCGTGCAGCGCCAACAGTTCCCCCGGCCGACCGACGAACACACCCGACAGCAGTCGATGGAACGGCTCGGGCAGCGCTCCGACGGGAGGGCGACCGGTGAAGGTCGGACTCCGTTCGACCGCCCACCATGCGGCGACCAGGTCGTGGCGGTGGGTCACGGCGAACTTGCGCAGGAGCGACGACACATGGCTCTCGACCGTGCGACGCAGGCGACACCCGACGCTCGTACGAGGCGTTCCGCATCGACGACGGGCGCGTCGTGTTCGAGGGCGCGTTCCCGACGGCGATGGTGCTGATCCTGTTCGCGACCGTCGTGATGATCGGGCGGGAGGCGGTGCCGACGGCGGCCTTCATGGGCTTCTACGTCGCCCTCGGGCAGCTGCAGACCGCCGTCGTCAACGTGGCTCGATCGACGGTCACCCTCCTCGAGGTCCGGCCGGTGCTGGATCAGGCGAGCCCCATCCTCGAGGAGGCGACCGAGTCCGACACGGCCAAGGAGCACCCCGGACGTGTCGACGGTGGCTTCGCGCTGCGCGAGGTGACCTTCACGTATCCCGGGGCGACCCGTCCGATCTTCGACGGCCTGTCGGTCTCGATCGAGCCGGGCGAGTTCGTCGCAGTCGTGGGCCCGTCGGGTTCGGGCAAGTCGACCCTTCTGCGCCTGGTGCTCGGGTTCGAGGACGTCGACGGCGGCACGGTCACGATCGACGGCGTCGACGTCACCAGCCTCGACATGGACGCGGTGCGGCGCCAGATCGGGGTGGTGCTGCAGCAGACCGCGCTGCTGCCCGGCTCGGTCTTCGAGAACATCGCCGGCAGCGTCCCCATCAACGAGGACGAGGCCTGGGATGCGGCGCGCCGCGCCGGGTTCGATCGCGACATCGAGCGCCTGCCCGACGGCATGGCCACCAACATCGGCGACGGCGTCGGCATCCTCTCCGGGGGCCAGCGCCAGCGCCTCCAGATCGCCCGGGCCCTCGCCGGCCGACCCCGCGCCCTGCTGCTCGACGAGGCGACCTCGGCCCTCGACAACCTGACCCAGTCGGTCGTGACCCGCACCATCGAGGAGGTGGACGTGACCCGCATCGTCATCGCCCACCGGCTATCGACGATCGCGTCGGCCGACCGCGTGGTGGTGATCGCCGGCGGCCGCGTCGTACAGGACGGGCCGTACTCGGCGCTGGCCAAGAGCCCCGGCCCCTTCGCCGACCTCATCGCCCGCCAGCAGCTCTGATCCGCCACGCCGAACGCGGCGGACACATGTCCGTTCGAGAGCCTATTGGCAGGTCATCAATCGTACTGCCAGGATGATTAGAGATCCCAGAGTGGGGATCGCACCCACGATCTACGCATTACGAGTCGGTCCCGGAGGGTCCGTGGGGTACCGCTCAGTGCCTTCTAGCTGGTCATTTGTCGCAACTCCGTCCGCCTGATGCCGCTCTGTCCACCCGATTCCGGCCCGTTTGGCGGACAGAATGGCGGACAGATTTGGCCAACTTGGTAGGTCATAGTTGGTAGGCCGTCAGAGGCGTCGATGAGCCGCCCGACCACGCGCACGCACCGTTGCGCCACGAGAGCGCTCAGCTTCATGGCGCAGACCGCCGACGCCTGAGCCCATCGTTCTGGGCGGATGTGCCCAATCGTCCTCGGCTTCGAAGGGCGGACGAAGATTCGTCGATCGCATCCAGCGGCGAAAGGTCGTGGGCGGGCGCGTGCGGCCACGGCGCCTTGAACCTGAGCGCTGTCAACGGCCGCTCGCGATCGCAAGCACCTTGGCGAATCGGTGAGCCCCATGAGCCGGATATCCGGCGTGATGGCTATCCCCTTCGTTACAGTTGCCAGTGTATGTTGTGGTGATGGCCTCACCCGTTGGTGGAGTCGACTACCCCCGTACGTGGGCGGAGTTCGTCGCCTGGTTCCCCGATAGCGAGTCCTGTGTCACATACCTCGAGCGGCTGCGCTGGGGTGAGGGTTTCGTGTGTCCGGGCTGCGGTTCGACTCGCTGCTGGCCGGCCAGTCGGGGTCTCGGCTCACGGGTGTGCGCGCA
>JBPCJL010000295.1:0-3398 GCA_051005355.1 Ilumatobacteraceae bacterium
GTCCAAACGCCCGGCTCCGAATTCTCTGTCGCTCACCGCGGCTTGGAGTGCCCAGAACGAGCACCGATCTGTCGCGCTGCGACCACAGGCACTCGCGAGCCTTGTGCTGGTGTCGGCGTCGCACACAGCGCCGCTCAAAGGATATTCGGAAACGGCGGAGACAAATAGAGCCGCGTCCGACTGCCCGAAATGTCGGCTGGAGGACTCGCCCGACGGCGTTCAGCGCTTGCCGCGCAAGCGAAGGTCAGCACTCCAGAAGCGGCAGAGATCGGTACTTGCCGGCGGCGCTCTCGCCGGCGGGGTTGACGTTCCGAACGCGAGCACCGAACAACGCGCTCGCCCGTGACGAAGGCCGCACGGAACGACAGCTCGGCACCCGCCGTGACAGCTGGGCGACCCGAGTAGCGTCTCGGCGGTTCACGACCAGAGGAGGATCCGTGTCGCACCTGTCCGTCGGTCCCGTCCACCACGTGCGGATGGCCGTCAAGGACGTCGAGCGGTCACGAGCGTTCTACACCGAGGTCCTCGGTTTCGAGGTGGCGGTTGATGCCCCGCCGCCGCCCGGCGACGAGAACCGTGAGGTCGTCGTCGACACGTTGCAGGGCGGTGTGATCCTGACACACCAAGGCATGTTCTTTGGGTTGCGCCCGGTCGACGACGAACGAGCAGCAGCTGCGGACCGCTTCGACCCCTTCCGCGTCGGGCTCGACCATCTCAGCTTCTCCGTGCAGAAGCGAGCAGATCTTGACGCAGCAGCACGGCTTCTCGACGAACGCAGTGTCGAGCACGGTCCAATACGAGACCTCGTGCCGCTCGGTCTGTCGTTCCTCGCGTTCTTCGATCCGGACGGCATCGCTCTCGAACTCACCGCGCCACTCTCCGACGCTGCGGGACCGCCGTAGTCCTCTTGCCCTGTCACCGAGGGTGCCAACTGGCGCCCCGCCACGCCGGCAGCGATGTCGACGGACGACACCATCGCCTGACCGTGGCCTCAGCTGCATCTGATTGGCGCACCGATCGTCCGCACACAACGACGGCCCACTGGCCGATCGATTGCGACCGTTCAACATGTCCGCGCTGCGGATGCGCTTGTTGTCGGCGGGCGGAGCGATGCCCGGCGGGGCTGTGTCTCGGCGTGACCGCCCGGCAACGTTCTCTGGCTGAGCCGTGGATCGGCACCCCTGCGATTTCGGGTAGACCATGCGCGCATCCTGGCGCCGGCACAAACTTTGGCGTCGGGAACCACTCGTCTGGGGTCCGCCCGACGAGGTTCGGAGAGGGAGCAGGAGGATGGCTGACTACATGACTGACCTCGACGAGGTGACACGACTGATCGGGTTGTACATCGACGGCGCCAACGGCGACGTCGCCAAGCTGAAGGAGGCCTTCCATCCCGACGCGCGGATGATGGGCCACATCGGCCCGATGGAGACGTACATTCCGATCCAGGACTTCTTCGAGATGATCGAGGCCCAGCCCGGCGGGGCGGGGCCGAACTACAAGGCGACGATCCGGACGATCGATCTCGTCGGGGATGCCGGTGTGGCAGTCCTCGTTGAGACCGACTTCATCGGCTGCGACTTCGTTGACTACTTCTCGGTCGCCCGCATCGAAGGTCGCTGGCAGATCACCAACAAGACGTACGCGCACACCGGCGGCCAACCGCCCGGTGCAGCCGAGAGCTGATTGCGGAGCGGTCAGAGCCCGGTGTCGAGACGCTCCGATGACCGAACGTGGCGACCGAACGACGCCGTTGACGGCGCCAACACCTGTGCCGAACAGCAGCTCGGCGTCGGGGCGACGGTGCGGTAAGTCGTCGCTCTCGGCTTCGCGCCGTGAGACGTCGATGACGGCCCGTCACGATCAGCAACCGAGGGCGTAGCTCACCGCCCAACAGACACTCTCAAGAGTCGTGGCGTCGATCTCGCCAACCTGTGTCGTCAGCGTGGTCTGTGCCACGGTGTGGAGTCCGTCGCAGTTGATCACGGACGGCTCATCGATGCCAGCTGCCGCGTGATCGAGCTCAACCTCTACCGCCAGACCACGCGCCGAGGTCGTGATCTCTGCGATCGTCACGAGTGAGCGCACGTCCAACACTGCGCTGCGCGTGAGAACGACAACGGGCCGCCGCTTCCGGCCCACCTGCGCGAGCCATACCTCTCCTCGGTTCACTCGTCACCCCAGGACTCGGCACTCGTCCAGAACGGGTCGGCGCGCTCGGGGTGGTTGGCGTAGGCGAGGCGATCGGCCTGGGCGAGCGCCGCTCGAACCGCAGCCGCAACTCCGTTCCTGGCCGCAGCGGAGATGTTGACTCCGAGTCGACGTGCCTGCTCCGCCAAGGCGTCGTCGAGCGTGAACGTTGTTCGAGTAGACGTCATAGCATTTGATGCTATTCTTTCCTGCTAGCACCTGGGGTGCCAAGGCGGCTGGAGAGCGGATTCTGGGGCACCGACCGCCGACCACCGTGGTGCCCCCGGCGCGCCCGATCGCCAGGTCGGCAGCGGCCCACTGGCGTGTCGTTCGTCGGCGTTCGCAGACTCGGCGTTCGCGTCGTCCGGGCGGCGTCGTCGGGAGGTCCTCAGCTCGCTTCGAGGTGATGGCGAAGGGCGTCCCGGATGACTTCTGACACCGGGACCCCGTCGCTCTCGGCACGACGTGCGAGACGAGCCTTGAGGTCCGGGTCGAGTCGTACCGACTCCACCGTCGACGGGGCTGAGCCGAGTCGAGGTCGGCCACGGTGACCGCGCCGGGCGATGATCTCCTCGACGTCGTAGCCGGCGGCGGCTTCGTCGGCGAACTTGTCGATGAGGTCGTGGTCGATCGGCCGACCGGATGCGGTGTGTCCGTGGATGCGCTTGGTCATGGTTTGGACAGCTTGCGGTCGACGGCCCGAAGAGGCATTGCGTGAATGATCAACTGGTCGCCCTCGGCAGTGATGAGGACGGTGACTTCAAGCCGGTAGGCGGCGCGGTCCGGGCCGATGACGAGCAACGGTCCGGATCCTCACCGAGGTCCTCGACGACCATCGAGTGGTCGAAGGCGTGGAGGATGTCGTCATCGTGCTCGCCGTGCCGGCGAGCCGATGGATGGATCTCCACACACCAATACTGTACTACGAAAGTGCGGGCTGCGAGTCGTCTGCAGCCGCCGGCGCGCGAGTCGGGCCCTTGTCCATTGCGGGCACCCGCACCCGCACCGTGCCTGGTCGCCGGCGGGTCGCGGAATGTCGGCTGCGGGCACCGAAGCCCACACCGCCGGCGGTTGAGCCCGCGCCGCATGCGGGGTGAGCCCAGCAAGCCAAAGGGAACGTGGAGGGCGCCTTCGGAGAGTCGCGCGGTACTGCACCCAGAGACGGGGACCGAAGGCAGGCTGCTTGACGGGAACGCAGAGCATTCGAC
>JBPCJL010000296.1:0-14885 GCA_051005355.1 Ilumatobacteraceae bacterium
CGCCCACAGCGGCGCCTCGCCGATCGTGTACAGCGTCGGCATGGCCAGCACGGCTGTCGGCGGGATGAACGCCAGCACCCACAGCAGCGTGTTGGCGCCGTCGACGGCGCTGAACGACACAAGGTAGGCGAACAACAGCGGCAGGAGGATCGGGAACGACGCGCCCTGGGCGTCCTCGACGCGCGCGCAGAGCGAGCCGGCGGCGGCCAGGGCGGTGCAGTAGAGCGCGTAGCCGAGGAGGAACCAGGCGATGGCGACGATGAGGTCCGCCGCCCGGAGGTCGGCGGCGACGTCAGCACCGACGATCCGGGTGGCGACGAAGGCCACGACGATCAGCACGGCGGCGTGGAGCAGGGCGGCGGCGCCGATGCCGGCGATCTTCCCGGCCAGCAGGTGAATGGGCCGGATCACGGCCAGCAGCACCTCGACCACGCGCGACGCCTTCTCCCGCGTGACGCCGGTCAGCACCCACGCGCCGTAGGTCTGCAGCATGATGAACAGCAGGATGTTCGTCACGGTGACGATGCCGGCGTTGCGGTCGGCGTCCGCCTCCGGATCGAGCGCCTCGACCGGCGGCGGCTCGGCCGCCCGCACGTCGGCCGCCTGCTGCGGGTCGAGGCCGGCGGCGGCGAGACCGTTGGCCAGGGCGAGATCGGTGCGCAGCGCGTTGACGACGGCCCCGAGCCGGGAGGTGTCCTCGACCGCTTCTCGGGTGGCCAGGCGCGCCCCGCCGCCGAGCACGGCCACGTCGGCCTCGTCGTCGCGGACGGCGGCTTCGGCGGTGGCGTCATCGGCCACGCTGGTCACCTCCAGCTCCACGCCGACAAGTGGTCCGAGACGTTCGACGGCGCCGACCTGTGCGCCCGAGTCGGGCCCGGCCAGCACGACCCGCTCGGCGTCCTCCGTGCCGCCCGAGGCGAGGTTGGCGATGACGATGATCGCCAGCAGGGCGAGGGCGGTGAGGACGAGGCTGATCCAGTAGGACTTCATCGCCAGCGCCTCGCGCAGCTCGCGCCGGGCGACGAGCAGGGCCGGCCTCGTCGTCGTGGTGCTCACCCGCTCAGCCACGATCGGTCCCCGCATCGACGGGCCGGCCGACGGCGGCCAGGAACACCTCGGCCAGGCTGCGCCGCTCGAAGCCGAACCGGTTGACCGGCCCAGCTCGGCGGGCGGCATCGAGCACCGGCTGGGCTCGCTCGGCCGGCGAGCTCTCACCCGGACCAAGCGCCAGGCGGACCCGGCCGGCGTTGACGCCGAGCACCTCGACGTCGGGGAGCGACCGGCTCCAGGCGCCGTCGGGGTCGGCGGCAACCTCGATCTCGAGCACCGGGTCGGGGCCGGCGGTGAGGTCGTCGATGGTGCCCTCGGCGACGACTCGGCCGCGATCGACGACGACGGCCCGCTCGCACAGGTCCTCGACCAGGTCGAGCTGGTGGGAGGAGAACAGCACGGTGGCGCCCCGGCGGGCCTCGGCGACGAGCACCTTGGAGAGGGCGTCGACGGCCACCGGGTCGAGGCCGGAGAACGGCTCGTCGAGGACGAGCACGTCGGGCTCGTGGAGCAGCGCGCCGATGAGCTGGACACGCTGCTGGTTGCCGAGCGACAGGTCCTCGAGGCGGTCGCTGGCGCGCTCGCCGAGACCGAGGTCGCCCAGCCAGCGCTCGGCCGTCTCGGCGGCGCCGGGCCGGCTCATGCCGCGCAGCTCGCCGAGGAAGACGAGCTGGTCGAGGACCTTCATGGTCGGGTAGAGGCCACGCTCCTCGGGCAGGTAGCCGAACCGCCGGCGGTCGGCGAAGTCGATCGCCCGGTCCTCCCAGCACACCGTGCCGGAGTCCAGGGCGGTCAGCCCGAAGATGGCCCGCATGGCGGTGGTCTTGCCGGCCCCGTTGGGCCCGAGGAACCCGGTCACCGACCCCGGCTGCACGCCGAACGACATCCCGTCGAGCGCCCGCACCGGCCCGTACGTCCGCACGAGGTCGACCACCTCCAGCACGTGCCCCGACGCTATTGAGCCGGATCTGGTTCTGACGAAGATTCAGTGTCGTTTTCGACACCGATCGCGCCATGGAACAGCAGTGAGCCGGGCGGTGACACCCCGTCGATACGGTCGGCCGCGTGAGGGATGAGGCCGAGAAGGTGCTGCGGGCGCTGGTCGGGCGGGACGACGCCGTGCTGCGCGACGACCAGTGGGCGGCGATCAGCGCGCTGGTCGAGGACCGCCGCCGGGCGTTGGTCGTGCAGCGCACCGGCTGGGGCAAGTCGGCGGTCTACTTCGTGGCCACGGCGCTGCTGCGTCGCCGTGATGCCGGGCCGACGCTGATCGTGTCACCGCTGCTGGCCCTGATGCGCAATCAGGTCGCCGCCGCGCAGAGGGCGGGGATCACTGCCCACACCATCAACTCGGCCAACACCGAGGAGTGGGCGGCAGTGGAAGAGGCGCTGACCTCATCGTCGGTCGACGTGCTGCTGATCAGCCCCGAGCGGCTGAACAACCCCGACTTCCGGGATCGGCTGCTGCCGCCGCTGGCCGCCCGCATCGGCCTGCTGGTGGTCGACGAGGCCCACTGCGTCTCCGACTGGGGCCACGACTTCCGGCCGGACTACCGGCGCATCCGGGACGCCCTGACACGGCTCCGGCCGGACATTCCCGTGCTGGCCACGACGGCGACCGCCAACCAGCGGGTCGTGGACGACGTCGCCGATCAACTCGCCGTCGGCGTCGATGGTCAGCAGTACGACGTCCTGGTGCAGCGGGGCTCGCTGGACCGGGAGAGCCTCCGTCTCGGGGTGCTGCGGCTCGATCGTCCCGAGGACCAGCTGGGCTGGCTGGTCGAGCATCTCGGCGCGCTGCCGGGGAGCGGGATCATCTACACACTCACGGTCGCCGCCTCGCAGGACGTGGCCGCACTGCTGCGGTCGGCCGGCCACGACGTCGTCGCCTACTCCGGCCAGACCGAGGGCGCCGAACGGCTGGACATCGAGGCCGCGCTCGCGGCGAACCGGGTCAAGGCCGTCGTCGCCACGTCGGCGCTCGGGATGGGCTTCGACAAGCCGGACCTCGGCTTCGTGGTCCACGTCGGTGCGCCGGCGTCGCCGATCGCCTACTACCAGCAGGTCGGTCGGGCCGGCCGCGCTGTGGAGCGGGCCGACGTGCTGCTGTTGCCGGGACGGGAGGACGCCGCGATCTGGCGCTACTTCGGCTCGTTGGCCTTCCCGGACGAGGACGTGGTGCGCCAGACGCTGGACGTGCTGGCCGAGTCCGGCCGGCCGCTGTCGACGGCGGCGCTGGAGACGCGCGTCCCGCTGCGGCGAGCCAGGCTGGAAATGATGCTCAAGGTGCTCGACGTCGACGGCGCGGTCCGGCGCGTGCAGGGTGGTTGGACGACGACGGGTCAACCGTGGGCGTACGACCGTGAGCGGTACCGGCGAGTCGAGCAGGCCAGAGCCGATGAGCAGCAAGCCATGCGCCGGTACCTGGCCGGCGGCACGTGCCGGATGGAGCTGCTGCGGCGCGAGCTCGACGATCCCGGCGCGGCGCCGTGCGGTCGGTGCGACGTCTGCGCCGGCGCTTGGTTCCCGACGGCGGTGTCCGAGTCAGCGACGGCCACGGCGCGCGGCGCCATCGACCGGCCGGGCGTCGAACTGGAACCCCGCACCACGTGGCCGACCGGGATGCCGTCGCTCGGTGTCGACGTGAAGGGCCGCATCGCGGCGGAGGAGCAAGCCGCGCCAGGGCGGGCGGTGGCGCGGCTCACCGACGTCGGCTGGGGAACCCGATTGCGAGAGGTGGTCGGTCCCGGCTCGGGCGACGGTCCGGTCACGGAGCGCGTGGTGCAGGCGGTGGTCGCCGTGCTGAAGGAGTGGTCGTGGGACCGCCGGCCCGGTGCCGTCGTCTCGATGCCGTCGCGTACACGTCCGCAGCTGGTGGCGTCGCTGGCCGAGCGGATCGCGTCGATCGGCAAGCTGACGATGCTCGGCTCGCTGGAGTACGTGCACGGCGGGCCGACCGGACATCGGGGCGGCAACAGCGCCCACCGGCTGGCGGCGGTGTGGGAGCGCATCGTGGTGCCTGCCGACGTCGCCGCCGGCCTCGATGGGCTGGGCGGCCCGATCCTGCTGGTCGACGACCTGGCCGACTCGCGCTGGACGATCACCGTCGCCGCCCGCGCCCTCCGCCGCGCCGGCGCCACCGAGGTGCTCCCGCTCGTCCTCGCCGTCGAGGGCTGACCTCGACGGTTCTGACGAAGATTCGAGACGGGAATCCAGACGGATCCCGCCACGGAACCGGCGGAGCAGTCGCGCGAACATGCCGCATGGCGCGGATGCTCACCGTCGGAGCGGCGCAGCTGGGACCGATCGCCCGGGCCGACGAGCGCAAGGCCGTGGTCGAGCGGCTGTTGGCGCTGCTGGTCGAAGGCCACG
Source organism: Ilumatobacteraceae bacterium (assembly GCA_051005355.1). Lineage (GTDB taxonomy): Bacteria > Actinomycetota > Acidimicrobiia > Acidimicrobiales > Ilumatobacteraceae > JALZMG01. The sequence continues at coordinate 4,423 of JBPCJL010000296.1, forward strand.
AGCGGGGCTGCGAGCTGGTCGTGTTCCCGGAGCTGGCGCTGACCACGTTCTTCCCCCGCTGGTTCGTCGAGGACCGCACCGAGTTCGACCACTTCTACGAGACCTCGATGCCCGGTCCGGATACCCAGCCCCTCTTCGACGAGGCCCGGCGGCTCGGCGTCGGCTTCTGCCTCGGCTACGCCGAGCTGACCCCGGCCGACGACGAGGGATCGCATCACCGCTACAACAGCCAGGTCCTCGTCGAGCGCGACGGCTCGGTCGTGGCCACGTTCCGTAAGGTGCATATCCCGGGTCACGAGGAGCACGAACCCGATCGCCCGTTCCAGCACGCCGAGCGATGGTTCTTCGAGCCCGGTCCCGATGGGTTCGGCGTGTGGAGAGCGTTCGGCGGCGTCGTCGGGATGATGATCTGCAACGACCGGCGCTGGCCCGAGAGCTACCGGGTCATGGGGCTGCAGGGCGTCGAGCTGATCCTGTGCGGCTACAACACGCCGATCCACTACGCGCCTGACCCGAGCCAGGACGTCCTGCAGGGCTTCCACAACGCGCTGGTGATGCAGTCCGGCGCGTACCAGAACGGCACCTGGGTCGTCGGCGTGGCCAAGGGCGGGGTGGAGGAGGGCGTCGACTCGCTGGCCCAGTCCATGATCGTCGCCCCGTCGGGTCAGATCGTCGCCCAGGCGTTGACGGCCGAGGACGAGCTGGTCGTCGCCCGCTGCGACCTCGACTGGTGCGCTCGCTACAAGACGACGGTGTTCGACTTCGACCGCTACCGCCGGCCCGAGGTCTACGGGGCCATCACGTCCCAGGGCTGCGCCCAGCCCCCGCCCTAACCCGTTCTGTCCTGCGCGAACGACAGCTGTGAGTCGATTGCGGAGGACAGAACGACGATCTCGGCGGCCAGGCGGTCGGGTGCGTCGAGCGGGACGAACGTGCGGGCGCCGGGCACCTCGACCACCTCGGCGTCCCCGAACGCAGCGGCCAGACGACGGGCCAGGTCGAGCGTGAAGTACGGATCGTCGGCACCCCACACCAGCCGGACCGGACCGCCGAACCGATGGAGACGGGCACCGACCTCGGTCAGGTCGGCGGCGTCGATCGAGCGGACCACGGCGCTGACGTCGCGGCGGATCTCGGCTCGTCGGAGGGGCTCGATCCAGGCCGCCGTCACCGCCGCGTCGTAGCGGTTGGCGAACGGCCCGAAGCCGAGCTTGCCGTGGCGGATGCGCGCGGACCGCATGGCCTGCGCCGCACTGGCCAACAGCGCCGGGTGGGAGAGCAGTGTGACGAATTGGCGCAACTGCCTCGGCGGGAACACCTCGAAGGCGTCGCAGTTGGTCAGCACCACCCGACCGATCCGTGACGCGTCCGTGTCGAGCACGTACTGCGAGATGGCGCCACCCGAGTCGTTGCCGACCAGCGTCACGTCGTCGAGGCCGAGCGCCTCGATGAAGTCGATCACCAGCCGGGCCATTCCGCGTGGCGTGCGTTCGGCGTCGTCGCGCAGCGGCCGGTGATGGGCGCCGAGCGGAAGGTCGGGGGCGAACGACCGGATCCTGTGCGCCGCCAGCGCGTCGGCCGTGGCCGACCACAGCGTCGCCCCGACCAGCACGCCGTGGACGAAGACGACCGGCGGACCATTGGCCTCGTCGGCGGCGGGCCCGGCGGCCCGGTAGTCCACGTCTCCGTGTGGCAGCGTGATCGTCGGCATGGGGGCTCCTCGTGTCTCGGCGTACAGTTGCGTACAGGTGGTACGGAAGATACATACTGACTGCACGAAAGTCAACATGACGTGAGCACCTCGGCGCGCCGGACCCAGGCCGACCGGTCGGCGGCGACCCGCGCCGCGCTGATCGCCGCCGCCCGCCGCCTGTTCGCCGAGCACGGCTACGCCGACGTCGGCACCGAGCGCATCGTTCAGGCCGCCGGGGTGACGCGCGGCGCGCTGTACCACCAGTTCGCCGGGGGCAAGGTCGAGCTGTTCGTCGCCGTGCTCGAGGAGGTCGAGGCGGAGCTCATGGGCCGCCTGACCGACCTGATCACGACCGTGCCGTCCGGCGACGTTCGGGAGCTGCTGCTGGTCGGCGCCGAGGCCTGGCTCGACGCTTCGACCGAGCCCGAGGTGCAGCGCATCGTGCTGCTCGACGGGCCGTCCGTCCTCGGCTGGGAGCGGTGGCGCGAGATCGGCCTGCGCTACGGCCTGGGTCTGGTGACGGCGGTGCTGGCCGACGCCGTCAGCATCGGGGCCATCCCGTCGCAACCCGTCGATCCGCTCGCCCACGCGCTGCTCGGCGCACTCGACGAGGCGGCGTTGTACGTCGCCCGCTCCGCCGACCCGGTGACCGCGCGCGCTGAGATGGGTGCCGTCGTCGACCGTCTCGTGCGCGGCCTCCTGGCGTGAAGCGGCGTTCTGTCCTTCTCAATCGACCGGATTCAGACCGTGTCTGCGGACAGAAGCGTTGATCTCGTCGGCGTCACTATCGTCGGGCCGGTGAGGGCCGTCATGTTGGAGGTGGACCCGCAACTGCTCGCCGAACGCGCTCGTCTCGGCCTCGACCGGAGAGACGAGATGTGGGACGGAGAGCTGCACATGGTGCCGCCACCAGCAACTGGCCACCAGGCGTTTGCGTCACGGCTGCTCAGGGCGATCGGGCCCTTGGCCGACGAGCGGGGACTCGAGATCACCCAGGAGGTCGGGTACTTCGGTCATGAGTTCGACTACCGGGTACCGGACCTGGCCGTCTTCGATCGAGATCGTGCCAGTGACGCCCGCCTCCGGCATGTTTCCCTCGTCGTCGAGATTCGGTCACCTCGCGACGAGTCGATGGTCAAGGTCCCGTGGTACCTAGCGCGGGGCTGCCGAGAGGTGCTGATCGTCGACCGTGACACCTTGGCCCTGCAGCTGCACACGGCGGCCGGCGTCGTGAAGTCGAGGCGAAGCCAGGTGCTCGGCTGCACCTTTACGACGATCGATGGACCGGCCGTCCAGCTCAGCTGGCACGGGGGTTCGACCATCGTAACCCGTCCGTGACGCCATGAGGGCAGTCATGCTGGAGGTCGACCCCGAGCTGCTCGCCGAACGGGCTCGGCGCGAGCTCGACCGCCACGACGAGATGCGGGACGGAGAGCTGCGCATGGTGCCGCTGGCGTCGGGACCGCACCGACGTCTCGGGTCGCACCTCTTGCGAACCGTCTGGCCGCTCGTCGAGGAGCGCAAGCTCTGGATGTCGTACACCACCGGCATCGTTCGGGCTGACGACGACTACCGCGTACCGGAGCTGGCGATCTATCGGCCCGATCAGGCCAGCGAACGCGGCGCCGAGGGCGCCGAGCTGATCATCGCGATCCGCTGGCCCGGCGACGAATCGACGGCCAAGATCCCGTGGTACTTCCACCAGGGCTGCCGGGAGGTGCTGATCGTCGATCGCGACACGCTGGCCGTCGAGCTGCACGCACCGAACGGCATCGTCGTGCCGGCGCGCAGCGAGGTGCTCGGCTGCACGTTCACGACGGTCGACGGGCCGGCGGTCGAGATCACGTGGGACGGTGGATCGGCCACCGTCCGCCACCACCCGGCCGACCTCACGTCATGAGGGCCGTCATGTTGGAAGTGGACCCGCAACTGCTGGCCGAACGCACCCGTCTCGGCCTCGACCGCCACGACGAGATGTGGGACGGAGAGCTGCACATGGTGCCTCCACCGTCAGGACCGCACCAGTCGTTCGCCGCCGAGCTGGCGGCCGAGCTGCGTGGTCTGGCCCGCCAGCGCGGTCCGCGCGTGACGCACGAGACCGGACTCTTTCGAAATGCTGACGACTACCGCGTCCCGATCTCGCCGTGTTCTGTCCGGACCAGTTGGTCGAGCGCGGCTTGGAGGGCGCCGAGCTGGTCATCGAAGTCCGCTCATGAGAACCACCTCACCGTGGGCGGAGACGCCGAGCGGGAGCGCACCAGCAACTCGGCCATGAGCGAAAGGACCGTGCTGATGGTTCGCTCGCTCGAAGACTCGCTCCCTCACCGCACGACGAGTCGACGGCCACGGTCCCGTGGTACTTCGCCCGGGGATGCCGGGAGGTGCTGATCGTCGACGCGACTCCTGGGCGCCACAACGCACCGGCCGGAGGGCGTAGTCGAGCCGGCACACCGCATCGCGCTCGGCTGCACGTTCACCACCGTCGAGGGTCCAGCCGTCGAGATCACCTCGGACGGCGGCTCCGCCACGGTCCACCCGGTCGACCCCGATGAGACCTCCCCGCCCCTGCCTCCAACCGGCGGACATTCCGACGCCACGACCGTCATGACTCGTCGGGACCGTGGTCATCGTCGGACGCCTCGTGCTCGTCGGCCCGGTCGGGGCGGATCAGCTTCAGCGTGATCGTCTTGTTCTCACCGTGGCGTTCCTCGATGTGGCCGCCGGCAACGAGAGCACGGCGGGCTGGGGCGTGCTGTCCACCGTTCACACGCTTGAGTGCGCCGCCATCACGGTCAACGTCGCCCATGTGATCTCCCCACCCGCATCCTCGGCGGCGCACGAGATGATCTCCATGACCTTGGCGGACGCGCTCGCCGGCAAGGGTGGGAACACGACGACATCGAGTGCTCCGCCGAGGTGGGCCAGCTCTGGCGGAGCGCGTCGGTGTCGTCGCCCTTCACGGTCCCCATATCCGAGCCGTCCGGGAAGTAGCCGCGCCGGTCCTTGCGTGACATCAGCCGCAACCGACCGACCTCGCCCCGCCCGAACGGCTGCGGCTTGCCGTCGCGCTTCGCGACGGTGACCTCGATGACCTGATCTACGGCGTCCCGCTTGGCGGATGCGCCGCGAGCGTGGCCGGTCTGCTGGCCGGTGTTGTCGACGAGGATGATCGTCCGGCGACGCCGCAGCTGCAGCAGGGAGCGGACGCGATCGATCAGCCCACCGCACTTCGGCGTTGTCGTTCTCCGAGTCGATCCCGGCTGCGGCGATGGCGCCGGAGACGGAGTCCACGACAACGATCTCGGGGTCGCCGGCCTCGACTGCGGCGAGCATCGCATCGCGGTTCGGCCAGTCGTCACTGCGGAAGTAGGCCAGCGTGTCGTCATGGACGTGCGCGTGTGACGACCCCAGCGAGATGAACCCCACGATGAGCTCATCCAGCCCCATGTTGTCGAGGTCGAGCCACGCGACCCGCTGCCCGAGCGCGGTCGCAGTGAACACGGCCCGCTGTACCAGCTTCGTCTTGCCCGCCCCGCTCGGGCCGAACACGAGCACGGTCGCCTCATCGTGGATCAGGCCGCGCCCGTCCGTGCGGGCCAGCAGAGCGGGCTCCGGCGCCGGGTTCGTTCCGCTACGACACGAGCCCACGCCTCATCGACACCGTGCCGGCTCGTGACCGCCCGCAGCTCGATTCGAGATGGGGGGCTGCGCCCCCGAGAGATCTAGGGCTGGTGTCGAATCAAAGGATGCCGAGCGTTGATCCTCCGGTTCGACTTCCGGACGTCGCTTGTTCCAAGTGGGTCAAACCTTCCTCGAGGTCGAGGGCGGTGTAGATGTCGAGCGTCATGCCGAGCTTCACGATGGCGAAGGCGACCTCGGGCTGGACACCGACGATCACAGTCAGCGCGCCGCGTAACCGGGCCATCCGGGCGAGGTCACGAAGCGCAGTCGAGCCAAACGAGTCGAGGACGTCGAGTGCGGCCACGTCGATGATGATGCCTCTGGCACGGCGCGAGCCGATCTGGTCCACCAGGTCCGTCTGAAACTGGACGAGCTCCGTGTCGTCGAGCGCGGCGTGGATCGACGCAATTAGGAAGTCACCTTGCCGAAGGATGGAGACGAACATCCCGCAGACGCCCGCCGTCAGCCCGCGTCGGGCCGGATGACGCGGAAGCCCAACTGTCGCTCCGCCTCCTCGATGCCGCCCTGCAAATCCCCGATGGTGTTCATCTTGCTCAGGTCCACACCGATCGTGACGAGTGTCCGGGCGATGTCGGATGACAGGCCGGTGATGATCACGCTCGCACCCATGAGACGTGATGCGTCGACCGCTTCGACGAGGTGGTTGGCGACCGAGGTGTCGATGTCTGGAACACCAGTGATGTCGATGACGACGACCTTGGCGCGGTTCGTTCGGATTCCCCGGAGCAGCTGGTCGGTCAGCTGGGCGGCGCGCTGGCTGTCGAGCACGCCGATGATCGGGAGGATGAGAAGGCGCTCGCGAACCTGCAACACCGGTGTCGACAGCTCGCGAATTGCGTCTTGTTGCTGTCGGATCACACGCTCACGCTCCTCGACGAAGCTGACGGCGACCGTGTTCGCGATCCGGTTGGCCGCTGGTTCGTAGGCGTCGAGCACCTGATCCAAGACCTCGAAGTCGTCGTGATACTTCGAGAACAGCGAACGGGCCAAGACGTCACGGAGCAGGAGGACGATGCCGACCACCTCGTGCGTTTCCACACCTCTCGGGATGATTCTCTCGGAGAGATCACGAGCGTATCGTTGGAGCGCATCCACGCTGCCGGTCTCGAGCACCTCGACGTAGTTGTCGTAGACCGACGTCGTCTCGGACCCGATTTCTTGGGGCGTCATCGCTTGCAGCAGGCGCACGGCGTCGATCCGCCGAACCCATTCGGCTCTCAACTCGGTTCGATGGTCGCGTAGGTGGGCAACGAGTTCGGGGAGCATTAGGTGGTCGGCACCAGGCGGCTGCTCGTCATCCAACCCTGCTTCAGTGATCATCGTCCAGGTCCTTTCCATCTCGCGAACCGTCAGGGTCCGCCCCGAGCTCGTTGGCATAGTTATCGACGGTGCCACTTCGTCATCGTAACGGTGGTGCCGCGGCGGATCTCGGAGCTGATCTCGAACTCGTCCATCAATCGCCGTGACCCGGGAAGACCAAGTCCTCGCCCACCGTAGGTGGTGTAGCCGGCGCTCATCGCTAACTCGATGTCCGGGATTCCGGGTCCAGCGTCTCTCGCCACGATCATCACGCCCGAGTCGTCGCCGTCCGAAACGCGGGTGATCGTCACGTTCCCTCGTCGTGCGAATCGAACGATGTTGCGGGCGATCTCGGAGATGGCAGTCGCGATGACTGTCGCCTCCGTGGATGAGAAGCCCGCTTGGACGGCGACATCCCTCCCACGTTGTCGGGCGACCACGATGTCGGCGTCCACGCGCACGGGGATGGAGGTCTCTTCGAGGTCGCGAGGTCGGCGGTCGAGCAACGGCTCACTCACGGTTGCGCAGAATTCGCAGTCGAGCAGGTGGTGTCCAGCGTCCAACGTCGCCTGTCGCCGAGTGTCGCTGGCGGACAACGACAGCAGGACGGGCCGGCAAGAGGCCGACGGAGGCTCGCCGTTCATTTCCAGGAGGTACTCGACGCGCAGCTTCGCTCGGGTCCGATGGAGCTGAGCAGCGACGGCACCTGGGGTCGCCCCGAGCTCGTTCGAAAGTGACTTGGTGTCCTGACCCGACAGCTCGTGGGCGACGAGCACCTCCCTCTCTCTAGGTAGCAGCCGCTGCAGCGCAGCGCGGACAGCCGCCGTCTCTTCCTGCGCGATGAGGGTGGTCTCGGGATCGACGGCACGTCGTGGATCGAACAAGCGGTGTTCGTGACGCTTGCCCGTGTCCATGCGCCGCCATCGCGAGGCAACGAGGTTGCGAGCGGTGACGATCGCGTACGGTCCTACGGCGTCATCGTCGAGGCGATGCCTCGTGGCCAGCAACCGGGCCAGCGTCTCCTGGACGATTTCGTCCACCACATCCCGATCAGGAACCCGGCTCGCCACCACCCGCCGCACGACCGCCGTCAACGCTGCGAGAACGGCGTGCGAGGAGTCTCTGACCACGTCCGTCATGTGCACGCCACCGTCACGTCTCCGAACTTCCACGTCGACGGCCAAGAAAACTTCTCGCCTCCGGCGTCATGTCAACGGACCGAAGTCGTTTCAACGGGTGAGCCTCGTCGGGCCCCCGAAAACGGATTCAACCCAGGTCCGCCGTGTCTCCACCGCTAACCCCTACCGACTGGAAACCATCATGAAACGTCTTATCCACCGCGCCGTCATTGCGACAGCGGCGGCCAGTGCGCTCGCAGTGCCTGCGCTTCCCGCCGCGGCCGCCCCAATCACCCAGGACGGCCTCGTCAACGTCGCGGCCGACAACGTCAACGTCCAAATCCCGATCGCCGCCGCCGCGAACATCTGCGGCGTCGCCGTGAACGTGTTGGCCACCGCCACCAACCTCGGTGACGTCGACTGCACCACCGAAGGCGTCGCTGTCGCCGAGAATGATCAGGGCGGCAACGGTGGCCCAGTCCGCCAGCGAGGCTTGGTCAACGTGGCGCTCACCGACGTCAACGTCCAGGTGCCCGTCACCGTCGCCGCCAACGTGTGCGGCGTCGCAGTCGGGGTCCTCGCCCAAACGAACAACTTCGGCGACATCACCTGCACCGCCGAAGGCGTCTCCCTCGCCAACAACGGCTGATCGTTCGGGCTTCGCAGCGGGAGGGGTCAGCGTGGACCCCTCCCGGCTGCGCGTCTCACGCCTTTTACTGACGTCGGAACTGCGGGACGTCGTCGCCGGCCAGCCGCGCTGCGGCTCTCGCATGGACTGGCTGCACAGGATCGCCAACGCGCGCGACTTCGCCGCCGCTGCGGTCTGCGGGCGACATCGCTGTGGTCGGCTGACGACAGCGAGCCCTACACCGTCGTGAGCACGTGCCGACGATCGCCAGGACGATGCCGTGGGCCGTGAGGTCGACCGGTCCAATCCCGCCCGCCCACCATCTCGGCGCGGCGCTGCTTGACCTCCTCGACGCCGGCCGCCACACGCTTCTCGACTTCGGCGAGCTTCGCACGGACTTGCGGCGGTCACGGTCCTCCGCGTCGCTGAAGGTGCCCGTGATGTCCTGCCGTGCGGTGACCTGACGTAGCAGGTATACAACCTTCTCGTCCGTGCCCGCTTCTGTTCGTGGAGTCGTGCCCACCCGGGCGCTGAGCGCGACTCCGACGCTGATGCTTGCGCTGGTCACGTGATGCGCGGCTTTCGATCTGCGTCGCCAGCTACGCCAACGTCGCCGAACCCATCTGGCGACGGGAAGCCCATCGGACCGCTCGAAATAGGGTCGCGCTTCGATGCGTCGAGACCACGAGCGCCAGCGCTGCAACACCGATCTGCATCGCTGCACCCAGCAGATCGAGTGCTGATATCGCCGGATCTTGTCGTGCGGACGCCAGTGGTGAGCGGTCGGCCCATGACCGACCGGGAGCGCCCAGGTGTGGGGCGGCACCTTCCGGCTGGACCTGATCGTGGCCGTCGGGGACAACTGCGGGACCGACGCAGCGCCGGAACGTGACTGCGGGCGGACCTGCCGCGACGTCGGCGTATACGTCGCGTGCACGCTTGTGATGAGTCGTGATCAGGGGTTTCTGATGTCACGCAGCATTCGGCAACGGAGAGCGCCGGTCGGTCGGGTGCTGACAGAATGTAGAGCGGTGACGGAACGGGTCGAGCTGACGGTGAACGGTACGGCGGTCTCGGTACGCGCCGATCACCCGCACCTCCTCGCCGCGCTGCGCGAGGAGCTGGACGTCACCTCGCCCAAGGACAGGTGCTCGCCGTCGGGGCAGTGCGGCTGCTGCACGGTGCTGGTCGACGGCAAGGCCGTCGTCAGCTGCAACCTGCCGCTGGCCAAGGTGGCCGGGTCCGCCGTCGTCACCCTCGAAGGCGTCGACCCGGACGAACGGAGGCGCTTCGCCGACGCCTGCGCCGCCTGCGGCGGCCTGCAGTGCGGCTTCTGCATCCCGGGCATCTTGATGCGGGCCAAAGCGCAGATCGACAAGAAGGGCGAGGGACTCGACCGGGCGGCGATGGCGCCGCACCTCGGCGCCCACCTGTGCCGCTGCACCGGCTACGTCAAGGTCCTCGACGCCATCGAGGCGGTGGCCAAAGGCAAGTCGTTCCAGCCTGCGCTCGGCGCCGGGATCGGCGCGTCCGGAGCCAAGTACGAGGCCGCCGAGCTCACGCTGGGTGACCGGGCCTACGTCGACGACCTCCGTCTGCCGGGGATGCTGCACGCCGCGCTGCGCTTGACGGACCACGCCCGCGCCGACGTCACGGCAATCGACACGGCGACAGCCGAGGCGGCCGACGGCGTGGTCGGCGTGTTCACTGCCGCCGACATCCCTGGCGAGCTGCGGGTCGGCATCATCCACAAGGACTGGCCGATCATGATCCCGGTCGGCGGCCGCACGTCCTACGCCGGTGACGTCCTCGCCATGGTCGTGGCCGAGACCCGTCAGCAGGCACGTGCCGCCGCCCAGCTGGTCGAGGTCGGCTACGAGGTGTTGACGCCGGTAACCGATCCAATGGCGGCGATCGAGCCGGGTGCCGACCTCGCCGTGTGGGGGACCGACGACAACGTGCTGTCGCGCAGCGCCTACGCCCGCGGCGACGTCGATGGCGGCCTGACCACCAGTGCGCACAC
>JBPCJL010000297.1:0-6028 GCA_051005355.1 Ilumatobacteraceae bacterium
TGGAGCACTTCTTCGACGGCTACAAGACCAACCCCGAGTTCTCGCTGCGGGCACTGGAGGCGGCGGTGGTCAACGGCGCCACCCACCTCGTGCTGTGCGACACCAACGGCGGGGCGCTGCCGCACGAGGTCGGCGAGATCGTCGGCGCCGTGCAGGCCCACGTCGGCGCCGACGCGACCATCGGGATCCCCTGCCGCGACGACACCGGCTGCGCCGTCGCCAACTCGATGGCCGCCGTGCTGGCTGGCGCGGGTCACGTGCAGGGGACGCTCAACGGCCTCGGCGAGCGCACCGGCAACGCCAACCTCACGACGATCATCCCCAACCTGGAGCTGAAGCTCGGCGTGCGCTGCCTGCCCGAGGGGTCAATGGTGCGGCTGACCGCCGTCAGCCACCACGTGGCCGAGCTGCTCAACCGGGCCGTCAACCCGCAGGCGCCCTACGTCGGGTCGTCGGCGTTCGCCCACAAGGCCGGCCTCCACGCCAGCGCCATCGCCAGGGCCAAAGACGCCTACGAGCACGTCGACCCGGGGCTCGTCGGCAACGGCACCCGGTTCGTGGTCAGCGAGATGGCCGGTCGAGCGACGATCACCATGAAGGCCGAAGAACTGGGCCTCGACCTCGACGGCCCGGCCGTCAACTCGGTGATCGACGATCTCAAGCGGCTCGAGCACGAGGGATACCACTTCGAGGCCGCCGACGCCTCGCTGGAGCTGCTGATGCGCCGGGCCGCCGGCTGGCAGCACGACTTCTTCCGCGTGGAGAGCATGCGGGTGATCACCGACGAGCTGCCGAGCGGCGACTTCTCGACCGAGGCGACCGTCAAGGTGTGGGTGGGCGACGACCGCCGCGTGTCGACGGCGGAGGGCAACGGTCCCGTCAACGCCATCGACACCGCGCTGCGCGCCGCGCTGGACGGCGCGCTGCCGGCACTCGAGCGGGTCCATCTGACCGACTTCAAGGTGCGCATCCTGGACGGCGCGGGAGCGACCGGCGCCGTGACCCGGGTGCTCCTAGACGCCACCAACGGCGCGCGGGACTGGACCACGATCGGTGTCAGCACGAACATCATCGAGGCGTCGTGGCGGGCCCTCGAGGAGAGCAGCGTCTACGGGCTCCTGCACGCCCGGTCCGCCGACGAGCAGTAGAACTACGTCCTCATGGCGGCGCCACGCTTCACGCCCGTCGATCCGATGGACAACGCTCGCGGGTACACCTCGCCCGACCACGTGCCGACGGAGTGGCGGGCCGATCGCCCCGGCGACCTGACCGGTCGACAGCCGACCGGGACCCGTCTCGGCTACCAGGGACCCGACCAGGGGTACGCGCTGCTGCTGGCCAGCCGGGTGCGCCCGGAGGTCGTGACCCAGCCTCACGAGCACGTCGCCGACGCCGTTGCCGGCGCCACCGCGATCGCCCTGCGCCGGGCTTCGGTGTTCGGTCGGGCGCCGGTCATCCACGACCTGCGCATGGCGTTCACGATGTGGGGTTGGTTCGACGGGTCACCGCCCGACGAGCTGGTGGCGTTGCGGCGCGATGCGTTCGAGGGCGTGGCGGACACGCTGCACCACTACGACCTCCTGCGCGACCTCGCCGACTCGGTGCCGGAGGAGACGTTGCGGGCCACGCCCGCCGTGGTCGCCGCCCGCTACCCGGGGGAGTGGCGCCAACTGCTCGGCCGCTGAGGTCTCAACTGGCGGCGATGGCGTGGGCCTTCAGATCGTCGAGGTCGACGAACTCGAGAGCGGAGACGTGGGTCCCTTCGAGCACGACCGGGCACGCCGCGTCGGCTTCCAGCGCTTCCGCCCATCGTGCCGCGCATACGCACCACTGGTCGCCGGCCCGCAGACCGGGGAATCCGTACTGCGGCATCGGCGTCACGAGGTCGTTGCCGCGGCTGACGGAGAACTCCAAGAACTCGGCCGTCACCCGGCAGCACACGACATGCAGGCCGGGATCGTCGCCGTGGTTCTCGCAGCACCCCGTGCGGTAGTAGCCCGTCAGCGGGTCGAGCGAGCAGGGGATCAGCTCGTCGCCGAGCACGTTGCGCTGCTGCATCCGGCCATTCTGACGTCATCCTGTGGGGGCTGCGCCCCCACACCCCATCGCCGGCCTGCGCGGGCTGCAGATGGCTGGCGCTCGCACGGCCGGCCGTCCGCTTCGCGTCCGTCGCCTCTAGATTCGCCCGCCGTGGCGCTTCTCGACGGCAAGCGCATCGTGGTCACCGGATCGACGCGCGGTCTCGGGCGCGGCTTCGTCGAGGCCCTCGCTGCCGAGGGCGCGTCGGTCGTCGTCAACGGCACGAACGCCGGCCTGGTGGCCGAAGTGGTCGACGGGATCTGTGCCAGCGGGGGCGTCGCCGTCGGGGTCGCTGGCTCCGTCGCCGACGACGCCGTCGCCGAAGAGATCGTCCGGACCTGTGTCGACGAGCACGGCGGCATCGATGCCGTCGTCAACAACGCCGGCGTCGTCCGGGACCGCACGCTGATGAACATGTCGCCCGAGGAGTTCGACGACGTCGTCGCCGTCAACCTGCGCGGCACGTGGTCGGTCAGCCGCCACGCCGCCAGGGCGATGAAGGAGATGGGCGGTCTGCTGCTGCAGGTGGTGTCCGGCTCGGCCGTCGTCGGCTCGGTGGGCCAGACGAACTACGCCGCATCCAAGGCCGGCGTGCTGGGAATGATGTACGCCTGGGACGTGGAGCTGCGGCGCTACGGCATCCGAGTGAACGCGCTGTGGCCGATCGCGCAGACGGACATGACCTCAGTGGTCTTCGAGGGTGCGGCCGAGCGGGCTGAGGCGGCGGGGCGCCCGGTGCCCGAACCGGCGGACCTTGGCTTCGGCACACCTGAGACGGTCGCGCCGGTCGTCGTCCTCCTCTGCAGCGACCGGGCCGCCCACTTGCGCAGCCAGCTGGTCACGTTCAACGGCCGCAAGCTCGGCCTGTGGTCGCATCCGCAGGAGCGGATCATCGACCGCCGGTCGTCGTGGACGATCGATGAGCTGGCCGGCGCCCTCGACACCGCCGCCGAGCCGGTCCACGTTCCCGACATGTGAGAGGTTGGCGTCATGATCGAACCGGCCATCCGTGACCTCGCCTCGACCGGCAAGAACTTCGGGACCATCGTCGTGCGACTGCAGAACGGCCAGCTCCTCAGCCACGTGATGTGGGTCGATGCCAACGACGAGGAGCTGCTGATCAACACCGAGATCCACCGCGCCAAGTACAAGGCCACGCAGCAGGAGCCCGACGTGACGGTCACGATCTGGGATGCCGCCAACCCGTATCGCTACGCCGAGGTGCGTGGCCGGGTGACCGGCGAGGTGCGCGGCGACGGCGCCCGTGAGCACATCGACAGGCTCTCGCAGCGCTACCTCGGCCACGACTACCAGGCGCCCATCCAGAGCGAGCGCGTCGTGCTGCGCATCGCCCCGGTCCGCCAGCGCACGTTCGGGTTGTAGGTGAGCGACGATCCTCGCAGGAGCGAACCATCGGCACGGTGAGCGACGAGTCCTCGAAGGAGCGAGCCATCGGCACGGTGAGCGACGAGTCCTCGCAGGAGCGAACCATCGGCACGGCCGAGCCGGTCGTCGCCGTCGTCATGGGCTCGGCCAGCGACTGGTCCACGATGGGTGCGGCGGTCGGAGTGCTCGAGCGCTTCGGCATCGCCCACGAGGCGCGCGTCCTCAGCGCGCACCGCATGCCCGACGAGATGTTCGCCTTCGCCGAATCGGCCGCCGGCCGAGGCCTGCGGGCGATCATCGCGGGGGCCGGCGGTGCCGCCCACCTGCCCGGGATGCTGGCCGCCAAGACCACGGTGCCGGTGCTCGGCGTGCCCGTGCCGTCCCGTCACCTCCAGGGCCAGGACTCGCTGCTGTCGATCGTCCAGATGCCCGCCGGCATCCCGGTGGCCACGTTCGCCATCGGCGAGGCCGGTGCGACGAACGCCGCCCTCTTTGCGGTGGCGCTGCTGGCCGCCGCCGACGACGCGCTGCGCACCGCCCTGGTCGCCGACCGCGCCGTCCGCCACGACCAGGCGGCGTCGGCCACGCTGCCGCCGGGATGATCGTCCCGCCCGCGACGATCGGCGTGCTAGGCGGTGGTCAGCTCGGCCGGTACACGGTCGTGGCCGCTCGCCTCGCCGGCTACCGGACTGTGGTCCTCGACCCGGATCCGGCTGCGCCGGCCGGGCGCGTCGCCGACGAGCACCTCGTTGCCGCGTACGACGATCCGGATGCGCTCGACCGTCTGGCGACGATGTGCGCCGTCGTCACCACCGAGTTCGAGAACCCGCCGGCCGACGCCCTGTCCCGGCTGGCCGCCGACGTCGTCGTGGCACCGTCCCCGCACGCCGTCGCGGTGGCGCAGGACCGCCGGAGCGAGAAGCGCTTCCTTTCCGGCCTCGGCGTGCCGACGGCGCCGTTCGCCGTCGTCGAGGAGCTGAACGAGCCGGCCGCGATCGGGTACCCGGCCATCCTGAAGACGGCACGGCTGGGCTACGACGGTAAGGGCCAGCGCACGGTGGCGTCAGCCGTCGACCTTCGTTCGGCCCGGGACGAGCTCGGTGGTGTTCCGTGCGTGCTGGAGCGGCGAGTGCCGCTCGACGTCGAGCTGAGCGTCGTGCTGGCCCGCACCGCCGACGGGTGCACCGCCGTGTACCCGGTTGCCGAGAACCACCACCGACACGGCATCCTCGACCTGACGGTCGTGCCGGCGCGGGTCGCACCCGAGTTGGCGAGCGCGGCGGTCGATCTGGCCACGCGCATCGCCGACGCACTCGACTACGTCGGGGTCCTCGCCGTCGAGCTGTTCGTGTCGGACGGCGAGCTCCTGGTCAACGAGCTGGCGCCGCGGCCGCACAACAGCGGCCACTGGACGCTCGACGCGGCGACGGTCAGCCAGTTCGACCAGCAGGTTCGGGCGGTGTGCGGCGCCGCTCTCGGCGCAACGGGGATGACCGCACCGGCGGCCGCCATGGTCAACCTGCTCGGCGACCTCTGGTCCGACGGCGATCCGGACTGGGCCGTCGTGCTGGCCGACCGGGCCACCCGCCTCCACCTTTACGGCAAGGCGGCGCCGCGGCCCGGTCGCAAGATGGGCCACCTGACGGTGCTCGACACCACGCCCGATGCCGCCGCCGAGCGGGCACGCACGCTACGCCGGCGCCTCCAGCTCGGACTTGAGGGTGGCCAGCCGGTCGACGGCTGAAGCCGCGTAGTCGCCGATCCAGCGGTCGTGGATGCGCTTGATCGGCAGGGGATCGAGGTGGTTCCACCGCTCCCGCCCGCGCCGGACCGCGATCACCAGGCCGGCGTCCTCGAGCACGCCGAGGTGCTGCATCACCGTGCACCGGTCGAGGCCCGGCAGTGCGTCGCAGAGGTCGCCGGTCGTGCGGGGGTGGTCGCGCAGGTGATCGAGGATGTCGCGCCGGGTGCGATTGGCCAGCGCCTTGAACACGACGTCGTCGGCGGCGGCGCCGCTTGCGTCGTCATGAATCATGTTATAAGGTTACAACATGACAGATATTGACGTCGACACCACCGTGCGCTTCCAGATCAGTGGACGCATCGCCCGCCCGATCGACGAGGTCTTCGAGGCCGTGGTCGACCCCGGCCAGCTCTCGCACTACTTCACGACGGGCGGCGCCAAGGGACGGTTGGAGACCGGCGCCACGGTCGCGTGGGACTTCGCCGACTTCCCCGGTGCCTTCCCGGTGCACGTCATCGAGGTCGTGCCCAACGAGCGGATCGTCCTGCGGTGGAACGCAACCGATAAGGCCGAGGACGGCTCCAGCTACGAGACCACGGTGACGATGAGCTTCGAGCCGCTCGACAGCGAACGAACGCTGGTGACGATCGCCGAGGCAGGCTGGCGGGCGACCGACGAGGCACGGGAGTCGGCCTTCGACAACTGCGAGGGCTGGACCGGGATGCTGTGCTGCATGAAGGCCTGGCTCGAGCACGAAATCAACCTCCGCGACGGCTTCTATCGGTGAGGTGGTGGGGGGGGGGGGGGCGCGGGGGGGGG
>JBPCJL010000298.1:0-13323 GCA_051005355.1 Ilumatobacteraceae bacterium
CAGGTACCGTCATTTTCTTCCCTGCTGAAAGCGGTTTACAACCCTAGGGCCTTCGTCCCGCACGCGGCGTTGCTGCATCAGGCTTTCGCCCATTGTGCAAGATTCCCTACTGCTGCCTCCCGTAGGAGTCTGGGCCGTGCCTCAGTCCCAGTGTGGCTGATCATCCTCTCAGACCAGCTACCCGTCGACGCCTTGGTGAGCCGTTACCTCACCAACAAGCTGATAGGCCGCGAGACCCTCCCGATCCGGTAACCCTTTCGTCAGTTCACCATGCGATGATCCGACGGCATCCGGTATTAGCGAATGTTTCCACTCGTTATTCCAGAGACCGGGACAGGTTTCTCACGTGTTACGCACCCGTTCGCCACTCGGTCTTCCCCAGTCTTGCGACTGGTTGAACCTCGTTCGACTTGCATGTGTTAAGCACGCCGCCAGCGTTCGTCCTGAGCCAGGATCAAACTCTCCATCGAGAACCGGTCCGCACCAGGCGCACGAGGCGCTCGGTCCGGAACGATCAGGTTGAGAGCGTCCGGCACCCGAACGTGAATCTCGCTCGTGAATGGTGCCGTGCTCCTGCCGACCGGGTGATTAGCCCGGTCTGTTGAACTTCGCCGGCAAGCCGGCGACGTCCGTGTGCGACCGGTGGGAACCGGTCGCGAATTGACAGACAGCGTCACCAACGGTCGTGAGACCGGGTGCGCTGCCCGCACTGGCGTTCGTCTTCTCTTCCGTTTTCAAGGAGCCGAAGCTCGGCACGCACCGAGACGCAGTGCGCTCGGCGTTGGTGCCACCCAGTCGACCCGGCAGAGCCGTGTCGAGGGCGGAGAGCCACCATAACGGCGGCGTACCCCCACGTCAACCCGGTTGCGGTAAGAAGTCGGCGAGAGCGAACGAGCGCTTCCCGCGCCGCAGCAGGAGCCACCGCCCGTGCAGCAGCGCCACGCTCGCGAGGTCGCCATCGCCGGCCACGACGCTCCCGTTGGCCAGCACGCTCCCCTGCTGCAGCTGGCGCCGTGCGTCGCTGTTCGAACCGGTCAGCCCGCTGCGCACCAGCAAACCGACGATCTCGTCGTCCGGTGCCGCCACGACGGTCGACACCTCACGGGCCAGCGCCTCGAGGGCCGGCACCGACGCCGTGAGCGGGTCGCCGCCGAACAGCAGCGCCGCCGCCTCGCCCGCCGCCGCTGCAGCGGTCGGACCATGGACGAGCGCCGTCACCTCGTCGGCGAGTGCCCGCTGGGCCGCCCGACGCTCCGGCGAAGCGGCGTTGACGGCGAGCAGCTCGGTGATCTCGGTCATCGGTCGGAGCGAGAAGATCGGGAGCTGGCGTTCGACATCGCGGTCGTCGAGCTGCACCCAGTGCTGGTGGAACTGGAACGGTGACGTCTTGGCCGGGTCGAGCCACAGCCGGGCGCCCGTCGTCTTGCCGAGCTTCGTGCCGTCGGCGGCCGTCAGCAGCGGCCAGGCCATCGCGTGAGCGTGGGTGCGGCGGGTGCGTCGGATCAGGTCGACGCCGGACACGATGTTGCCCCACTGGTCCGATCCGCCGACCTGCAGGTCGCAGCCGAGGTGGTCGTGCAGCCAGAGGTAGTCGTTGGCCTGGAGCAGCATGTAGCTGAACTCGGTGTAGGAGATCCCTTGCTCGGAGGCCATGCGGTTGCGCACGCTCTCCCGGGCGATCATCTGGTTGACGGTGGCGTGCTTGCCGACGTCGCGCAGGAACTCGAGCAGCGAGATGGGCTGGGTCCAGTCCCGGTTGTCGACCAGGCGGCCTCGACCGTCGGTGAGATCGACGATGCGGGCGATCTGCTCCTTGATGGCCGCCACGTTGTGGTCGAGCGTGGCGTCGTCGAGCAGGTTGCGCTCTTCGGAGCGCCCGCTCGGATCGCCCACCATCCCGGTCGCTCCGCCGGCGAGGGCGATCGCCTGGTGCCCGGCGTCCTGGAAGCGCCGCAGCATCACGAGCCCGATGAGGTTGCCGTGGTGCAGGCTGTCGGCCGACGGATCGCAGCCGTAGTAGAGGGTGATCGGGCCCGCTCCGGGCGCAAGGCGGGCGGCCAGCGCAGCCCGATCCGTCGACTCCTGGACGAGGCCGCGGGCCTCGAGGTCGGCGAAGAGGTCCCTCACGGCCGGCACCGTACCGACCATGTTGCCAGCGTCGAGCGGTCGTTACCGTGCCGAGCCGTGACCGACCAGGCCGACGCGGCGCGCATGTTCGCCGAGTTCTCGCGCACGGCTGGACGGCGAGCACCGCTCTACGCCCGCCTCGCCGATGGCATCGCCAAGGATCCGCAGCTGGCCGGACTCGTCCTCGCGGCCCCGCCCACGCAGCGCCAGCCCGTCCTGCTGTTCTGCTGCGTCCACGAGCTGCTGCTCGATTCGGTCGTCGACGGACACGCCACCGAGCCGCTGGCCCGGTTCTACCCCAACCTGAACTTGGAGCCGGACGGCGGCGACCCGATGCCGGCCCTGCGCGAGCTGTGCCGGCGCCGCCGGGACGATCTCGACGCCCTGCTGCGCACGCGCAGCACGCAGACCAACGAGATCGGCCGCTGTGCCCTGCTGCTGCCGGCCTTTGGCATGGTCGAGGCGGAGGTCGGGCCGCTCTCCCACCTCGATGTCGGCACGAGCGCCGGACTCAACCTGCTGCTCGACCGCTACTCCTACACGTACGAGCCCGGTGGGTCGGTCGGTGGGACCTCGAGCGTCTCGTTGACGTGCGGCACTCGTGGCGAGGTGCCGGTCCCCGCCAGGCTCCCGGTCCTGGCCGGTGCGCGGGGCATCGATCCGCACCCGATCGACGCGCGCGACGAGCACCGGTCGCGGTGGCTCGAGGCGTGCGTCTGGCCGGATCAGACGGATCGCTTCGCTCGCCTCAGAGCTGCCCTCGAGCTGGCCCGGGCGGAGCCGCCGGACGTACGCGTCGGCGACGCCGTCTCGGACACCGCCCACCACGTTCGTGAGTTGGCCGGGCACGGCCATCCGGTCGTCACCAACACCTGGGTGCTCAACTACCTCACGGCTGACCAGCGGACGGCCTACGTCGCCGTCCTCGACGACCTCGGCGCCGAGCTCGATCTGTCGTGGATCTACCTGGAGAGCCCGTTCCTCACGCCGGAGCTGCCGGGGCCGCAGGGCGATGCGGTGGTCGAGCGCACGGTGCTCGTGCTCGTCCGGTGGCGCGGCGGACGCCGGACCGTCGAGCACCTGGCCGACACCCACCCCCACGGGTACTGGCTGCACTGGACGCGCTAGACGGAACGAACAGTGGCGGTGCTTGTATCGCCGCCCCGGCTGGTCGATCATCTCCACGAGGGATGGCGACGTACGTCTACGACGATTTCCGGGTGTCGTTCACACCACGGTCCGACGAGCTGTTCGACGTGCTCGCCCGCGGCGCCGACGGGAACACGGCATCGGGGACCTTCACGATGCCGCTCAGCGCCGCCGATCTCGAGCGGGCGGTGCTCGACGTCGCCACCCGCGCGGCGACACGAACGACCCGCGACCTGCGCGGTGTGGGCCCCGCCCGCCTCGACGCCCAGACCCTCGGGAGCAAGCTCGCCGAGGCCCTCCTCCGCGACGGCATCGGTGCGGCGTACGACCGGGCTCGTCAGCAGGCTGCGGCAGACGGTCACGGGCTGCGCCTGAGCCTCGACCTCGGGGCCGCGCCCGCGCTGCTCAGCGTGCCGTGGGAGTTCCTCTACCGGCCGCCACGCTTCCTGGCCAGCCAGCGCCGCAGCCCGATCGTGCGCGTGCTCGGGACGCCCGAGCTGGGCGAGCCGCCGGTGATCGAGGGCGCCGTGCGCGTCCTCGGTGTGATCGCCAGCCCCAACGACCTCGCGCCGCTCGACGTTGCCGCCGAACGCCAGCGCGTGGATCGGGCCGTGGAGGCCGTGCGGGCGACCGGGCGCATCGAGCTGGACTGGCTGGAGGCGGCGACCCCCGGCAGCCTGCGCCGGGCGCTGCGCGACGAGAACTACCACGTCGTGCACTACGTGGGGCACAGCGACTTCACCGACGACGGAAACGGCGTGCTGTTCCTCGAGCAGGCCGACGGGTCGTCGTTGCCGGTCGACGAGACCCTCTTCGCCAACCTGTTGTCGGACCAGGACTCCCTCCGGCTCGTCGTGCTCAACTCCTGCGAGGGTGCCCGCACCACGCTGACGGACCCGTACGCCGGCGTCGCCACCACGCTCGTGCGCCTCGGGGTCCCGGCCGTGGTCGCCATGCAGTTCGAGATCAGCGACGCGGCGGCGATCGTGTTCGCGGAGGAGCTGTACGCCAACCTGATCGGGCGCCAGGACCCGCTCGACGCCGCCATCGGCGAAGCCCGCAAGGCGATCTACGCCGAGGTCGACGTTGCCGAGTGGGCCACGCCGGTGCTGTTCCTCGGCGACCCGGACGTGCAGCTGTTCCGCTTCGCCGTCGAGGCGGCACCACTGCCGCCACCGGACCCACCCGGCGAACCCGAGCTGCCCGTCGTGGCGCCAACGCCGCCGATCGTCGCAGATGCGCCCCCGGCGCCCGCCGCGACACCTCGCCGCCCGGTGATCATCAGCGTGTCGGCGGTCGTCCTCCTCGCCGTCCTCGGCGTGGTGCTGTGGCTCCTGCTGCGCGACCGCTCCGCGCCAGAAGGCGACATCGCCGCGACGACGACCGCGGCGACGACGCCGACGACCGTCTCCGCCGCCGAGGGGTTCCCGAGCGTTCCCGTCGGCTCCGACGGACCCGTCGTCGAGGTGATCCAGCGCCTGCTGACCCATCGCGAGATCCCGGTCGAGCCGAACGGCTTCTTCGACGAGGCGACGGAGGACGCCGTCATCGCATTCGAGGAGTCGGTCGGCATCCCGCCCGATGGCCTCGTCGGGCGGGTCACGTGGCAGCAGCTCGTGGTGCCGTTGCGACGGGGGCAGGAGGGTGAGGCGGTGCGCGCCCTGCAGCTGCTGCTCGTCGAGAACGGGATCGACGCGCAAGTCGACGGCCGCTACACCCTGGACATCCAGGACCGCGTGGTGGAGTTCCAGCGCGCCGCCGGACTCGGCGTCGACGGCATCGCCGACGTCGACACCTGGCGGGTGCTGCTGGCGCGCGCCGCCTGAGCGCCGGATCAAGCGAGCCAGCGCCACGGCTGGTCCGTGGCGAGGCGGATGCCGATGCGCGTGGTCACGGCCGGAGCCAAGGGCGGCGGTGTGCCGTCGTCGACGATCGACAGCTCGGCGTCGCTGCACAGGTCGGCACCGTCGTGACGGCGGTCGATCCCCATGGCCTGGCAGAGCTTGCCGGGCCCGTTGGTCAGGATGGCGTCGTCCCGGCCGCTCCGTCGCCGGCGCATGAGCTCGATGCCGCGCAGTGGCAGGAGCGCGCGCAACAGCACCGCCTGAGCGTCGCCGTCGGTGGCGGCGACGACGTTGGCGCAGAAGTGCAGCCCGTACGTGAAGTAGACGTAGAGGTGGCCGGGCGGGCCGAACATGACGGCGTTGCGGGCCGTGCGCCCGCGAAAGGAGTGGCTAGCCGGGTCGTCGGCGCGGTACGCCTCGACCTCGACGATCCGACCGGCGCACGGCCCGGCCACCAGCACCTTGTTCAACAGCTGTGGAGCCAGCTCCACGGATCCTCGGGCAAAGAAGTCTCGATCCAGCCGTCGCTCCACCGTCACGGCGCTCTCAGGCCAGACGGGTCAGCTCGGCGGCGAGGAGGTCGCGGTAGCGGGCCACCTGCGCCGGCAGCGCAGCCGGGCCGGCGCCGCCGGGCGACGTCCGGCGGGCGACGCCGACGCCGGGGGCGACCAGCTCGGCCGCCTCCACGCCGAGACGGGGATCGTCGGGGACCAGCTGACGCAGTGACCCGCCGCCGTCGAGGTGCCGGCGGACGAGCTCGCCGACCACGGCGTGGGCGATGCGGAACGGCGTGCCGCCGGCCACGAGCCATTCGGCGAGGTCCGTCGCGGCCATGACCTCGGCGTCGGCCGCAGCCGCCATCCGCACCGTGTCGAACGTGGCCGTCTCGATCATCCCGGTCGTCGCCGCCAGCGCCAGGGAGACCTGATCGACCGAGTCGAACAGCGGCTCCTTGTCCTCCTGCAGGTCGCGGTTGTAGGCCAGCGGCAGTCCCTTCAGCATGGCCAGCAGGCCGACCAGGTTGCCGATCAGGCGGCCGGCCTTGCCGCGGGCCAGCTCGGCGATGTCCGGGTTCTTCTTCTGCGGCAGCATCGACGAGCCGGTGGCGAAGGCGTCGTCGAGCCGGGCGAAGCCGAGCTCGTCGCTCGTCCACAGCACCCACTCCTCGCCCAGCCGGGACAGGTGGAGGCCGATCACCGCCAGGTCGAACAGCGCCTCGGCGACGAAGTCGCGATCGCTCACCGCGTCCAGCGAGTTGGCGAACACCGACGCGAAGCCGAGCGCTTCGGCGGTCACCGCCGGATCGATCGGGAGCGAGGTGCCGGCCAGCGCGCCGGCGCCGAGCGGCGACACATCCAGACGGTCGACCGTGGCCAGCAGGCGGTCGACGTCGCGTCCGAAGGCCCAGCCGTGGGCCAGGAGGTGGTGGGCCAGCAGGACCGGCTGCGCCCGCTGCAGGTGGGTGTAGCCGGGGAGGTAGGCGTCGCCGGCCGCCTCGGCCCGGGCCAGCAGGACCCGCTGCAGGTCGACCACCCGGCGGGCCACGGCGACCAGCTCCCGCTTGCACCACAGGCGCAGGTCCGTGGCCACCTGGTCGTTGCGGCTGCGAGCGGTGTGCAGCTTGGCCCCGGCGTCGCCGGCCAGCTCGGTGACGCGGCGCTCGACGGCGGTGTGGATGTCCTCGTCGGTCGGTGCGAACTCGAAGGAGTCGTCCGTCAGCTCGGTCTCCACGACGTCCAGCGCGGCGAGCACGGCATCGCGCTCGGCGGCGTCGAGGAGCTCGGCTCGCTCGAGGGTGCCGACGTGGGCGCGCGAGCCGGCGATGTCGTCGGCCCAGAGCCGGCGGTCGAAGGGCAGGCTGACCGTGTAGGCGAGCAGCGCGTCGGCCGGGCCGCCGGCGAACCGGCCGTGCCAGAGCGTCGTGCCCTCAGCCAGCGTCCACCGCCAAGCCAGCCAATGCGCGGAGCCGACCCGCCAATTCGGCGCCGTCGCTGCGTGGGCCGGCGAGGCACAGCAGCGTGTCGTCGCCGGCGACGGTGCCGAGCAGGCCGTCGAGCCCGCTGCGGTCGAGCGCCGACGCCACGACGTGGGCGCATCCGGGCGGCGTCCGCAGCACGACGAGGTTGGCCGAACAGGCGACGTCGCCGACCCACTCACCGAGCACGCGGCGCAGCTGCTCGAACGGCACCAGGCGGTCGCTCTCGCGCTCCGGCAACGCATATGCGGTCTGGCCACCGGGCACCCGCACCTTGATCGCCCCCAGCTCGTCGAGGTCGCGCGAGACCGTCGCCTGCGTCGCCGCGATCCCCTCGCCGGCCAGCAGCTCGACGAGCTGCGGCTGGCTGGCCACGGCCCGCTGCCCGATGAGCCGGGAGATCGTCTGCTGCCGGCGCTGCTTGACGCTCATGTTTGCTCGGACAGGAGGAACGCCAGCGCGCCGCGGGCGGCGTCGAGGCGCAGGTGGCCCTGGCGGAACACGACGCTGCGGGGGCCGTCGATCACGTCGGCGGTCACCTCGACGCCCCGGTACGCCGGCAGGCAGTGCATGAAGATCGCCTCCGGTCCCGCCAGCGCCATCAGGTCCCCGTCGACCGTGAACCCCTCGAAGGCCTGCTTGCGCTGGGCGGCGTCCTGCTCCTGGCCCATCGACACCCAGGTGTCGGCGTGCACCGCGTCGGCGCCGGAGACCGCCTCCGCCGGTCGGTGACCGTGGGTCACGCTCGCCGCACCGAGCAGGAGGAGCCGCTCGAGCTCGGCGTCGTCAGCGCCGAAACCGACCGGGCAGGCGAAGCGCAGGTGGGCGCCGAGCTGCGCGCACGTCTCCCCGAGCGAACGGGCGACGTTGTTGTAGTCGCCGACCCACGCCACGGTGCGGTCGGCCAGGGTCCCCAACGCCTCCTCCATGGTCAGCGCGTCGGCCAGCGCTTGCAGCGGATGGGCCCGATCCGACAGCAGGTTGACGATCGGGACGGTCGCCACCGCGGTCATCCGCTCGAGTACGTCGTGAGCGAAGACCCGAGCGGCGATGAGCGAGTGGTAGCCCTGCAGGATCCGCACGACGTCCTCGACGGGCTCGCGCACGTCCATCGCCACCTCGTCGCCCCGGGCGTAGACGGGATGCCCACCGAGCTGGGCCACCGCCATCTCGGTGGAGTGACGGGTGCGCGTCGACGGCTTCTCGAAGATCAGCGCCGCCCCCCGCCCGGCCAGCGGCTGCCCGAGGTCGACGATCGGTGCCCGGGCGAGGTCGAGCACCTCGCGCAGGTCATCCGCAGACAGGTCCGTGATCTCCAGCAGGTGCCGCGTCATGTCAGCACGTCGCCGATCAGCCCGACGGCCTCGGCCAGCTCGTCGTCGGTGACCGTCAGTGGCGGCGCCAGCCGCAGCGCCGTCGGTGTCACCGCGTTGGTGACCAAGCCCCTGCGCAGCAGCTCGCGCTGGACGCCGGCGGCGCCGCCCGCTTCCAGCTCCGCCGCCAGCAGCAGCCCCCGGCCACGCACCGCGGTGATGCCCGGCATCGCCTCCAGCGCGGCGGTGAGCGTCGCGCCCTGCCGAGCGGCAAGGCCCGGCGCGTCGATCCGGCGCATCTCGGCGATGACGGCGCGCACGGCGGCGGTGGCGATGGCCGTGCCGCTGTACGTGCTGCCGTGGTCCCCGGGCTCGAAGACGGCGGCGACGTCACGGCGGGCCCAGCAGGCGCCAACGGGCATGCCGTTGCCCATCGCCTTGGCCAGCGTGACGACATCGGGGATGACGCCGTCGTGCTCGAAACCGAACCAGCGCCCGGTCCGACCGAAACCGGTCTGGATCTCGTCGACCATCATCAGGGCGCCGGTCGTGTCGCAGACCTGGCGGATGCCGGCGAGGTAGCCGGGCGGCGCCGGGTTGACGCCGCCCTCGCCCTGCACCGACTCGATCAGCACACCGGCCACCGACGCGTCGACGGCGCGGTCGAGGGCATCGAGGTCGCCCCACGCCACGTGGTGGAA
The DNA here is from genome assembly GCA_051005355.1 of Ilumatobacteraceae bacterium. GTDB lineage: Bacteria > Actinomycetota > Acidimicrobiia > Acidimicrobiales > Ilumatobacteraceae > JALZMG01. The sequence continues at coordinate 9,110 of JBPCJL010000298.1, forward strand.
GCCGTCGGGCATGGGCTGGAACGGCTCGTGCTTGGCGGGCTGACCCGTGGCGGCGAGCGCGGCGAGCGTGCGGCCGTGGAAGCTGCCGAAGGCGCTGACCACGACGTGACGGCCGCGGCCGCCGTGCTTGCGGGCCAGCTTCAGCGCGCACTCGACGGCCTCGGCGCCCGAGTTGGTGAAGAAGACCTGGCCGTCGAGCCCGGTCGCTTCGGCCAGCAGCGCGTCGACGTCGATCGCCGCCTGGACGGCGACGGGGTTGGCGAAGAAGTTGCTGACGTGGAGGAGCTCGTGGGCCTGGGCGGAGATGGCGTCAGCGACGGCCGGGTTGGCATGCCCGAGCGACGTGACGGCGAGCCCGCTCAGGAAGTCGAGGTAGCGCCGGCCGTCGACGTCCCACAGCTCGGTGCCGCGACCGCGCGTGAACATCACGGTCGGCGGGCCGAACACGGGCATCATCGGCCACGCGCCGGGTGCAGTCAGTTCAGCGAGGTCCAGCGTGGTGCTCATGAAGTCGTCTCCTGGATCATGGTGCCGATGCCGGCGTCGGTGAAGATCTCGAGCAGCAGCACGTGGGCAATGCGCCCGTCGAGGATGTGGGCCCGCCCGACGCCGTTGCGCACGGCATGGACGCAGGCGCGGGCCTTGGGGATCATCCCGCCGGCGATGGTGCCGTCGCCGATCAACACCTCCAGCTCGGTAGCGGTCGACTGGCGGATCAAGCTGGCCGCGTCGTCGACCGAGCGCCGCAGCCCCTCGATGTCGGTCAGGTAGACGAGCTTCTCGGCGCCCAGCGCCTCGGCGATGGCCCCGGCGACGACGTCGGCGTTGATGTTGTAGGCCTGGCCCCGCTCGTCGGTCCCGATGGTGGCGACGACGGGGATGAACTCGTCGGCCAGCAGTCCGTTCAGGATCGCCGGCTCGATCGCCGCCACGTCGCCGACGAAGCCGAGCTCGGGATCACGGGGGGTGGCGCGGATGAGCCCGGCGTCCTCGCCACTGACCCCGACGGCGTAGTTGCCGTGCAGGTTGATCGCCGTCACCAGCTGCGGGTTGACCTGTCCGAGCAGCACCATGCGAGCGATGTCGACGGTGTCGGCGTCGGTGACGCGCAGCCCGTCGCGAAACTCGGCCGTCTTGCCCAGGCGGGCCATCAAGGCGCTGATCTGCGGGCCACCGCCGTGGACGACGACCGGGCGCATCCCGACGAGGCGCATCAGGACGACGTCCTCGGCGAACAGGGCCAGCGCGTCATGGTCGGACGTGCCGGCCAGGGCGTTGCCGCCGTACTTGACGACGACGGTCTTGCCGGCGAAGCGCCTGATGTACGGCAGCGCCTCGACCAGGACGTGGGCGACGGAGGTCACGGTGCGAGGCCCACGGTCGGCAGGCCGGCGGTCTCGTCGAAGCCGAGCGCCACGTTGGCCGACTGCAGCGCGCCGCCCGCCGCACCCTTGGTCAGGTTGTCGAGGGCGCAGATCACCACGATCCAGCCCGTCCGCTCGTCGTACCGGGCGGTGAGGTGGGCGCTGTTGGAGCCGAGCGTGGCCTTGGTCGACGGGCTGGTGGGTGTGACGGTGACGAACGGTTCGTCGGCGTACGCGGCGCCGAGCTGGTCGAGCAGCGCAGCGGTGGACGTGGCGGTCCCGACGGCCGGACGGGCGTAGCAGGTGGCCAGGATGCCGCGATTCATCGGGGCCAGGTGGGGGGTGAAGAGCACCTCGGCGCCGAGGTTCTGCTCGATCTCGGGGGTGTGGCGGTGGTCGAGCAACCCGTAGGCGGTGAAGTTCTCGTCGACGGTGCAGAAGGCGTTGGTCGGCGTCGGGCTCCGGCCGGCACCGGAGACGCCGCTGGCCGCATCGACGACGATCCCGTTCGGTTCGACCGAGCCGGCGTCGAGCAACGGTGCCAGCGCCAGGGTGGCAGCGGTGACGTAGCAGCCGGGGGTGGCGATCAGCCGGGCCCCCAACAGCTCGGCGCGGTGCCGCTCGGGAAGGCCGTAGACGGCTTCGGCCAGGAGGTCGGGCTGGTCGTGATCGAAGCCGTACCACTGCGGGTACAGCGTTGCGTCGCGAAGGCGAAAGGCGGCCGAGAGATCGACCACGCAGCCCACCTTGCCGACCAGGTCGGGGGCCAGGGACATGCTGGCCTGGTGCGGGAGGCCGAGGAACGCCACATCGACGCCGTCGACGAGACCGGGCGTGTACGGCTGCAGCACCGTGTCGGCGTAGGCGGGCGCCAATGACGGGAAGAGGTCGGCGATCGGCACCCCGGCCTGGGTGTCACCGATGGCGACCACGACCTCGAGGTCCGGGTGGCCGGCCAGCAGGCGGAGCAGCTCGGCGCCGGTGAACCCCGACGCTCCGATGATGGCCGCCCGTGCTCCCATCGCATGATCATACGGTTACTCGTATGGACATGCAACGACGTTCTGGCCGCGGAGCGGTCCGGCAAACTGGTGGCATGATGCCGGGGCATCCACCGATGAAGGGGCGGTTGCTCCTGGCCACGCCGCCGCTCGAGGACCCGAACTTCGACCGCACGGTGATCTACGTGCTCGAGCACCACGACGAAGGGGCGTTGGGGCTCGTGCTGAACCGCCCGAGCGAGGAGCAGCTCGGCGAGCCGCTCGACGCCTGGATCGACCTGCAGACCGAACCGCCGCAGGTGTTCTCGGGCGGCCCGGTCGAGCCCGACGCGCTGATCGCGCTGGCCCGGACGCGGGAGCTGCTGGAGGAGGCGGGCGAGAACCTGGCCCCGCTAAACGGCACGCTGGCGTCGGCCAACCTGGCCGCCGACCCCGGCTCGGTCGGCACCGACATCAGCGCCCTGCGGGTGTTCCGCGGCTACTCGGGGTGGGGCCCCGGCCAGCTCGAGGACGAGGTCGAGGCCGGCGCATGGCTCGTGCTCGACACCGACCCCGCCGACCTCTTCACGCCCCAACCCGACCACCTCTGGCGCGACGTGCTGCGCCGCCAACCGGGCCGCCTCGCCTGGCTGGCCAGCGCCCCCGACGACCTCGAGTCGAACTGACGCAACGCCCGGCCGGCGCCGCGCTACGCCGAGCTTCCTTCTGGGCGCCATCTCCGCCAACGCCATTTCTCGGCGCACTTTCTGCCAGCCCCTGGCGGAGAACAGGCCCAGAAGCGCCCGTGGCAGAGAGAGCGCCCAGAACGCCGATGCTCGGGCTAGCTCCGGGTGAGGACGTAGACAACCGGCTCGAGCTTGCCGAGGAACTGGAAGACCTCCCAGTGCAGGTTGGCCTCGATGTGGTCGTAGATGTCCTGACCGTGGCGGGCGATGATGCCGTCTCGCTGGCGGCGCAGTCTTCCCAGGCGGAGCAACGCCCGTGACACGGGCTGGGTGCGCTTTTCGGCGTGCTCGCGCCACTCGGTCCCGATGACTTCCCGGTGTTCGATCTCGAGACCCGCACCCCGGAACGCCGCCTCGACGTAGCCGACGTCGAGGTTCCGCTCGATGTTGCCGAGGTGCCGGCGCATCATCTCGGCGTCCCGGCCATCGAGTCGGTCGGTGGCGAAGGTCGTGAAGACGAGCAGACGCGCCGTCGGCCGCATCACCCGGCGCAGCTCGGCGAGCGCCCCGTCGAGGTCGTCGACCTGCTCGAGCACATCGCGGCACCAGATGAGATCGAAGGACGCGTCGTCGCAGGGCAGGTCGTGGATGACGCCTTGGTGCAACGTCACCGACCGGCCAGATCGTGGAGCCAGTCGGGCCCGTTCGGGTCCAGGGTCACGTCGAGACGCTGGTACACGTCCCACGTCGTCGGGCCGTACACGCGAGTGAGTTGGTCGAGGTTGCGTGGCGGCACAGCGTCCAGCCTGCCGCGATTTGGCAGGATCGGGTCTGACCGAGACGAGGACATGCCGATGACTCAGCGCAACGTCGACATCACGACGCCGGACGGCACCATGGATGCGACCCTGCACACGCCGGCCGGCCGGGGCCCGTGGCCTGGCGTCATCATGTTCCCCGACGCCGGTGGCGTGCGGCCGGCGTTCCACCAGATGGCCGACCGCCTGGCCGACCTCGGGTACGTCGTGCTGCTGCCGAACATCTACTACCGGATCGGCGAGTACGAGCCGATGCTTCTCTTGTTGTCAAGCAGCAATCCGGTGGGGACTGAAGCCGCTGATGAGGATGCGGTGGATGTCGCGGGCGATGTAGCGCTTCAGGCACCGCATGGCTTCGCGTCGCGT
>JBPCJL010000299.1:0-16252 GCA_051005355.1 Ilumatobacteraceae bacterium
GAGGCGGGCGTCGACTTCGTCATCGGCGAGACGTTCTGGTACGGCGCCGAGGCGCTGCTCGCTCTGGAGGTCGTCCGGGCGGCAGGTCTGACGGCGGTGATCACGTTGGCACCGCACCGCAACGGGCTGACCCGCGAAGGATGGTCGATGGCCGACGCCTGCCGCAGGCTCGCCGACGCCGGCGCGGACGTCGTCGGCCTGAACTGCATCCGTGGCCCGGCGACCATGCTGCCGTTGCTGGCCGACGTGGTGGCCGCCGTCGACGTGCCGGTGGCCGCGCTGCCGGTGCCGTACCGCACCCACGAGGCGGAGCCGACCTTCCAGACGCTTCGCGACCCGGCGTACGGCGGGCTGCCGAGCGGCATGCCGTTCCCGACCGCGCTCGATCCGTTCACCTGCAACCGGTACGAGATCGCCGACTTCACCCGCGAGGCCACGGCGCTCGGAGTGCAGTATCTCGGGTTGTGTTGCGGGGCGGCGCCCCACCACGTGCGGAGCATGGCCGAGACACTGGGCCGGACCCCGCCGGCCAGCCAGTACTCCGAGGACATGTCCAAGCATGCCTACCTCGGGACCGAGCCGACGCTGCGAGCGGCGAACCAGGCCTACGCCGAGCACCTTTGAACCCACCGGTGAACCCGGATCGCGAAGACCGGCTCGCCACCGAGCTCGCCGCCATCGTCGGCCGTGCGCACGTCATCGACGATCCCGAAGTGTTGGCCTCCTATGAGACCGACTGGACGGGCCGCTTCTCGGGCCGGGCCCGATGCGCCGTTCGTCCGGCCACCACCGATCAGATCGTCGGAGTGCTGTCGACCTGCTCGCGAGCAGGCGTGGCGGTGGTGACCCAGGGCGGCAACACGGGGCTGGTCGGCGGCAGCGTGCCGAAGGGCGGAGAAGTGGTGCTCAGCACGACTCGCCTCGCCGACGTCGAACCGGTCGATCCGATCGCCGCCCAGGTCACCGTCGGCGCGGGCGTGACCCTGGCCCGGTTGCAGGACCACGCCCGGGCGGCCGGCTTCGACTTCGGCGTCGACCTGGCGGCACGTGACGCGGCCACGGTCGGTGGATTGGTCGCCACCAACGCCGGCGGCGTCCACGTGCTGCACTACGGATCGATGCGCCAGCAGGTGCTGGGCGTCGAGGCGGTGCTGGCCGACGGCCGCGTCGTGCGCCGGCTCTCCGGGTTGGTCGAGGACAACGGCGGCTACGACCTCACCGGCCTGCTGGTCGGGAGCGAAGGGACCCTTGGCGTCGTGACGCGAGCCAGGTTGCGACTCGTGCCGCTGCTGCCCGAACGCGTGGTGGCGCTGCTGGCCACGTCGTCGGTCGCGGCCGCGCTGGCGCTGTTCGCCCGGCTGCGGGCACACCTCGCATCGCTCGTGGCCGTCGAAGCGATCTTCGCCGACGGCGTCGACCTGGTCTGCGAACACTTCCGCCTGGCGCCGCCGTTCGCACGTCGCCACCCGGTGCTCCTGCTCGTCGAGTGCGCCGACCGCGACGATCCCACCGACGCGTTGGCCGCCGTCCTCGCCGACGCGCCCGAGCTGCTCGACGCCGCCGTCGCCGACGACGCCGCTCGACGTGACGCCCTGTGGGCGTACCGGGAACTGCACACCGACGCCATCAACGCCGCCGGCGTGCCCCACAAGCTCGACGTGACGTTGCCGTTGGCGGCGCTGGCCGACTTCGGACGGAGCGTGCGGGCGGAGATCTCGGCCCTCGCCCCCGGCGCCCGCACGGTCCTGTTCGGTCACCTCGGCGACGGCAACCTGCACGTCAACGTCCTCGGGCTCGAGGCCGACGACGAGCGCGTCGACGAGCGAGTGCTGGCCCTGGTGGCGTCGTTGGGCGGAAGCATCAGCGCCGAGCACGGCATCGGCCGGGCCAAGGCCCGATGGCTGCACCTGACGAGAGACGCCGACGACATCGCCGCCATGCGCTCGATCAAACGTGCGCTCGACCCCACGGGCCTGCTCAGCCCCGGCGTCCTCTTTGCCGAGCCGGCCGTTTAACACAGCATTCACGGAAGCGATACGACGGGGCAACGGGTCCGGGACAGCATGTGGCCGCCCCATCCCGCATCCGGTCACACATCGAGGAGACGAGAGAGCCCGTGGTCTACAAAGCCGAGTACATCTGGATCGACGGCACCGAGCCGACGCAGAAGCTGCGATCGAAGACCAAGATCGTCCCGGACGGCCAGGATCCGCCGCAGTGGGGCTTCGACGGCTCGAGCACGAATCAGGCGACGGGCGACAAGAGCGACTGCGTGCTCAAGCCGGTGTTCACCTGCCCCGATCCCATCCGCGGCGGCCACGACGTGCTGGTCATGTGCGAGGTCTACGGCGGTGACGACAAGCCGCACCCGTCGAACACGCGCGCCGCGCTGACCAAGACGGCCAAGAAGTACGCCAAGCACGAGTGCCTCTTCGGTATCGAGCAGGAGTACACGTTCTTCAAAGACGGCCGCCCGTACGGCTTCCCGATCGGCGGCTTCCCGGCCCCGCAGGGTGGCTACTACTGCGGCGTCGGCTCGGACGAGATCTTCGGTCGCGACGTCGTCGAGCAGCACCTCGACAACTGCCTCGACGCCGGGCTGTCCTACAGCGGGCTCAACGCCGAGGTGATGATCGGCCAGTGGGAGTTCCAGATCGGACCGCTCGGTCCGCTCGAGGTCGCCGACCAGCTGTGGGTGGCCCGGTGGCTGCTGTACCGGACGGCGGAGGACTTCGACGTGGCCGCCACGCTCGACCCCAAGCCGATGAAGGGCGACTGGAACGGCGCCGGTGCGCACACCAACTTCTCGACCAAGGAGATGCGCGAGGACGGCGGTTACCAATTCATCGAGAACGCCTGCAAGACGCTCGGCAAGAAGTGGGAACTGCACGTCAAGAACTACGGCCACGGCATCGAGGACCGCCTGACCGGGCACCACGAGACGGCGCCGTGGGACAAGTTCAGCTACGGCGTCTCCGACCGAGGGGCCTCCGTACGCATCCCGCTGCACTGCTACCGCGACGGCAAGGGCTATCTCGAGGATCGGCGGCCCAACGCCAACATGGACCCGTACGTCGTTGCCCGCCTCATGACCGAGACGGTCTGCAGCGCCATCTGAACCCCCCAACGTCGCCCTGCGTCGGCACCCGCGCCGTGCGGCCAGACTGAGGACATGAGCGAGATGCTCGATCAGCAGCGTGAGTACGTCCTGCGTTCGGTCGAAGAGCGCGGGGTCCGGCTGATCCGGCTGTGGTTCACCGACGTCCTCGGCAACCTCAAGAGCTTCGCCATCAGCCCGGCCGAGCTGGAGAACGCGCTCGACGACGGCATGACGTTCGACGGATCGTCGATCGACGGCTTCTCGCGGATCCAGGAGGCAGACGTCCTGGCCATCCCCGATCCGGACACGTTCGAGGTCCTGCCGTGGGGGGATCCCAAGACGCCCGAGGCCCGTGTCTTCTGCGACATCCACCGCCTCGACGGCACCCCCTTCGACGGTGATCCCCGCCAGGTGTTGCGCCGGCACGTGCGGTCGTGTCACGAGCAAGGGCTGACGTTCTACGTCGCCCCGGACATCGAGTTCTTCTACTTCGCCCCGCCCGTGCCGGGACAGCCGCCGGAGCCGCTCGACGAGGCCAGCTTCTTCGACCTGACGACGAACGACATCACCGGCTCGCTGCGCAAGCAGACCATCCGCACCCTCGAGGCGATGGGCATCCCCGTCGAGTACAGCTTCCACGAGGATGCGCCCAGCCAGCAGGAGATCGACCTGCGCCACACCGACGCCCTGTCGATGGCCGACAGCGTGATGACGTTCCGCCTGATCGTGCGCGAGGTCGCCGCCCAGCACGGCCTGCACGCCACGTTCATGCCGAAGCCGATGGAGGGCCACCAGGGATCGGGGATGCACACCCACCTGTCGTTGTTCGCCGGCGACGACAACGCCTTCTTCGACGCCGACGACGACTACCACCTGTCTCCGCTGGCCAAGTCGTTCATGGCCGGACTCCTGCGCCACGCCGCCGAGATCACGGCGGTCACCAACCAGACCGTCAACAGCTACAAGCGCCTCGTCCCCGGGTTCGAGGCACCGGTGCACGTGTCGTGGGCGCGCAACAACCGCAGCGGTCTCATTCGGGTGCCGATCGCCAAGCGCGGCAACCCCACCGCGACCCGCATCGAGTACCGGTCGCCTGATCCGGCCTGCAACCCATACCTGGCCTTCAGCGTGATGTTGGCCGCCGGCATGCGCGGTGTCCACGAGGGCTACGAGCTGCCGGTCGAAGCCGACGCCAACCTGTTCGAGATCGACGACGAGGTGCTGGCGAAGCTCGGCATTGCGCACCTGCCGCAGTCGCTGTCGGATGCGCTGAAGGCGATGGAATCGTCCGAGCTCGTGCACGAAGCGTTGGGCGAGCACATCTTCGAGTGGTTCCTGCGCAACAAGCGCACCGAGTGGCGCAACTACAAGACCCACGTCTCGACGTTCGAGATCGACCACTACCTCCGGTCGCTGTGACCGTGATGAGCCCGGGACGCGTTCTGACGAAGATTTGGGGTGGTTTTCCACCCCAAATCTTCGTCAGAATCGGTCGCGGCCGGGGCGGCGGGGCGTGAACGAGCTGCTGGCGGTCTTTGGCGAGCCCATCGCACCCGAACTGGCTCGGACGCTCGACCTGGGCGGCTATCCCTGGAAGGCGGTTGCCTCCGCCGACGACGCGGCGGAGCAGGAGCCGGCCGCCGGGTGGTCTGGGGCGATCGTGGACTGCGGTCCGGACGCCAATGCGGCGTGGGCCTTCATCCGCACGATCCGCAAGCGCCAGCCGGGCTCCCCCTCGGTCCTGGCCCTGGTGTCCGGCAGTCAGCTGGCCGACCTCGACCTGCGTGACGAGCTGTTCGACGACTTCTGCCTCTCGCCGTTCCACCCCGCCGAACTCGAGGCCAGGGTGCGGCACCTGCTGTGGCGCACCGGCGGCGGCGCCCGACCCGAGGTGATCGAGTACCGGGACCTTTCGCTGAACCTGGAGACGTACCAGGCGTCGATCGTCGGCCGGCCGCTCGACCTCACGTACATGGAGTACGAGCTGTTGAAGTTCCTGGCTCAGAACCCCGGCAAGGTGTTCACCCGCGAGATGTTGCTGAACCGGGTGTGGGGCTACGAGTACTACGGCGGTGCCCGCACGGTCGACGTTCACGTGCGGCGGCTGCGGGCCAAGCTCGGCGAAGAGCACGCCGGCCTGATCCAGACCGTCCGCAGCGTCGGCTACCGCTTCGGCCAGTCCCGCTGGAGCTGACGCCGTTCTGAGTCTCCATCACCCTCGAAAACGAGGGCGATCAAGCCGCAGAACCGGGTTGGGTCAGAGAGCCAGGTGCAGCCGGATCGCCTGGGCGAGCTCGTCGAGCGCCGGGAACCTGCGCCGGTGATGGTCACGGTCAGCGCACTGATTGCTGAGCAACCAGATCGCTGACCCTGAGCCGGCCGGCCGGTCGGTCGTCAGTCGTCACGCCGTCCACTCGGCGACGGCGGTGGTGACCAGCTCGGCGAACTTGTCGATGCCGTAGCCGGAGGGGTGGATGCCGTCGCGCAGCACGCCGTCCTCGTCGGCCAGGGCGGCCCACTCCACGACGATGGCGTTGCCCCGTTCGCGCAGCGCCGCGCGCAAGGTGGCGTTGAACTCGGCCGATGCGGTGGGGCTGGACTCCAGGTACACGTCAACCCAGACCAGCGGCGCGTCGGCCGGGACGGCGTCGACCAATTGCTCGATCACCGGCGCGTAGTCCTCGGCGCCGTCGTACTGGGCGATGTCGTTGGTGCCGAGGGCGATCACCCACAGATCGGGCGGCCGCTGCGCCGCCAACGTCGTCACCGCCTGCAACCCCGACTCGGCCGTGCCGTCGAACGTGATCCGTCGGGCGTCCTCCGCATCGATCGCCTGCACCTCGATGCCGAGCACGGCCAGCTGCTCGCGCAGCTCCACTTCCGAACCGTTGGTGATCGAGTCGCCGATCATGGCCAGCGACCGCACCGGCGGTTCGGTCGGTGCCACGGTCACGGGCATCGTCGTCGTGGTGAGCGCCGGCACACCGGCCGCATCCCGATCAGCGGTGCAGGCGACGAGCGAAGGGACCAGCGCGATGACGCCGGCGGTGGCCAGGACGATCCTGGTCGGCTGACGCATGGAACCGCATTCTGGCGGCACGGCTCGTCACAAGACGGTCATGCCTCGACACCCTGCAGGCGGGCGGCGGCCCGACGATGTTCGCGCAGCCGCTCCTCGACGGCGCCGTGGGCCAGCACCCCGTCGCGCACCACCACCCGACCGTGCACGACGGTGTGGCGGGCGGTGACCGGCCCGCAGCGCACCCACGCCTCGACCGGGTCGGTGAGCGCACCGGCGAAGGCTGGACCCGTTTGCGGCCACACCGCCACGTCGCCGACGGCGCCAGGGGCGAGCACGCCCAGCTCGCCGATGCGGCCGAGGCACGCGGCGCCGCCGATGGTGGCCAGCTCCAGCGCCGTGCGGGCCGTCGCCGCACCGGCACCGTCGCGCAGCTTGGCCAGCAGCATCGCCTGGCGCGCCTCCAACCACAGTGACGCCGAGTCGGCCGAGGACGATCCGTCGACGCCGAGACCGACGGTCACCCCCGCCGCCCGCAGCGCCGTGACCGGTGCGATGCCCGAAGACAGGATGAGGTTGCTCGACGGACAGTGGGCCACGCCGACACCGGCGGCGCCGAGCCGACCCACTTCGTCGGTGTCCGGCATGACGCAGTGGGCCAGCCACGCGCGATCCGTCAGCCATCCAACTCGTGCCAGGTGCTCCGTCGGGCGGCAGCCGAACGTCGCCATCGACCACCCGTCGTCCTCGGCATTCTCGGCGAAGTGGGTGTGCAGGCGCACGTCCAACCGCTCCGCCAGCTCGGCGGTGCGGACCATCAGCTCCTTCGTCACGGTGAATGGCGAGCACGGCGCCAGGGCGATGCGGACCATGGCCCCGAGCGAGGCGTCGTGGTGACGGTGGACGGCCTCTTCGCTGGCGGCGAGGATCTCGTCATCGTCGGCGACCAGGTCGTCGGGCGGCAGTCCACCGTCCTTCTCGGACAGCGACATCGACCCGCGCGTAGGGTGGAACCGCACGCCGAGGTCGCGAGCGGCCTCGATCTCGGCGGCGAGGAGATCTCCGGCTCCCTGCGGGTGCACGTACAGGTGGTCGGTCGACGTCGTGCAACCGGACAGCGCCAGCTCGGCGAGGCCGACCCACGCCGACAGGTACGCGCCTTCGGTGTCGAGGTGGCGCCAGCGCGGATAGAGCGACTGCAACCAGCCGAACAGCGGCTTGTCGACCATCGGCCGGAAGGCGCGTGTCAGGTTCTGGAACAGGTGGTGGTGCGTGTTGATCAGGCCCGGCGTGACCAGCGCATCGGTGGCGTCCAGTGTGTCCCGGGCGACGGGCGGGGCGCCGGTGCCGACGGCGGACACGAGGCCGTCGGTGATCGCCACCCAGCCACCGTCGAGCTCTCGCCGGTCCTCGTCCATGGTGGCGACGCACCGGGCGTTGGCGACGACGAGGTCGACGACCTCAGGCTCAGTCATCGCTCAGTCATCGGCCAGGCTGGCGACGATGGCGGCCAGGTCGTCGACCGTCGTGAGCGGGTTGACGATGCACCACCGCAGCACGGTCTCGGCGCCCCACGAGGTCGGCGTCACGAACGCCTCGCCACGGGCCAGCTCGCGGGCGCTCCACACGTCGTAGTCGGCCGGACCCCACCCGAGGCGGCGGAACAGCACGATCGACAGCTCGGGCTCCATGATCAGCTCGAGGTGCGGCGCCGCCCGCACGAGGTCGGCGCCCTCGCGAGTCACGCGCAGCGTCGTCTCCACGGCGTCGCAGTAGGCGTCCGTGCCGTGCGTGGCCAGGCTGAACCACAGCGGGAGCCCACGAGCCCGCCGCGTCAAGTGGTGGGCGTAGTCGGAGGCGTTCCAGTCGTGCACGAGCTGGCCGGCCTCGCTGCGATCGGCGTGCAGCACGTCGAGGTATTCGGCGTGCTGGGTGTGGGCCCGCCGCGCCTGCTCGGGATCCCGGTACACGAGGGCGCAACAGTCGTACGGCGCGAACAGCCACTTGTGCGGATCGAGGATGAAGCTGTCGGCCGCCTCGATGCCGGCGAAATGCGACCGGACGCTCGGAGCCACGAGTGCGGCGCCGCCATAGGCGGCATCGACGTGCAGCCACGTGTCCAGCGCGGCACGCACCTCGGCGGCTGCGGTGAGGTCGTCGACGACGCCGGCGTTGGTCGTGCCCCCGGTGACGACCAGCGCGAACAGTCGGTCGCGATCGTCCGGTGCGAGACCGTCGACCGCCGCCCACAGCGCATCGGCCCGCAGCCGGCCGGAGTCGTCGACGGGCATGCTCGCCACGTCGGCGTCCATCGCTCGTGCTGATTGGGCCACGGACGAGTGCGCACCGCCCGACGTCAGCATCAACCCCCGCGTGCGGTCGTGGACGGCGCCAGCCCGCTCACGCCAACGCGAGCGGGCGGCGATCAGCGCACTGAGGTTGCCGGCCGTACCGCCGGCGACGAAGACGCCGCCGGCCATCGGTGGGAACCCGGCGAGATCGGCGATCCAGCGCAGCGCCTCGTTCTCGGCGTGGACGGCGCCTCCGCCTTCAAGCCACGACCCGCCGTAGATGCTGGAGGCGCCGACCACGAGGTCGAACAGGATCGAGGCGTTGGTCGGGGCGGCCGGGACGAACGACAGGAACCGCGGGTGGTCCACCGAGATGCACGCCGGCGCCAGCACCTCGGCGAAGATGCGCAGCGCCTCGAGGCCGCCGATCCCCGCTGGCGTGATCGTCACACCGGCCATGGCCTGCAGCTCCTGCGGGCTGCGGGGACCGTCGAGCGGCGGCGGGTCGAGGTCGACCCGCTCGACGGCGTAACGGACGATGGCCTCGGTCAGCGCCCGGTTCTGGGCGTCGGGGTGGAACACGGCCGATGCTCAGTCGGGCAGGTCGAGCAGTTCGCTGCCCTCGTTGCGCTGCTCGGCGTCGGCTTCGAGCGACTGCCCGAGGATGGCCGACGCCAGCCCGCCGGAGAGCAGCACCAGCACCGGGATCAGCAGCAGCACGACGACGATGATGATCGCTCCGGCCATACGGCGGTCACGCTAGCCAGGCGGCCCGCGCCGACAGGTTCTGACCCCTGCTTTATGGCCTCGCTCGCTCCGAAGACTCCGCTCCTCGGCCTGGGCCGGGCACGGCCGGCCTGGGCTGTCATGCTCACTGCGACACGAACACTCGGGAGCTTGGTGTCAGATGTGGCACCAAAGTTGGGTCAGAACACGCGCCGGAGCGCGTCGACCTGGGCGTGGCGGAAGCAGGACGTGACGTGGTCGTTGACGAGGCCGCAGGCTTGCATCAGCGAGTAGCAGATCGTCGGGCCGACGAAGCGGAAGCCGCGCCGCTTCAGGTCCTTGCTCATCGCCTCCGCCGCCGGGGTCGTCACGGGCACGTCGGCCAACGACGCCCACTCATTGGCCACCGGCTCGTCACCGACGAACGACCACAGGTACCCGGCGGGATCGTCGAACTCGAGCCACGCCTTGGCGTTGCCGACGGCGGCGGCGACCTTGGCCCGGTTGCGCACGATGCCCGCATCGGCGAGGCAGCGCGCCACGTCGGCGTCGCCGAACGCAGCGACGCGCGCCGGATCGAAGTCGGCGAAGGCGCGGCGGTAGCCGGCGCGCTTGTTCAGGATGGTCGACCACGACAGCCCGGCCTGCGCACCCTCGAGGACGAGGAACTCGAAGAGCACCCGCGGATCGCGCTGGGGCACGCCCCACTCGGTGTCGTGGTAGGCGAGGTACTCGGCGCTGCCCGTCGACCAACCGCAGCGGCTGGGCGAACCGCCCGTCATGCGGGCTTGTAGGCCCAGGCCTCCACCTCGACGTCCATGCCGCCGGGCAGCGCGGACACCTCGACGGTGGAGCGGGCCGGGCGGTGGTCACCGAACGCCGCCGCGTAGGCGTCGTTGAACTCGCTGAACGTGCCCATGTCGGTGAGGAAGCACAGCGTCTTGACGACGTCGTCGAGGGCGGCGCCGGCATCGGCCAACCGCTCGGCGACGTTGGCAATGGTCTGGGTCGTCTGGGCGGCCACGCCGCCTTCGACGAGGACGCCGTTGCGCATCCCGCCTTGGCCGGACACGATGACGAAGTCGCCGGCGCGGACGAACGGGCTGTATGGACCGAGCGGCTTGTTCATTCTCGCCGCACCGTAGTCATCAGCAGAAAGGATGGACGGACATGTCCGCCAAGGTCTTCCTCCACATCAACGTGTCCCTCGACGGCTACATCGAACGAGACGACCACGACATCGACTGGCACTTCGCCGACGATGAGTTCGAGGCGTACATCAACGAGGTGCTCGGATCCATCGGCGGGATGATCTTCGGCCGTACCGCCCACGAGAAGTTGGCCGAGTCCTGGCCGACCGCGGCCACCGGCGGGGGCGACCGCAGTCAGGCGCCGCCTGACGAACTCTGACCGACCCACCGCACTGCGTGGCCGCGGTGAGTCGACCGCTCGGCGGCCCACACGACCATCATCGCGCGTGTGTTCGACGCGCCAAACTAGGCTGCGACCATGCCTACGGTTCGACGCCGCCGCCGGCGGACCGCGACCCTGAACTTCGGGACGGGCGCTCGCGAGAGCCACGACGCCTCGGCGTTCTACGGACGCTTCCGCGCTCCGACGCTCTCCACGGACGACGAAGTTGCGACGCCACGAGCGATCCCCGACCCGTTCGTCCAGGGTGACGCCCGGTCGATGGACGCCGTGGACGATCGATCGGTGGCGCTGGTCGTCACCTCGCCCCCGTACTTCGCCGGCAAGCAGTACGAGGAGGAGCTGGCGCGCGAGGGGGTGCCGTCGTCGTACCTCGAGTACCTCCAGCTGCTCACCCAGGTGTTCGCCGAGTGCGCCCGCAAGCTCGAACCCGGCGGCCGCATCGCCGTCAACGTGGCCAACCTCGGCCGCAAGCCGTACCGCAGCCTGTCGGCCGACGTCTCGCGCATCCTCGAGCACGACCTCGGGCTACTCCCGCGCGGCGAGCTGATCTGGCGCAAGGCCGAGGGCGCCACCGGCTCGTGCGCGTGGGGGTCGTTCCGGCGAGCCGGCAACCCGGTGCTCCGAGACCTGACCGAGCGGGTGATCGTGGCCAGCAAGGGCCGCTTCGATCGCGCCCGCACACCGGCGCAACGAGCGGCTGCCGGTCTGCCCCATGAGAGCACGCTGGCCACCGACGACTTCCTCGCCCTGACGCTCGACGTGTGGTCGATCCCGCCAGAGCGGGCTCGGCGCGTCGGCCACCCGGCTCCGTTCCCCGTCGAGCTGCCGGCCCGGCTGATCCAGCTCTACACGTATCGCGACGACCTCGTGCTCGACCCGTTCATGGGCAGCGGCTCGGCGCTCGTTGCTGCGGCCCGGCTCGACCGGCGCTATGTCGGCTACGACCTCGACCCGCAGTACGTCGAGCTGGCCCGCCGGCGCGTCGCCACCGAGGCGGCCGAGCCGCTGGGCGTCGGCATCCACGCCCAGTCGATGGGGCGGCTGGCCATGGCGGCGCTCGTCGACGCCGGGTTCATCGACATCACGACCGATCAGCGGGTCAAGGGCGTCGGCGTCGTGGTCCCGTTCGCCGCCCTCGACGGCATGGGCCGGGACTGGCGCTTCGATGTGGCCGGCGCGGCCACCAGTTGGCGCAGCGGGTTGTCGAGCAGCGACACGGCGTGGCGCGCGCTCGGGCGGGCGGCTGCGCTCGGCGGAACGTCAGCGGCGCCCCTGGTGGTGTTGACGACCGACCTTCCGGACCCGGGCAGCGCACCCGACCAGGCGCTGCGCGCAGCCGGCCCCGCCATGATCTTCGACGTCATCGACCTGACCTCGGCGAGCGCTCGATCGCGGCTGGCCCACTACAACGCCGGTGCGAAAACCCCGGTCCCCGGATTCTGGAGCGCCCGAGATCTGGGCGCGGAACTCCCCATCTTCGAGAACGAGCGCGCCCAGCAGGCCGTTTGAGAACGGACGCGCCCAGATGGGAGGGGCGCGACGGGTCAGGAGAAGCTTTGGCCGCAACCGCAGCTGCGGGTGGCGTTGGGGTTCGTGATGGCGAACCCCGACTGCTCCAGCCCGTCCTTGTAGTCGAGGGTGGCATCCTGCAACAGCTGTGCCGAGGCGGGATCGACGACGACCTTGACGTCGTCCGCCGCTCCGAACTTGGCTTGCTCATCGTCGGCGGCGATGTCGCCGTCGAAGAACATCTCGTAGGAGAAGCCGCTGCACCCGCCGGGGCGAACCGCCACGCGCAGCGCCAGCTCATCGGCCCCTTCGGCCTTCAACAGTTCCTTGACCTTGACGGCGGCGGATTCGGTGAGGGTGATCACGACGTTCCTCCTCGGCGCCAGCGGGCTGGCGAGACAATGCTGCGGATGATCATAACGGCCGGCACCATGGCGTCGTCGGCCGGCGTCATCGGCTGGCCAGGGACACTTGGCACGGCGTCCGGTCGACGAGCGTGCAGAACTCGCGCACCTCGGCGTCGCCCATCTGCTCGACGAAGCCGCTGACGAGCCCACGGTGCAGCGCGCACACCAGCTCGGGGTGGGTGCGGGCGATGTCGGCGAACGGGCAGTTGGCGAAGGCCACGACCGCCGTGACGTCGTCGTCGAGCTCGTCATTCGGCTCGTCACCGGACTGGTCGTCGGTCTCGTCGTCGGCGACCAGCGGATCGAAGCCGAGGCGGTCGAGATCGGCGACCAGCGCCTCGAGCGCCGATGGGGCGGCGGCGTAGGCGGCGGCGCGTGAGCGACCCTCGGCGGCGCCCACCGCGACGGCGTCGGCCGGGCTGGCGCCGAGGCCGTGTGCCATCTCCACCACCATGCGGGCGAGCAGGGGCATGGTCGGCGGTTCCAGACCGAGCGACGGCGCGTCGGGCGCAAGGGAGTAGCGGTGCTGCGGCCGTCCGACCTCGCCACGGGCATCGGTGGTCACCTCGAGCAGACCGACCTCGCGCATGCGGTCGAGGTGCGGTCGCACGGTGTTCGGGTGCAGATCGAGCGTGTCGGCGATCTCGGCCGTGACGAGCGGACGAGGCGAGCGGGCGAGCTCGAGATAGATGGCGTAGCGGGTGTTGTCGCCGAGGACGCGGAACACGTCGCGTGACGGCAGGATCCCCGGAGTCGCCACGGACCAAGATTACACGGTCTTGGCCGGTAAAATGCTCGTCGTGCCCGAGTCACCCGTGCCCCCGCCGTCGACGGAGGAGGTGTTGGCCGTGCTCAGGTCGGTCGTCGACCCGGAGCTCGGCAGCGACATCGTGTCGCTCGGCATGGTGCCCGCCGTCTTCGTCGACGAGGACGGCACCGTGCGCGTCACCGTGAAGTTGACGATCGGCGGGTGCCCGTTGCGGGCCGACATCAAGCGCGAGGTCGAGTCGCGCGTCGGCGTGCACCCAGGCGTGAGAGATGTGCGCATCGAGTGGGGCGAGATGACGCCCGACGAGCGCAGCGAGGTGATGCTCAAGGCCCGCTGGAACGCCCGCCAGCACGCCGGCGACACGCAGATCCCGGCGTCGACGCGGGTCCTGGCCATCGCCAGCGGCAAGGGCGGCGTCGGCAAGAGCTCCGTGGCGGTCAACCTGGCCGTTGCGCTGGCCGCCAAGGGGCGCACCGTCGGCGTGCTCGACGCCGATATCTGGGGCTTCTCCGTGCCGCGACTGCTCGGGATGACCGATCGCATGGAGGCGGCGCGACCCGAGGGCAGCGACCGGGCGCTGATCATCCCCAACGAGCTGTCGGTCGGCGCCGGCCGCTTGAAGGTCGTGTCGACTGGCTTCCTCGTCGAGGAGGAGACGGCGCTGATGTGGCGCGGGCTCATGCTGACCAAAGCGGTCGAGCAGTTCCTGCGCGACGTGCGCTGGGGCGAGCTCGACGACCTGCTGATCGACATGCCGCCGGGTACCGGCGACGTGCAGATGGGTCTGGCGCGGATGCTGCCGCGCACTGATCTGGTGATCGTCACGACGCCGGCGCTGGCGGCGCAGAAGGTGGCGCAGCGGGCGGCCGACATGGCGCGGCGCAGCTTCGTGCGCGTTGTCGGCGTGGTCGAGAACATGACCGACTTCACGTGCGCGCACGGGGTGACGTACCAACTGTTCGGCGCCGGCGGTGGCGCCGCACTGGCTGCTGCGATCGACGTCCCGCTGCTCGGCCAGATCCCGCTCGAGCCAGCGGTCTCGGCCGGTGGTGACAACGGTCGGCCGGTCGCGCTCGAGTCCGGCCCCGACGCCGGGCCGGCCGCCCGGGCTTTCGCCTCGATCGCCGAGGCCCTCGACGAGGTGGTCGTGCCGCCAGCGGCCGTCGACGGTCCGGACATGGCCGGCTGCTCCGCCCGCATGCTCGCCGCCGTCGAAGTCGCCCTGGCCGACCCCGTCCGCGCCAGCTGAACGCCGTTCCCATCGGAGGGTTTGCTGCCATCGGAGGGTTGGCGGAGGGGCCTCCCCTCACGTAACCCTCGGATGGGGTCAAGCCAGGGTGGCGTAGTCCTCGTCGGTGGGGAGGGCGATGCCGGTGACGTGACCGGCGGCGTCTCGGCGCAGGCGAGGTGCGATGCGCGGCGGGCGGCCGGCGGCGTCGGCTCGGGCCAGCGCCTCCGCTGTGGTCCGGCAATCGGCGATGGCGCGCAGGTTGGCGATCGTCGGCGGCAGCATCAGGATCTCCCCCCGCTCGACCTGCGCCAGCGCCTCCGCCGGGCGGATCCACATGCTGTGGACGGTCTCGGTGTCGTCGTGGACGCCCTCTTGATCGGGCGGCGCCACGGCGAGGAAGAACCGGGTGTCGAAGCGGCGGTTCTCGCCCGCCGGCGTCACCCAGTGGGCGACGTAGCGCAGCGCGCTCAGATCGAGCACCAACCCGTCACGGCGGCAGAGCTCGACCATCGTCAGCTCACCGGCGTGCACGGCGCGCCGGTCGGCGTCGTCGATCACGACGGCACCGCCGTCTGAACGCCTGGCGAGCAGGAGGCCGGCCTCCTCGAAGCACTCCCGGACAGCTGCCACCCAGTAGGCGAGACCGCCCCGATCGAGGTCGAGCGCGGCCGACGCGGCGACGTCGTTCAGCCCCTCGCAGAACGGCGCGATCCCCGGCCCGCCGTCGGCGTCGTCGACCCGGCCGCCCGGGAAGACGTACATCCCGCCGGCGAAGGCGGCGGCGGTCGTCCGGCGCAGGACGAACACCTCGAGCGCGTCGGCATCGCGAGCGACGATGACCGTGGCCGCCGGCCGGACCCGGACCGCGTCAGCGTCAGCGTCAGCGTCTGGATGCCTCACGATCGGGCGACGCTACCGGTGGCGCGTCGCCCCGGCGGCGCACGCCGACGTAGAGGGCAGCGCCCAGGACGATCGCCCCGAGCACCAGCGCGGCGAGCTGCCAGTTGTCGTTCAGCCGGGTCACGACGTCGCCCTGGAAGCTGTCGACGGCATCGGTGATGGTGTCCGACTCCTCGTTCACGTCGACCACCCAGAAGTAGTAGAGGAGGTAGGCGCCGGACAGCAGCACGAACGCCGCCGCCAGTTGGTTGGCGTAGCGCATGACCGACCGGAGGACCTTCAGCAGCGCGTGGTTGGCGACGGCCAGGCTCACGGTCAGCGCAGTGACGACGAGGGCCATGCTGGCGCCGTAGGCGATGACGCTGATCACACCGGCGGCGAAGGAGTCGGGGGCGGCGAACGCCGTGGCCGCGAACAGCCCGATGGTGCAGCCGATCGAGGCCAGGGCGTAGGCCACGCCGTAGACGAACATCGACCGCGCCGTCCGATCCCGCCCGGCGCCGCTCACGTTCGGCGTGGCGAACGGGAGCCGGTAGCCGAACAGCATCGCCACGCCGAGCAGGATCAGCGCCACGCCGATCACTGCGGTGGCGTACTTGGCGTTGCGGTCGAGCCACTTGGTGACGGAGTTGCTGAGCACGCCGGCGACGACGAACACGCTCATGAACCCCGCCGACACCGACGCCGAGACGCCGAGGGCCCGGCGCACCGATGCCCGCTGCGGACCGCCTTGCTCGGCCTCGACGCCGAGGAAGTAGACCAGGTACGTGGGCAGGAGGACGAAGGCGCACGGGTTGACCGAGGCGACCATGCCGCGCAGGAACGACAGACCCAGGTTCATGGGCGGCTCATCGGCGCCTGGCTGT
>JBPCJL010000300.1:0-6663 GCA_051005355.1 Ilumatobacteraceae bacterium
CTGGAGTCTTGCCCGACTGCAGCGGGCGGTCAGCCCCAGCCGTTGGCGCGGATCTCGTCGCCGTCGGCGTCGAGGCGGCGGCCGGGCCAGCGCAAGACGCCCGGCGTCGCACTGAGCCGGGCGATGAGGCCCTGCATCGGTACGTCACCGACCTCGGCGATCGCCCCGCGCGCCGCGTAGTGCGGGTCGGCGGCGATGTCGGCCATGTCCATCACCAGCCCGACGGCGGCGTGCGCGGCTCCGAACGCCTCCAGCACCTCGTCGCCCGTTCGTCGCGCGCACCACGCCGCCATGTGCGCCTCGACCTCCTCCCGGTGCTCTACCCGCCCGGCGAACGTGGCGAATCGAGGGTCCGCACCGAGGCCGAGCAACCCCATCACCCGAGCGGCGACGGAGTCGCTGCTCGTCGACACCGCCACCCACCGCCCGTCTCGGCACCGGTACGTGCCGCGGGGGACGGAATACGGGAGCCCCGACCCGAGGCGGGGCTGCTGTTCGCCGAGCCGGGCGTAGACGGACGCCAGCGGCCCCATCAGCTGGAACATCGTCTCCAGCAGGTTGACGTCGACGACCTGGCCGCGGCCGCTGTGGAGGGCGACCATGGTGGCGAAGGCGGCGGCCAGCGCGGTCACCTCGTCGGTGAGGGCGATCGGCGGCAGCAGCGGCTGACCGTCCGGCTCGCCGTTGATGGCGGCGAAGCCCGACATCGCCTCGGCGATGGTCGCAAAGCCGGGCCGTGACGCGTACGGCCCGTCCTGGCCGAACCCGGTGACACGCGTGATCACGAGCCCGGGATTGCGGGCGTGCAGGACCTCCGGTCCGAGGCCCATCCGCTCGAGCGCACCGGGGCGGAAGTTCTCGACGAGGACGTGGGCCGTGTCGAGCAGCCCGAGCACCACGGCCCGGTCGGCGTCGTCCTTCAGGTCGGCGACGACCGTGCGCTTGCCCCGGTTGGCCAGCTTCCACCACAGCCCTTCGCCGTCGCGATCGTCCCGCCACGCCATGTTGCGCAAGGTGTCCCCGCCGGGTCGCTCGACCTTGATCACGTCGGCGCCGAAGTCGGCCAGGTAGCGGGCGCAGTTGGGCCCGGCGATGACGGTCGAGATGTCGACGATGCGCAGGTCGGCCAGCGGACCGGTGCCGGTGCCGGCCTCCGTGTCGGTCACGAGCCCCCGCCTGCCGCCGCGCCGGCCACGGTGGCCGTCGCCGCGCCGGCGCTCAGCTGGGCGGCGTAGGCGCCGTCGCGTGCCGCCAGCTCGTCGTGCGTGCCGAGCTCCACGATCCGGCCGGCGTCAAGGACAGCGATGCGGTCGGCGCCGCGAATCGTGGACAGGCGGTGGGCGATCACCAGCGCGGTCCGTCCGGCCAGGGCCGTCTCCAGCGCCGCCTGCACGTGCAGCTCGCTGTCGTTGTCGAGGTGGCTCGTCGCCTCGTCGAGGATCATCACGGCCGGGTCCTTGAGCAGCAGCCGGGCGATGGCGACGCGCTGCTTCTCCCCACCCGACAACCGATAGCCGCGGTCGCCGACCACGGTGTCGAACCCGTCGGGCAGGGCAGTGATCGTGTCCAGGATGCGCGCCGCCCGACAGGCCCCCACGAGCTCGTCGATGGTGGCGTCCGGCTTGGCGTAGCGCAGGTTGTCGCCGATCGTCTCGTGGAAGAGGTGCGGATCCTGGGCGACGACGCCGATCGCGGCGCGCAGGGAGTCGAGCGTCAGGTCGCGCACGTCCTGGCCGTCGATGCGCACGGCGCCGGCGGTGACGTCGTAGAGGCGCGGCACGAGCGACATCAGCGTCGACTTCCCGGCGCCCGACGCACCCACCAGCGCCACCGTCTCGCCGGACCGCACGTCGAGGCTCACGCCGCGCAGCACGTCCGTGTCAGGGTCGTTCGTCGGCAGGTGCTGCTCGAGCGAAGAGATGGATGTGTCCGCCGCCGGCGGGTAGCGGAACACGACGTCGTCGAACGTCACCCGGCCGGCCGGCTCGACGAGGTCGACGGCGCCGGGGCGTTCCCGGATCGCTTCGGGCGCGTCGAGCACCTCGAAGACCCGCTCGAAGCTGACCATCGACGTCATCAGGTCGACGCGCGCGTTCGTCAGCCCCGTGAGCGGTCCGTAGACGCGCGTGGCCAGGGCGGCGAGGGCGACGAGCGTGCCGGGGGTCAGCTGTCCGGACACGACGAGGTGGGCACCCACGCCGTAGATCGCTGCCGCACCGATGGCGCCGACCATGCCGAGGGCGACGAAGAACACGCGGCCGTACATCGCCGAGCTGATCCCTGCGTCGCGCACCCCGGCGGCGTGGCGCTCGAAGGCGTCGTCCTCGCGCCGGTGGTCGCCGAACAGCTTGACGAGCATGGCGCCGGCGACGTTGAAGCGCTCGGACATCTGCGTGTTCAGCGTGGCGTTGTGCTGCATCTGGCGGCGGGAGATGTCCTGCAGCCGACGACCGACGCGCCGGGCCGGGATCACGAACATCGGCAGCACGATCAGGGACAGCAGCGTGAGGCGCCATTCGAGGGCGACCATGGCGATCAGGGTGGTGACGAGCACGACGACGTTGCTGACGACGCTGCCGAGGGTGCTCGTGACGGCGGTCTGGGCGCCGACGACGTCATTGTTGAGCCGGGAGATCATGGCGCCGGTGGGGGTGCGGGTGAAGAAGGCGATCGGCATCCGCTGCACCTTGGCGAACAACGCTCGGCGCAGGTCGTAGATCAAACCCTCGCCGACACGGGCGCTGCACCAGCGCTGCACGATCTGCAGCCCGGCGTCACCCAGCGCCGCGCCGACGGCGGCGGCGGCGAGCCACGTGATCAAGGACCGATCGCCGTCGGGGATCGCCGTGTCGAGGATGGCCCGCACGACGAGTGGCGGCACGAGGGCAAGGAGAGCGGCGGCGAGGATGGCCGCCAGGAACAGCGCGATCGCCCGCCGGTAGGGGCGGGCGAAGGTCCAGATGCGCCGCAGCGTGGCCGACGTCACCTGCGCCCCTTGGACGTTCGATGCGTCCCGGGGCATCAGTGTGTGGGGCCCGGTTCGCATGCAGCTGAGGCTACGGCTGCGTCATCTGCGGGCATCGAGCGCGACAGCGGCGCAGCGGTGCCTGCTCGTACCATGCGAACCATGTCCCGGAGACCGGTCGCTGCGCTGGCTGTGCTGGCCCTCCTCAGCGCGGCGTGCGCCGACAGTGGCGTGGTGACCGATCGCGCCGATGCGGCCGCGAGGGTGACGACGGACGAGACCCCCACCACTGTCGAGGAGACGCTTCCGCCGCTCGAGACGATGCCCGGGGAGACGGGTCCGCCCGACACCGAAGCACCGGACGCCACCGCCACCGGGACCGGCGAGCTGCAGTGGGAGGAGTTGTCCGAGGGCGTCGAGACCGCTTTGCTCGAGGTGCCCGTGGACTACGAGGATCCCGACGGCGCCCAGTTCGAGCTGTTCCTGGCCCGCCGCCTGGCCGATGACCAGGCCAACAAGATCGGCTCGCTGCTCGTCAACCCCGGCGGGCCTGGCTTCGGCGGCAGCGACTTCGCCGTGTTCGCCGACCAGATCTACGGGGCAGAGCTGCTGGAGCGCTTCGACATCATCGGCTGGGACCCGCGCGGCACGGGGGAGAGCGCGCCGGCCATCGACTGCATCGACGACTACGACCGGTACACCGCCGGCATCGACATCACGCCGGACGATGAGGCCGAGCGGCAGGTGCGCGTCGACCTGGCCGAGGAGTTCAGCGACGCCTGCGCCGAGAACAACGGCGACATCCTGGCCTTCGTCGGCACCAACAACTCGGCGCGCGACATCGACTCGATCCGCCAGGCGCTCGGCGAGGAGCAGATCAGCTACTTCGGCTTCAGCTACGGCAGTGAGCTCGGCGCCACTTGGGCCACGCTGTTCCCCGACACGGTGCGCGTCGCCGTGCTCGACGGTGCCGCCGACCCCAACGCCGACCCGCTGCAATCCAACCTGCAGCAGATCCGCGGCTTCGAAGGCACGTTGACGACCTACCTCGCCGATTGCAGTGCTGACACGAGCTGCGCGTTCCACAACGGCGGCGGTGCCGAAGGCGCTTTCGACGCCCTCATGGCGTCACTCGACGAGACGCCGATCCCGAGCGAGGCCGGGCGACCGGACGTCGACCGAGGCGTGGCGCTGCGGGGCGTGATCCAGGCGATGTACTCCGACTCGTCCTGGCCGGAGCTGTCCGACGCCCTGACCGCGGCGCAGAACGGCGATGGAGCCGGGCTGCTCGAGCTCTACGACAACTACTACCAGCGCCAAGCCGACGGCACCTGGGGCAACCAGCTGGAGGCCTTCCAGTCGATCGTGTGCATGGACCAGGTCGAGCGGCCGACCGTCGAGGAGAACGACGCCAACGCCCCGCTGTTCAACGAAGCGGGGCCGCGCATCGCACCCGATACGACGGGCGAGTACTTCTGCACGTTCTTCCCCGAGTCGAACGACCCGCGCGTGGACATCACCGGCGCCGGCGCCGGACCGATCGTGGTCATCGGGACGACGGGTGACGCGGCTACGCCGCTCGAGAGCACGCGCATCATGGCCGACACGTTGGAGGACGGTCGGCTGATCGTGGTGACCGCCGACCAGCACACCGGCTACAGCGTCAACCAGTGCGTCGACGAGATCGTGCACGCCTACCTGATCGACGTCGAGGTGCCGCCCGAAGAGAGCCAGTGCTGACAGACCCGGCGGACGTCCCCCCATCTGGGCGGGATCCGTATCCGGGCGGGATCCGTTCCAACTGCCGAGACGGAACCCGCCCAGATCGCCGGCTCAGCGGGTGAAGACCGGCGGGCGCTTCTCGGTGAACGCCTTCACGGCCTCGGCGTGTTGCGACGACTCCCAGCACGTGAGCAGGTAGTCGTGCTCGGCTCGCTGGACGGCGGCCAGGTCGGATTCGACGGCGTTCGCCGTGAGCAGCTGCTTGATCATCCTGAGCTGCGGCGCCGGGTTGGCGGCGTAGGAGCTGGCGATCTCCACGGCGACGTCAACCACGTCGTCGCCGGGGCCGGAGACTCGGTCGGCCAGGCCGATGGCGTGGGCCTCGTCGCCCAGGATGATCCGCCCGGAGAGGCACAGGTCGCTGGCCCGGCCGAAGCCGATCCGCTCGGCCAGCAGTCGCGAGCTGGCCAGCTCGGGCACGAGGCCCATCTTGATGAAGCCCATCCCGAACTTGGCCGCCGGCGCGGTGACGATCTGGTCCATCGGCAGGCACATCGTGACGCCGATGCCGATCGCCGGCCCATTGACGGCGGCGACCATCGGCTTGGCCGCACGCACGAACTGCACCCAGTCCACGCCGCGCGGCATGCCGCCGCGACCACCGGCGGTGTCGTTGCCGGGATCGACACCGTCGATGCGCAACTGGAACGTGTCCTGCATGTCGGCCCCGGCGCAGAACCCGCGACCCGCCCCGGTCGTGACGATGGCGCCGATCGCCGGGTCGTCGTTGGCCCGCCGGATGGCATCGACCTGCTCTTCGGCCATCGTCGGCGTCCACGCGTTGAGCTTTTCAGGCCGGTTCAGGGTGATCACGGCGACATCGCCGCGCGTGTCGTAGAGGATCTGCGAGTAGTCCACGCCGCCATCGTCGCGAACCTGTCCTGGGCGACCCGCACCGGCGGGAGCGGTGAGCGATCTGCGCCCATTGAGCGCAGATCGCTCATCGCAGTGGATCACGTCGGCGCAACCGCTTCAGCTGTCGGCCTCATCGACGGTGATGCGACTGCCGCCGCCGCTGATCGGAACGTCGTCACCGACCAGGTTGCGCTCCGGGTCGAACGTGTCGGCGGTGCCATCGATGGTGAACTCGGATCCGGCGAACTGGATGCGTGCCGTGGCGCGAGAGAAGCCACTGATCATGCCGTCGACGCCGGCGTCGACTTGTTCGACGACGATCCGGCAGGCGTTCCGACCGTCCGGCTCCCATGCACCGTGCAACGAGCTGGAGAACTCGACGGGTGCACCTCCGGGCACGAACGTTGCGACCGCACCCGGCGCTCCGGCGATCACCGTGCGATCGCTGGTCAGGGTGCCGACGTACGGCCGTGAAGGACCGCCTGCGCCGCCGAAGGTGAGGTCGAATCGGATCGACCCCACGCAGGCCGTGCGTCGTGCGGCTGGCTGGTCATCGGCGCTGGCGGTCCAGGCGATGCCGACGACGCCGGCGGCCGCCAACGTTGCGGTGACGGCGGCGACGCGGACGGTTCGCTTGGAAGTAGCTGATCGAGACATGGCGATTCCTTTCGACCATCACAGGTGTCGGACGGCGATGGCGCGGGTTGGTGAACGTGTGCTCGCTGATCATCGAGCAGCCCCGCTCTTGACGCACCGGACCACAGTCCGCTCCTCTCGGGACCGCGGGACCGACCGCCCATGCGTGGCGGCACGGATCGTCGAGAAGTACCGGGCCTGGAGCGACTGCGACGGGGACGTCGAGCGGGCGGTCAGGCGCGACGAGTTGTGCGCCAACCTGACCGTCTACTGGGCCACCAAGACGATCGGCTCGTCGATGCGCCTGTACTACGAGAACACCCACCCGCCGGCGGGTGGGGGGCAATCGACACGCTCATGGGCGCCGCCATGCTCCCAGCCGACATGTTCCCCACCCCGCGCAGTTGGCTCGAACGCAACGGACC
>JBPCJL010000301.1:0-14740 GCA_051005355.1 Ilumatobacteraceae bacterium
CTACGGCCACGGCACCTACCTCGCGTCGGCGATCATCTCCATCGTGTTCGCCCTGATCGTCCTGTACTACCTGTACGGCACGCAGGGCTCACGCGAGTTCTTCGGCGACCCGGCTCGGTAGGCCAGCACCGGGCTCGTCAACCGGACGCCTGGGCATCGAAGTCGATGCGCAGCACCCGGCGGCGCTTGGTGGGGGCGCTGACCTCCACGAACCCGGCCTCCTCGAACACCTGCACCGCCCCGACGTGGACTTCACCCCACGTGATCTCCACGCCGGGCTCGGTGACCATCCCGTAGCCCTCAGCGGCCGATGCGCCCTGATCCCGGGCGTGGTCGGCGGCGGCTTGCGCCAGCGGGTAGGTGATGCCACGGCCCCGGAAGCCCTTGCGGACGCAGAAGCAGGTCACGGCCCAGACGCCGTCGTGATCCTTGTCCTCGTCCCGCCCGCTCCATGGCACTCGTGACGTGCGCAGCTTCGGGTAGGCGACTCGCGGCTCGACGGCCACCCAGCCGATCGGCTCGTCCCCGAGGTAGGCGACGAGACCGCTGGTGTGGTCGGCGTCCTGGTCGCCGCACGCCGTCGCCGCCCGGTGCATGGCCTGGCGCTCGTCGAGGCTGGTGTCGCGCCACAGCCAGCCCGTGCCCTTGAACCGCTGACACTGGCAATGGAAGGGGTAGTCAGCGGTGCCGAAGATGGCCACCAGGTCGCCCCAGGTGGCCCGGTTGGCGGGGACGATGCGCAGCTCGCTGGCCTCAATGGAGACGGTCACGCCGCCATCCTCACCTCTGGGCCGTCTGTGTCACGACAAGTTCGTCGAAACGCAAACTGTCGTGACACAGACGGCCGAGCGTGGTCACGCGTCCGCAGACGGGCTCCAGACGCCGAACACCGAGCCGTCCGGGTTGGCGGCGTAGCCGAACGACAACCCGGTCGGCATGGTCTTCGCCGCGGCGACGATCGAACCGCCGTTGGCGGCGGCCGCGTCGAGGGCGGCGCCGACGTCGAGCACCTGCACCATGAAGATGGCGGCATCGGGGTAGGCGCCGCCGCTGTCGGCGATGCCTCCGCCGATCGGGGCCCCCTCGCCGAGCTGGATCATCGAGTAGCCCGGCAAGGAGTCGTCGAAGCTCCAACCGAAGACGGCGCCGTAGAAGTCCTTGGCCCGCTGCGGCTGCGCCGTGTGGACCTCGAACCAGGAGACGGGGTTGGTGGTGGTCATGGTGTTGGCAGTGGTCATGGTGTTGCTCATGACGCCATCCTGCGGACCCGCGGCGACAGCCCCCTGTCGGGGTTTCGGATCATTCGGCGAGGATGCTGCGCCCGATGAGATCAGGGACCTCGAGGGCCGAGACGTCCATGCCGCGCTCGGGTGCCACCTCTTCTGACATGACCGCGCCACGGATGCGATCGAGGCGGAACGACCGCGGGGCTTGGCGCAACCGGCACCAGGCCCAGAGGTACCAGTTCGGCTGCACCCCGAGCACGGCGACCGGCTCCACGACCCTTTCGGAGACCGACCCGGACTTGTCCACGTAGTCGAGCCGCAGCACGCGCCGCTGGACGATGGCGTGCTCCACGACGCCTGGCGGGCGCGGGCCTGAACCCGTGTCGTAGATCCGCACACGGGACGCCAGCTCGTAGGCACCGTGCGCATCGACCTCGCGCAGCACGGCGAGGATCTTCTGCAGCGCACTCCGGCCGGCATGGGTGAACGGCGTGGTCGCGGCGGCGAGCGCAGTGGCGACGGCGGCGACCTCGGCTGCGTTCAGGTTCAACGGCGGCAGGGTGTGCTGGGTGTCGATGGCGTAGCCACCGCGACGGCCGGGTGTGGCGTAGATCGGCACGCCAGCCTGTTGCAGCGCCGCGAGGTCGCGCTCGATCGTGCGGCCACTGACCTCGAAGCGGCTGGCCAACCAGGTCGTCGAGCGGTGGGACGGCGCGACAGCGCGCAGTTCCTCGACGAGTGCGTAGAGCCGGTCGGTCCGGTTCATGGGGGACAGAATGCCCGGCGTGAAGGTCTTCATCAGCGCCGACATCGAGGGGGTCGCCGGCATCACGGCCCGCGACGAGGCCACCAAGGGGCAGCCCGGGTATCCGGCGTTCCGAGCGCAGATGGACGCCGAGGTCGCTGCGGCGTGCGAAGGCGCCATCGCCGCCGGCGCCACCGACGTCGTGGTGAAGGACGCCCACGGGGACGGCAGGAACCTTTCGCCGGCGGCGCTCCCGGTGCCGGCGCGCCTGATCCGCGGCTACAACGGCCACCCGCTGGCCATGGTCCAGGGTCTCGACCTGACGTTCCACGCCGCGCTGTTCGTGGGCTACCACAGCCGGGCCGGCAGCGGCGGCAACCCGCTGGCGCACACGCTGTCGAGCACCAAGCTCGTCGGCCTGCACCTCGACGGCGAGCCCGCCTCGGAGTACCGCCTGCACGCGCTGGCCGCGGCGACCCTCGGTGTTCCCGTCGTGCTGGTGACCGGCGACCGGGCGCTGTGCGACGAGGTGGAAGCGACAGTTCCCGGCTGCTGCACCGTCGCCGTCAGCGAGGGAGCTGGTGCGTCGACCACCTCGATGCATCCGCGTCAGGCCGTCGAGCGCATCCGCGAGGCGGCCACCGCCGCCCTGGTCGCACCACGCCCAGCGCCGCTGCCGCTCTCTGGCCCGCACCGCCTCGAGGTGGTCTACCGCGACCCATCGGCGGCGTTCGTACGGGCGTTCTACCCCAGCGCCACGCTCGTGGACGGGTCAACGGTGGCCTTCGAGGCCGACGACTACTTCGAGGTGCTCCGGGCGCTGATCTTCCTGGTCGGGCTGTAGCCGCCCGCTCGGTCAGCGCGGGCGGTAAGGACGCAGGCCATCGACGGGGACCGTGCCGAGGCGGCCGGCGTTGAAGTCCTCGACGGCCTGGGCCAGCTCGGCTCTGGTGTTCATCACGAACGGGCCGTAGGCGGCGACGGGCTGACGGATCGGGCGGCCCCCGAGCAGCAGCACGTCCAACGGTTCCCCACCCCCGGTGGGCCCGTCGATGATCAGCACGTCGCCGGTCTCCCCTCTGCCGAAGACGGTCAGCTGCCCGAGCTCCACGGGGCGCCGCGCCGACCCGACCGAGCCATGGCCGGACAGTACGTAGGCCAGAGCGTTGAACTCGGACGGCCACGGCACGGTCAGGCGGGCGCCGGGGGCGATGGTGGCGTGGGCCACGACGATCGGCGTGTGGGTCGATCCCGGGCCCTGGAACTCAGCCACGTCACCGGCGATCAGCCGCACCAGCGCACCACCGTCCGCCGACGACACCAACGTGACCAGGTCGGCGTCGAGGTTCTGGTAGCGCGGCGCCGTCATCTTGTCCTCGGGCGGCAGGTTGA
The DNA here is from genome assembly GCA_051005355.1 of Ilumatobacteraceae bacterium. Classification (GTDB taxonomy): domain Bacteria; phylum Actinomycetota; class Acidimicrobiia; order Acidimicrobiales; family Ilumatobacteraceae; genus JALZMG01. The sequence continues at coordinate 3,364 of JBPCJL010000301.1, forward strand.
CCCACAGCTGGACGCCGTGGAACAGCCCGCCACTGATGACCAGCTCCTCGGGCGGCGTCTCGATGTGCAGGATCCCGCTCCCCGCCGTCATCCACTGCGTGGCCCCGTCGGCGATGACGCCGCCTCCGCCGTGGGAGTCCTGGTGCAGGAACGTGCCGTCCATGATGTACGTGACCGTCTCGAAGCCGCGGTGCGGGTGCCAGTCGGTGCCGCGTGGCTCGTACGGCGCGTACTCGACCTCGCCCATCTGATCCATGTGGATGAACGGGTCCAGGTCGCGCTGGTCGACGCCGGCGAAGGCGCGCCGCACCGGGAAGCCCTCGCCCTCGGAGCCCTGCGGCGCGGTGGTGACCGAGCGCACGGAGCGATCGCGTGCACCCGCCGACGTCTCGGGCAGGCGGGGCAAGGTGGTGGTGTCGGCGGTGACGGCAGGCATCGGATCCTCCAGATCGTTGCGGTCACAACTATAACCGCTCCGGGCGGCCGTTGTTCCCGGGCCGCCGTACGCTGGTGCGATGGAGCTGCGCGATGCGCTGACCGATGCGATGGCCAAGAGCATGAACGCCGTCCACCGGACGGTGTTGGCCATCTCCGGCGGCCGGCTCGGACGCCGGTTCGGCACGATGAAGGCGGTCGAGCTCCACACGATCGGCCGCAAGAGCGGCGCGGCGCGATCCACCATGCTGACGACGCCCATCGAGGACCGGGATCGCGTCGTCCTCGTCGCCTCGAAGGGCGGCGACGATCGCCACCCCGACTGGTACCGCAACCTCGTCGCCGATTCGGCCGTGGAGCTGACGATCGACGGCGAGCGACACCCGTACCGGGCGCGTACCGCGACCGTGGACGAGAAGCAGGCGCTGTGGCCGGCGATCGTCGAGGCCTACCGCGGCTACGACGGCTACCAGCGACGAAGCGAACGAGACATCCCGGTCGTCATCTGCGAACGTCGCTGAGCCGTCTGCTCCGACTTCTGGCGACCTGTGTCGCCAGAGGACGGAACGGAGGCGACTGAGTCAGGCCGGGCGGGCCAGGTCCCCCGCGTTGAGCTTGGCCAGGTCGGCGGCGAGTGCACCGCGCGCCCACCCGGCGGCGTCACCGCCACCGCGCACCGACGAAGAACGCAGCGTGCCGAACTGCGCCGCCACCTCGTCGTCGACGGCGTCGTCACGCGAGGCCAGCACCGGGAGCAGCGAGTCGGTCCGCTCCTCCTGCGCGGCGTGCTGCACTGCCGCGTTGACCTCGGTCAACCGCTGGTCGATGCGGTGGGTGAAGGCGAACAGGAACGACGAGCGGAAGCCGCGGCTGCGGGTGCGTGACCCTGGCCCGGCCGTGGCACCTTCGGCCTGCAAGGCCGCCTGCGCCTGGACCAGCAACGACGTGAACAGCAGCTCGGTCGCCGCCAGGTCCGAGGCGAACCCGACGACGGTGGCCAGCGCGTGGGCGTCGTCCCACACGGCGCGACACCGCGAGTGCTTGGCGACGTTGTGGAGCAGCAACGACTTGATGTCGGCGTAGGGGTCGTCGATCGGCAGCCGGATGCTGGCGGGGCGCTCGTCGCTCGCCGTCGCTGCCCACAGGACCGCGACGTCGATGGCATGCCACGCCATCAGCTCCTGTGCCTTGGCCGTGAACGCCGCGGCCTCGGCTTCGAACGTTGTCGACTCGGCCTGGGCCAGCAGCGCCCGCACCTTGATCAGCACTGGATCGTCGATCTGCGGACCGGCGGGAAGCGTCGCGGCGCGGCCCTGACCCGGCGGCGGCAGGATCGTGTGCAGCCAGCCGGCGCGCGCCACGGCTCCGACGGCCGTGAGGGCGGCGAGGACGAGCTGGACGCGCAGGAGTTGCTCCCGGCGGCCGAACGGCGCGATCCAGCCGGTCGTCCCGTCGACTCGTGGCGCGTCCAGCTCCGCGACCTGCGCCGCCCATCGCGGGTCGAGGGTGCTCGCATCACGGATCGAGTGGTCGGCGCGCACGGCGGCGGCGACCACACGACCGGCCCGAGCGTCGGCCCGCCAGGCGTGGCGGGCCAGCTCGGCCGGCTGCCAGCCGTTGTCCCATGCCCCGGCGACGGCGCGCAGCAGGCTGCCCTCGAGCTCGCGATCGACCAGCGACGCATCGCGCTGGACGAGCTCGCCGGCGATCGACTCGAGCCCGGCCCGAGCGTCGTCGCGGACGGACAGGGAGATGAGCCGCCGGACCACTTCGTTCTCAGACGGCGGTGCGGACCAGCGGTCGTCACGCGGCGGTGCGCCGGCCGAGCGATGGTGCTGCTGCCGGGCCCGCTGTTTGGCCTTCGCGGCCCTCCGCTGACGGTTCTTGATGCCCATGCGGCGAACGTACCGAAGGGGTGTCACGACCACGTGGATGTTCCGGTCAGTCAGGCAGATCGGCCGGGTAGGTGACGTCGACCTCGGTGATCGATCGCGCGAAGTCATCCGAGTTGTTCGTGATGAAGCGATCGGCGCCAGCCGTGGCGGCTGTCGCCAGGTGCACCGCGTCGATCGCCCGCAGCCCGTATCGAGCGCCGAGCGCCACCGCTAGCTCGGCCACGAACTGATCGACGGGGCGGAGCTCGAGCCGTCCCAGCAATGCCGCGAGATCGTCGAGCTCGTGACTGGCGTCCTCCCGCGTCGGCTTGGTGAGGAGCTCCGGAATCAGCAGCACCGAGCCGACACCGGCGGGTGCATCCTCCGGACCAGGCGGTGCGACGGGGAACAAGGCCCGTACCCGCCGGCCCAGCGGATGCTGCGGTGATGCGGCGTAGATCAGGACGTCGGCGTCGAACGCGTCCACGAAGGCGTCAGCGCCGGCCCGACCGACCGCGACGAACCCCCGCGACCAGGTCGTCGGCGCGCTGCGGACTGATGCTCGGCTCGGAGAGCAGCGTTTGACGACCCCGAGCGAGCACCTCGCGAACGGCGGCCAGGTCGGCCATCACGGCATCGGTACGCCGCGACCTCAGTGCATCAGGGCGGACGACGACGGCGACCGCTCTCCCGTGCCGGGTGATCGTCACCTCGTCGCCAGCAGCGACCCGCCGCACAAGGTCGGGCAACGCCGCACGTGCCTCGCTGACCGTCATCGTGGTCGCCATGATCACCCATTGTACTGCGTTGTACGGTCATGTACAAACGAGTGCTGTCGGCCAGGATGGTGGCGTGTCAGCTGAACCCGTCGGACGGGTGCTCGGAACGGACGAGGCCACCCCGCTGGAGTTCTGGTTCGCGGTGGCGCCGGGGCAGCACGTGCAACTCGACGACGTCGTCGCCGTCGATCGCATCCTGCCGACCGGCGAGCGGGTGGCGATCTACGGCATCGTCGGTCACGTGCGGGCCCGCCACGAGGGCGCCCGCTTCGACTCCGACGTCTTCCTCATCGCCGACGGGATCCTGCCGGCCGAGGTCGTCGAGGCGGCCCAGGTCCAGGTCACCCGTGTCGTCCCGGAGACGTTCGTGCCGCCGCTCCCCGGGTCGGAGGTGCGCCGGGCCGTCGACGCCGAGCGGGACGAGGCCCTCGACCTGACCGACGTCGAACGCAAGCTGCCCGCCGGCCTGACCCGCGACGGCCAGCCCGTCGTGCTCGACCTCGACTTCATCGACGGGACCAAGGGCGCCCACGTCAACATCTCGGGCATCTCCGGGGTGGCCACCAAGACGAGCTACGCCACGTTCCTCCTGTACTCACTGTTGACGTCCGGCGTGCTCGGCCCGGCGGCGACCAACACGCGATGCCTGATCTTCAACGTCAAGGGCGAGGACCTGCTGTTCCTCGACCACGCCAACACCCGCCTCGACGAGGTCCAGCGGTCGCGGTACGCGCCGCTCGGGCTGACCGCCGGGCCGTTCCGTTCGGTGCGCGTGCTCGCCCCGCCACGGCGCGGCGACCCGAACGGCACGCCGGCCACCGGCGCCAGGACCACCGGCGTCCGGCCGCTGTACTGGACGATCGCCAACTTCTGCACCGAGGGGCTCCTGCCGTTCCTGTTCGCCGACGCCGAGGACGAGCGCCAGCAATACCCGATCGTCGTGCAGGCCGTGGCCGCCCAGCTGCGCCAGCACGCCGCCACCAGCGACACGCGCGACGGCGCCGTGCGCATCGAGGGGACGACCGTGCGCACGTTCACCGACCTCGTGCGGGTCGTGGCGTCGAAGCTGATGCCCGATGATCCCGACGACGAGCCGGACCCGCACTGGACCGGAAGGGCCGTCAGCCGCGGCACGATCAGCGCCTTCGTCCGCCGGCTGGCCTCGGCCGAGCGCCACGTCGACCACCTGATCCGCGCCGACCTCGCCGACGCGGCCAACCACGCCGTCGACCTCGACGCCCAGCAGGTGACCGTCGTGGACCTGCACCTCCTGCACGACCGGGCCAAGCGCTTCGTCGTCGGCGTGGTGCTGCGCCAGGCCTTCGACGCCAAGGAGGCCTCGGGCACGGCGCTGCCGCTGCAGTTCGTGGTCCTCGACGAACTGAACAAGTACGCCCCGCGCGACTCCTCCAGCCCGATCAAGGAACTGCTCCTCGACGTGGCCGAGCGCGGCCGCAGCCTCGGCATGATCCTGATCGGCGCCCAGCAGACGGCCAGCGAGGTCGAACGCCGGGTCGTCGCCAACTGCGCCGTGCGGGTCGTCGGCCGGCTCGACGCCGCCGAGGCCGGCCGCGACCAATACGGGTTCCTGCCCGCTGTCGCCCGCCAACGGGCCACGATCCTCAAGCCCGGCTCGATGTTCGTCTCCCAGCCCCGCCTGCCGGTGCCGATCCTGCTCGAGTTCCCGTTCCCTGCCTGGGCCACCCGCTCGGCCGAAGCCGACCTCGGCCGCCACGCCGACGCCTCCGCCGGGCCGGACGACCCCTTCGCCGGCCTCACCTGACCAGGAACGACGCGTTTGTTCGTTGAACGTCGCCGGGCGATGGCCGCTGCACAAACGCGGATCGGGGGCTGGCACGCACCACGGCGGTGAGGTGGCACCATTGCCCCGGACCCGGCCGATCGCCTCTACTTGGCGGGTGGAGGGCGTTCGGCTGCGCGTGCGGGCGTGGATCCGCGCGCGCTGGCGCAGCGCCTTGCTCGTCGCCCTGTTGGCCGGACTCGTCGCCGGCGCCGTGCTCGCCCTCGTCGCCGGTGCCCGCCGGACGGGCAGTGCACCCGATCGCTACACCGAGGCGTCGGGAGGTGATCCCGAGCTGACCCTCCTCCAACCCTTCGGGCCGTCGGTCGCCCCGTTGATCCGCGAGCTGCCGTCCGTGGGCGAGGTCCGCTCGCTCACGTTCGTCGGCGCCTTCCCGGTCATCGCCGACGAGACGGAGATCGGCCCCAACCCGTTCGCCGGCGACGACCAAGCTCTCGGCGGTCGGGTGGCCGAGGGACGCTTCACCGACCCGGCCGCTCCAGACGAACTGACCGTCAACCAAGCGGGCGGCGACCTGCTCGACGTCGAGGTCGGTGACCGACTGCCCATCGCCTCCTACAGCGACGAGCAGATCGCTGACAACGAGTTCCAACCCGGCGTGCCGACCGAGGGTCCGAGCTTCGAAGCCACGGTCGTCGGCGTCGTCGACTATCCGACCGACTTCGAGAGCCCGGCACCCTCGAGAATCTTCTCCCAGGGCGTGCTCGACACCTACCCCGACGTCGGCAAGGTGGCGTCCTTCATGACCGTGCGGGCGGCGCCCGGCGCGACGGCCGAGTCCGTGCTCGCCGACATCCGGTCGCTCGGTGACGAGGTGGTCGTGTTCGAGCAGGAGAGTCGCACCGTCACGTCGGCCACCCGGCGAGCCGTCCGGCTGCACGTCGTCGCCCTCTGGGCGGTGGCCGGCGTCGCCGCCGTCGTCGCCATCCTCGTCATCAGCCAGCTGGCCGCCCGTCAGCTGCGCGCCGCCAGCGCCGACCACGATGCCCTGCAGGCGCTCGGCTACTCCCGACGCGAGGTCGTGACCGAGTCCGTGATCGAGGCGATCGCGCTGGGTGCGGCGTCGTCGGTCGTGGCGATCGTCGTCGCGGTCGCCGCGTCCCCGCTTTTCCCGATCGGCGATCTACGGATCGTGGAGCCGAGCTCGGGGCCCAGCGTGGATCTGCTGGCGCTGCTTGTCGGAAGTGCGGTGATCGTGCTGACGTTCGTCGTCGCCAGCATGACCGTGGCCATGACTGGATCTCGAATGCCGCGTTCGTCCGCGCGGATCCGCCCGGGACTGCCCGAACTGGCGGCGTCGGCCGGGGCCGGGTCGTCGCTCGTCAACGGCGTGCGCTTCGCCACCTCGTCGAGCGGTGTCGGCCGCGGTCGGCCGGTCGCAGTGGCGCTGAGCGTGGTCATCGGCCTCGCCGGGCTGGTCGGCGCACTCGTCGTCGGTGGCAGCCTGTTCCGGTTGCTCGACGAACCGGCGCTGTACGGCGCTGACTACGACAGGCTGTTCGGCAACGCGTTCGTGCCGACCGATCGCGACCTCGTGACACCGGCCGCCGCCGACCCGGACGTCGAGGGCTTGACCGCGGCCGCCAGCGGAGCCTTGTCCCTCGACGGCACCGACGTGCCCGTCCTGGCCTACGAGTCGATCCGCGGTGGTGTGCTGCCGGTCATCCTCGATGGCCGCGCGCCGGCTGCGCCCGACGAGATCGCCCTCGGCCGACCCGTCGCCCGTGCCCTCGACGTGACGCTCGGCGACGTCGTGGTCGCCGAGGGCGCCGAGGGGCCCCAGACGCTGCGCGTCGTCGGCTACGCGGTGGTGCCGGGCGACGGCGGCAACGGTGCGGCGATGACCTACGGCGCCTACGCCGCACTGGATCCGTCGGCGACGCGCCACCTGTTGCTCGTCACGTTCCGTGACGGCGCCGACGCGGACGCGGTGGCCGCCCGCCTCGAGAAGTTCGCCTTCACGCCGCCCGAGACGGAGTCCGTCCCGACCAGCGTCGGCGCGTTCGAGCGTGTGGTGCCCGCGCTCTACGCCCTGGCCATCGTCCTCGCCGCCATGGCTGCGGTCGCCCTCGGCTACCACCTCGGGTCGTCGGTGCGTCGGCGCACCCGCGACCTCGCCGTCCTGCGCGCCCTCGGAGCCGATCGGCGTCAGCTCCGAGCGACCGTTCACTGGCAGGCCTGCTGCGTCGCCCTGCTCGGCCTGCTCATCGGTGTCCCGATCGGCATCGCCGTCGGCAGCCGCATCTACAACGCCATCACCGACAGCATCGGGGTCGTCCCGTCCGTGGCCTTCCCCTTCGTGTTCGTGCTGGTCGTGGTGGTCGGTGTGCTGCTCGTCGCCAACCTGGCGGCGATGGCGCCGGCCCGCCGCGCCACGCGGGCGCCGGCGGCCACCGTGCTGCAGGAGGAGCCGGCGTAGCGCCCACCGCGCGCGGTAGCTTCGCCGCCGAGCGATGAAGCTGCTGCACACCTCGGACTGGCACGTGGGCAAGGCGATCCGGGGCATCTCCCGAGCCGAGGAGCACCGGACCGTGCTGGCCGAGATTGCCGGCATCGCCGAGGCGGAGGCCGTGGACCTGGTGATCGTGGCCGGGGACCTCTTCGACACATCGACGCCATCACCGGAGTCCGAGGAGATCGTGTACCGGGCGCTGCTGGCGCTGGCCGGCTCGGCCGCCCAGGTCGCCGTCATCTCGGGCAACCACGACCATCCACGGCGGCTCTCCGCCGTCGCGCCGCTGCTGCAGCTGGGGCGGATCCACCTCGTCATCGAACCCACCCGACCCGACGACGGCGGCGTGCTCTCGCTCACCGCTGGCGACGGCAGCGACGTCCGCCTCGCCATGCTGCCGTTCATCTCCAAGCGGGGCATCGTGCGCTCCGCCGACCTGATGGGCGCCGAGGCCTTCGAGAACGCCCAGCGCTACAGCGACCGCCTGCGGCTCGTCATCGACGCCCTGTGCGCCGGGTTCGGCGCCGACACGGTGAACGTCTTGGCCGCCCACGCCTTCGTGCTGGGTGCCACCACCGGCGGCGGTGAGCGGCCGGCCCACCTGGTCGAGGAGTACGCCGTGACCGCCGCCTCGTTCCCGCCGACGATCGGGTACGGCGCCCTCGGCCACCTGCACCGCGCCCAGCGCGTCCCGGCCGGTCCTCCGCTGCACTACTGCGGATCGCCGCTGGCGCTCGACTTCGGCGAGGGCGAGCAGACGAAGCAGGTCAACGTCGTCGACCTGGCGCCCGGCGTGCCGGCGGACGTCCGCGCCGTGCCGCTGACGGCGGGCCGCACGCTGCGCTCGATCGCCGGCACGTTGGACGAGCTGGCCGAACTCGCCATCGACGGCGACCCGTGGCTGCGCGTGACGGTGCGCGGTCCCCGCCGGGCCGGCCTGGCGGACGAAGTCCGCCAGCTGCTCGGCGCCGGGGTCGTCGACGTCCGCATGGAGGCACCCACCGGCTCGGCCGCGGCGGCGCGTCGGGACCACCACGGGCGCAGCCCGCAGGAACTGTTCGCCGAGTACCTCGCCGAGCTGGGCCACGACGACGAGCGCGTCCGCGCCCTGTTCTCCGACCTCCTCTCCGCCGAGACCGCGGCATGAGACCGGTGCGGCTGGAGCTCGAGGGGTTCGGAGCCTTCCGGGAGCCGGCCGCCGTCGACTTCACCGACATCGAGCTCGTCGCCCTGGTCGGGAACACGGGCGCCGGCAAGTCGACGCTGATCGACGCCATCACGTTCGCGCTCTACGGCAGCGTCTCCCGCTACGACGACCGCAAGGTCGTCGCACCGATCATCAACCAGACCTCGACTCGTGCCCGGGTGCGCCTCGACTTCGAGCTCGGCGACACTCGGTACACAGCGACCCGGTTGGTGCAGCGGACGCCGAAGGGCGCCACCACCAAAGAGGCCCGCCTCGAACGGGCCGGCGACGTGCTCAGCTCCGACGCCAAGGGCGTGACGGCCGAGGTGACGCGGCTGCTCGGGCTCGATGTCGACCAGTTCAACCGTACGGTCGTGCTGCCGCAGGGCCGCTTCGCCGACTTCCTCCACGACAACCCGGCCGACCGCCAGGCGACGCTGCGCCAGCTGCTCGGCTTCGACATCTATCGACGCCTGGCCCAGGCGGCGCGGCAGCGGGCGGCGGTGGCCCGCAACCAGGTCGACGCACTGCGCCCGGACCTGACCGAGGCCGACGCCGAGCTGACCGACGAGCGGCGCCAGCAGCTGATGGCTCGGCACGCGCAGCTAGCGGCCGCTCGCGCCTCGTTCCTCGCCTCCGCCGAGACGCTGGCGGCGCTCGACGACGAGCTGCGCTCACTCGGCCGGCACCTGGCCGAGGTGGAGGCGCAGCTGGTTCCGCTGGCCGAGGTCAGGGCTCCCGACGGGTTGGCCGAGCTGGACCAGCGGGCCAAGGAGGCCGAGACGGCCGTCGAGCGGTCGACCACGGAGCTGGCCACCGCCCAGCAACAGCGACGCACCGCCGACGAGCAGGTGGCTACCGGGCCGGCCCTGGCCACGTGCCGGCTGCAGCTGCGGCGGCACGAGGAGGCGGCCGAGGCGCTGGAGCAGCACGCCGCCGCCGCCGCGCAGCTGGCCGCGGCCGAGGAGCGGCGGGCACGCGTCGACGATTCGGCGGCCGGGATCGAGCTCGAGCAAGCGCGGCTCGATGGACTGGTCGTCTCTGCGACGGCGGGCGAGCGATCGGCCCGGCGCGCCGAGGCCGTCGGGCCGGAGCGCAGTCGCGTCGAGCACGACATCGCGCGGCGTCTGCGGAGGGTCGCGGTCGCCGACTCCGCTCGAGACACCGGCGCGATGGCCACCGCCGCCGTCGCCGCCGTCGGTCCTGCCGCCGCGGCGGCGACCGAGACGGAGGCGGCGGCGGCCCGGGCCAGAGCCCGGCGCGACGAGGTGCAGCAGCGCGTCGGCGTCGCCGGCTACGCCCACCTGCTGACCGTCGGGGCGCCGTGCCCGCTCTGCCGTCGTGACGTCGAGACCATCCCCCACCACGACCTGGACTCGAAGTTGGCGCGTGCGGACAACGAGCTGACCAACGCGACGGAGGTCGCCGCATCCGCCAACCGCCATCTTCGCGACCTGGAACGCCGCGCCGCCGACCGGACCGCCGAAGCGGCTGCGGCCGAGCGCACCCTTGGAGCCCTCGACCGGGAGCTCGAGGGCGTCGGCGATGTCGAGGCGCTGCAGGTGGAGCTGGCCATGGCCGACCAGCTGCGCGAATCGGCGACCGGCGCCCAACGCGACCTCGAGGCCGCCGAGGCGTCGGCGCTGGCCCACCGGACGGCGGCCAAGCACGTGCGCACTCTGGCCGAAGCAGCGGACGCCACGGCCGACGCATCCCGGCTGCGCGTCCTCGAGGAGGCGCAGGGCGTGCGAGCCGCGACCCTGCGCGCCGAGCTGGCGAGCATCCCCGGCGACACCGAGCTCCGATCCTCGATCGAGCTGGCCGAGCTGCTGGGCGCGCGACAGCGCTCGGCGATCGACCAGCTGCACGCCGCCGAACAGGTCCATCGGTCGGCGGTGGCTGAGCGGGACCAGGTCGCCACGGCGGCCGGTGCGGCGACGGACGAGCTGTACGCGGCGCGTGACCGATTGGCGCCGCTGCGCCCGCCGCCGCTGGCCGGCGAGCGGGTGGCGAACGAGTGGGCGGTGCTGCTGGCGTGGGCGTCCGAGCGGCAACTCGAGCAGCGCGACGCCATGGCCCGGCTGGGGGCCGAGCACTCGGCGACGACGATCCGACGGGCGGCGATCGACATCGAGGCCCGCCAAGAGGTCGTCGCGGTCCTCGGCGCCGCCGATGGGACGATCGACGACCTCCGTGACCGGCTCACGCGGGGCGAGGAATTCGCCGGCCGCGAGGTCGAGGCGTTCGACGCCCGGCGGGCCCGCACGACCGTGCTCCGTCGTCGCGTCGAAACCCTCCACCGCGACCGGGAGGTGGCCGACGAGCTCGGCCGGCTGTTGCGCGCCGACGGCTTCGAGGCATGGCTGATGGAGGCGGCCCTCGACGAGCTGGCGGCGGTGGCGTCGGCGCGGCTGCGCGAGCTGTCGAGCGGCCAGTTCTCGCTGGAGGTCGTGGACCGGGAGCTGGTGGTGCGCGATCACGCCAACGCCGACGAACTGCGCAGCGCCCGGACGCTGTCGGGAGGCGAGACGTTCCTGGCCTCGTTGGCCCTGTCCCTGGCCCTGGCCGACGCCACCACTGAACTGTCATCGGAGGGGGCGCCGCAGATCGAGTCGATCTTCCTGGACGAGGGCTTCGGCACGCTCGATCCGGACACGCTCGACGTCGTCGCCACGACGATCGAGGAGCTCGGTTCCGCCGGCCGCATGGTCGCCGTGGTCACGCACCTGCGCGAGCTGGCCGACCGCATGCCCGTGCGACTGGAGGTCGCTCGCGACGCATCCGGCGCCCGGGTCAATCGAGTCGACGTGTGACCGGTCCAACCCCCTG
>JBPCJL010000302.1:0-14999 GCA_051005355.1 Ilumatobacteraceae bacterium
CCTTGCGGGAGTGGCCGAGGACGGCCAAGCCGACGGTGGTCTTGCCGGACCCCGACTCGCCGACCAGCCCGAGCACCTCGCCGGCGCCGATGGTCAGCGAGACCTCGTCGACGATGTCCTCGCCGCGGCTTGACACGTCGATCCGGAGGTCCTCGATCGCCAGTGCCGTCACCGTGGCTGCCTGTTCGCTCGCACAGTATGCCCCTTGCTCAAACGGAACCCCGGACGCTCGCTCGCACTGGTCTTCCCCGGTCGATGCCGGCGACGGCGCGGCCGAGCCCGTCGGCGATGAGGCCGACGCCGACCGTCAAGAGGCCGATGGCGAACATCGGCAGCAACGTGCCCCACGGCGCCGTGCTCAGCGCAGCGCGGTTCTCGTTGATCATCTGCGCCCAGTCGGGTTGATTGAGGCCGACGCCGAAGCCAAGGAAGCCGAGGGCGCCGATCAGGGCGATCGAGTAGGTCAGGCGCAGGTTGGCCTCGACGAGCAGCGGCCCGGCCACGTTCGGCAGCACCTCGGCGGCGAGCACGTGGGCGCGCGTCTCGCCGAGCGCCTCGGCCGCACCGACGAAGTCGCGCTCGACGACGCCGAGCGCGGCACCGCGCGTGATGCGGGCGACACGCGGCACGGCGGTGAAGGCCACGATCAGCACGATGACCCACGAGCGACGGCCGAGCGTCGTGACAGCGACGAGAGCCAGCAGCAGGTTGGGGAAGGCGAAGACCACGTCCATCGTGCGCATCAGCACGTTGTCGAGCCGGCCGCGGTCGTAGGCGGCGACGAGGCCGATGACGGCGCCGATCGCCAACCCGATGACCGTCGAGATGACGGCCAGCAGGAGGATGGTGCGCCCGCCGAGCAGGAAGCGCGACCACACGTCCTGCCCGAGCTTGTCGGTCCCGAAGAGGAGGCCGGGCACGTCGGCCTGGTTCGGCGTGCCGACGAACTCGGTCGCGCCGTACGGTGCGATCAGCGGGCCGAACACGGCGATGCCGACCAGCAGGACGACGATGGCCAACCCGATGCGGGTCCGCCACATCCCGAGCGCCGCGCCCACGACGCCGCGCTGCCGGCGCGGCTGGTCGATGCGGCCGCTCGGCGCCGCCGCTTCCAGCCCGGCCTCGATCACCGTCATCGGAGCCTCGTCCGCAAGCGGGGCGTGACGAGGATGGTGCCCACGTCCGCCAGGAGGTTGACCACGACGTAGATCGCGGCGATCAGCATGGCGATGAACTGCACCACGGGCACGTTCACGTCGGTCACCGCGTCCCGCAGCGCCAGCCCGATGCCCGGGAAGTTGAAGATGTTCTCGACCACGATCACGCCGCCGGCCAGGTAGGCGATGTTGATGGCGATCACCTGCAGGGTCGGCCCGATCGCGTTGGGCAGCGCGTGGCGCCACACGACGGTGCGTTCGGACAGTCCCTTCAGGCGAGCCATCTCGATGTAGTCGCTCTCCAGCACCTCGATCATCGACGCCCGCATCACCCGCGACACGTACGGCACGACGCCGAGCGTCAGCGTGAGCACGGGCAGGACCAGGGCGCTCGGTTGCACCCACGGCGCTTCGCCGGGGCGGATGCGCACCACGCTGGGGAAGACCTGCCACACGTTGGTGGCCAGCAGCACGATCAGCAGCAGGCCCGTGACGAACTCGGGCATCGACGCCAGCACGAGGCTGCCCGCAGAGCTGGCCGAGTCGAAGGCCTTGTCCCGGCGGGCGGCGGCGTAGGCGCCGATGGCGATGGAGATCGGGATGGAGACGGCGGCGCTGACCGCCATCAGGAACAGCGAGTTCCAGATCCGGTCGCCGAGCACGTCGAGGACCGGCACGCCGTTGGTGAACGACGTGCCGGGGTCGCCGGTCACCAGTCCGGTCAACCAGTCCCAGTACTGCGCCAGCACGGACCGGTCGAGGCCGAGCTCGGCCCGCCGGGCGGCCACCGACTCCACGGTTGCCTCCCGCCCAAGGATGGCCCGCACCGGATCGCCGAGCGCCTGGGTGAGGGCAAAGACCACAATCGACACCACGAACAGCGTCAGCAGCCCCAGGAGGAGCCGCCTGACGACGAACTTCGCAACTCCCATGTCGCCGATTACCTGCACGAGGACATGGACGGTTGGGCCCCCGACCGCATTGGGCCTGACACCCCAGGTCGGCCTTGCCCGACCCCGCGAGCGAAGCGAGCCATCAGGACGTGGCCGCCTAGGCCTCGATCGAGATGTTCTTGAAGCCGCGGCCGAAGTGGTCGAGGTTCAAGATGTTCGGCTGGGCAGTGAAGCCCTGCACGTTGGCGGCGGTGGCGTCGATGAGGTTGTTGAAGAACGGGATGATGAACCCGCCGTCCTCGTACTCCAGCTGCTGCATCTGCTGGACGAGCTCGCAGCGCGCCTCTTCGTCCGGCTCGGCCACGGCCTCGTCGTAGAGCGCCTTGAAGTCGCTGTCGGCCGGTGGCCAGTGCGTCTCCGGGTACGTCGACTCCTGCAGGCTCCCTGCCGCCACCTGCTGAAGGTACGGACGGGTGCCCCAGAAGCTGGTGGCGAACGTGCGCTTGGTGTACTCGTCGCCCCAGTACGTGCTGCCCTCCAGCACCTGGGCGTTCACGGTCACGCCGGCCGCCGCCGCCTGGTCGGCGAACACGGCGATCAGCTCGGGCAATCCAGCCGTGTCGTCTGGGGCGAACAGGTCGATGGTCAGGCCTTCCTGACCAGCCTCGGTCAGCAGCGCCATCGCCGCCTCGATGTCCTGCTCACGCTGCGGGATGTCCGAGGCGTAGCAAGGGTCGAGGATGCCGTACAGGTCGTTGCCGACCCGTCCGTGCCCGGACAGCACGCGCTGCACCATCTCCTCGCGGTTGCAGATCAGGCGCATCGCCTGGCGGACCCGTACGTCGTCGAACGGAGCTTGGTCGATGGCCATCGTGATCGTCAGCCAGCTCCCGGCCGCCGACTCGAGCAGCTTGAGGTTGGCGTCGCCCTCGATCGTCTCCACCTGGGCGAAGGGGATCTCGATGGCGGCGTCGACCTCGCCGCTCGTCAGCGCGTTGACGAGCGCCTGAGCGTCGGCGAAGTCGATGATCTGCACCTCGTCGAGGAGCGGGAGCCCCTCGCCCCAGTAGTTCTCGTTGCGCACGTGCACGCTCTCGGTGCCGGGCGTGAAGCTCTGCAGCACGAACGGGCCGGTGCCGATCTGGTTGGCCACGTCACCCTCGAACCGGGCGTAGTCGACCGGCACGACGGTGGCCGTGTACTCGGCCAGGCCGTTGAGGAACGTGACCGCCGGCTTGAGCAGCTTGAGCTCGACTGTGCGGTCGTCGAGCTTGGTGAGCCCGTTGGCATCGAGGAACTCGAGGAGCGCGGGGGCCAGCGCGAGCTCGGGGTCGAGGCGCCGGTTGAACGAGTAGATGACGTCGTCGGCGGTGACCGGCTGACCGTTGCTGAACGTGATGCCCTCTTTGAGGCGGATGATGTAGTTGTCGGCGGCGACCGTCTCGATCTCCTCGGCCAGCGCGTGCTCGTAGGAGAGGTTGAAGTCGGCGTCGTAGTTGACGAGCGGCTCCCAGCCGGCGACAAGGCGGGCCTGGTCGGCTTTGGCCACGATGTACTGGCCGTCGATGATGTCGTTGGTCGACCCGACGAGCCCGACCCGCAGCGTGCCTCCACGGGTGCCGCCGCCCGCCGCGGCGGTTGTGGCGGTGGTCGATCCGGTCGTCGATCCGGTCGTCGATCCAGTCGTCGTGCCCGCACCGCCGGTCGTCGGCGTGCCGCCGGCCCCCGTCGTCGCTGAGCTCGTCGACTCGCCGTCGCCGCCACACGCAGCGATGCCGCCGACCAGCGCGGCCGCCCCGGCACCGATGATCAGCTGGCGCCTGCTCATCGAGCGCGGCAGCCAGATCTCGTTGCGACGTTCGTTGCCCATCTCCCCGCACCCACTTCCTGTGTCGTTGGCGTACCGACCTCCCCGTGCCGGTCGCTAGTTTCCGCGGACAGTAGTTGATGGGACGGCGCCGTCCCCGCAGGAGAGAGAGGTCCGGTTGAACTTCGACGCCTTCATCACCTGTGCGCTGACGGGAGCAGGCGACACGACGGCCAAGAGCGAGCACGTGCCGATCACGCCGGAGCAGATCGCCGCCTCGGCCCTCGATGCCGCCCGGGCCGGCGCCGCCGTGGTCCACGTCCACGTGCGCGATCCGGACACCGGCGTCGGTGCTCGCGCCACCGAGCTCTATGCCGAGGTGGTCGAGCGGATCCGGGACGCTGACGTCGATGTCGTCGTCAACCTCACGGCCGGCATGGGCGGCGACCTCGTCCTCGGCGGCGCCGAGTCGCCGCTGCCGCTCGATCTGGACGGCACCGACATGGCCGGCGCGACCGAGCGGCTGGACCACGTGCGGGCGCTGCGGCCGGAGATCTGCACGCTCGACTGCGGCACGATGAACTTCGCCTCCGGCGGCGACTATGTGATGGTCAACACGCCCGGCGTGTTGAGGGCGATGGCGGCCCAGGTGCAGGAGCTTGGTGTGCGGCCGGAGCTCGAGGTGTTCGACACCGGCCACCTGGTGATGGTGAAGGAGCTGATCGCCGAAGGCCTGATCGACGAGCCGGCGCTGATCCAGCTGTGCATGGGGATCGCCTACGGCGCGCCGGACGACCCGACCACGTTGCTGTCGATGGTCAACCTGCTGCCGGCGGGGACGATCTTCTCGGCGTTCTCGATCGGGCGGATGCAGCTGCCGTACGTGGCCATGGCCGTGCTGGCCGGCGGCAACGTGCGCGTCGGTCTGGAGGACAACCTCTACACCGGGCCGCGCCAGCTGGCGACGAACGCCGACCTCGTCGCCCGGGCGGTCAAGATCCTCGAGGGCATGAACGTGCGCGTGCAGACGGCGGCCGAGGTTCGTGACCGGCTCGGACTTTTCAAGCGCACGCCGTGAAGGTTCCGGCGGTGCGGCGCGTCGGGTTGCTCGGTGGTGGCGTGATCGGGGCCGGGTGGGCGGCCCGCTTCCTGCTGCACGGTGTCGATGTCCGCCTGTTCGACCCGCAGCCCGACGCTCATCGGATCGTGGAGGCCGCAGTCGCCGATGCCCGCCGGGCGTACGGCGCGCTGTTCACCGCGGCGCTTCCCGTCGAGGGCGAGCTGGACGTGGTGGCGACCGTCGATGACGCCGTTGACGGCGTCGACTTCGTGCAGGAGAGCGCGCCGGAGCGCCTGGAGCTGAAGCGCAGCGTGCTCGGCCGGGCCGATGCTGTCGCCGATCCGCGTGTGGTCATCGCGTCGTCGACGTCGGGGCTGCGGCCGAGCGCGCTGCGCGAGGGCATGGCGCACCCGCACCGGTTGGTCGTCGGCCACCCGTTCAACCCCGTGTACCTCTTGCCGCTCGTCGAGGTGTGTGGCGGCGATCCGGCTGCCGGCACGGCGGTCGAGCGGGCGACGGAGATCTACCGCTCCGTGGGCATGTTCCCGCTCGTCCTGGGGACCGAGACGGACGGCTTCGTCGCCGACCGGCTGATGGAGGCGCTGTGGCGAGAGGCGCTGTGGCTCGTCCACGACGGCGTGGCGACGACGGGACAGATCGACGACGCCGTCCGCTACGGCGCCGGGCTGCGCTGGAGCGCGATGGGGACGTTCCTGACCTACCGGCTGGCCGGCGGAGAGGCCGGGATGCGCCACTTCCTCGCCCAGTTCGGTCCGGCGCTGCAATGGCCGTGGACGAAGCTGACCGACGTCCCCGCGCTGGACGACGCGCTGATCGACCGTGTCGTCGACCAGTCCGACGCACAGGCCGCTGGCATGTCGATCCGGGAGCTGACGACGCGGCGCGACGACTGCCTTGTAGCGGTCCTGCAGGGACTGCAGGCGGTCGGCTGGGGTGCGGGGCAGGTCGTGACCGACCACGACCGGGCGCTGGCCGCCAGATCGACCGCCCATCGCCATGTGGACGTGGTGTTCCCTGGCGGCCACCGTGGGGCGTTCCACCACCTGTGGCTGCGTGACAACTGCCCGTGCCCGGCGTGCCTTCACCCTCAGACGCGCGAGCGCGTGCTCGACACCTTCACGCTCGATCCCGATGTCGCGCCAGTCACGGCCGACCAGACGGCAGGCGAGCTGAACATCGAGTGGTCGGACGGTCATCGCAGCACGTACGGCCTCGGCTGGCTGCGCGACCGCTGCCCGTGCGCGGCGTGCCACCGCCCCGCCCGCCCGCCGCAGCAGACGTGGGACGCCACGATCGCCGCCGACTTGCCCGAAGTCGCCTACGCCAGCGTGGTCGCCGACGACGCCGGGCTGGCGACGTTCGTCGAGACGCTCTGGACCACCGGCTTCGTGTTCGTGCGCGACGTACCGCGCGACGGCGCCGCGCTGCACGATCTCGCCCGGCACGTCGGGTCCGTCCGGGAGACGAACTTCGGCTCCGACTTCCAGGTGCGCACGATGCTCGATCCGAACAACGTCGCCTACACCTCCGTCGAGCTGCACCCGCACAGCGACCTGGCCAACTACGAGACGCCACCCGGCGTGCAGTTCCTGCTGTGCGTCGACGCCGACGCGCCAGGTGGCGACAGCACGCTGGTCGATGGGTTCGCCGTCGCCGATCGACTGCGCGCGGAGGCACCCGACGCGTTCGCGCTGCTGCGCGACCTCGCCATCCCGTACCGCTTCCACGATGCCACTCACGACCTGCGGTGGTCGGCGCCGGTCATCGGCCTTGGCCACGACGGGTCGTACAACGAGGTCCGCTTCCACAACGCGCTGCGGGCGCCGTTCGACCTGCCGCTCGACATGGTCGAGCCCATCTACGCCGCCCTGCGCCGGTTCCATGCGCTGGCGACGAGCGACGAGCTGCGCATCAGCGTGCGGTTGCAGCCGGGCGACCTGATGGTCTTCCACAACCGTCGGGTGCTGCACGGCCGCACCGCGTTCGACCCCGGTGGTGGCCAGCGCCATCTGATCGGCCTGTACGTCGACGTCGACGACTGGCTGTCGCGGGGGCGGGTGCTCTCCCGATCAGCCTGACGGCAGGCGGCGGCTGCGCTCGACGACGTTCAGATCGAGGTGGTTGCGCATGTACTGGTGCGCCGGGTCGACCGCTGGTCGGTGATCCCATGGCGTGTGCTGGCCCGTGCGGAGGGCGGCATCGACGGTGCGCCGTGCCCGCTGGTCGGCCAGCACGGCCAGGCGCAGCGTCTCGAGGTCCCAGCGGGCCTGGACCTCTTTGTCGAACTCAGCTGCGATGGCGGCGTGCCGGGGATCGACGGCCAGGTTGACCAGCTCGTCCGGGTCTGTGGCGAGGTCGTACAGCTGCGGCGGGTCGGTGGCGCAGGCGACGTACTTCCAGTCGCCGCGCCGGACCATCACGATCGGGGCGACCGTCCCCTCGGCGAGGTACTCGCCGACGACGGTGCGATCCGGCTGGCGGTCGCCGCCGAGCAGCGGGACGAGGCTGTCCCCGTCGACGTCATCGGGCCGATCGACCGAGGCGAGATCGAGCAGCGTCGGCAGCAGGTCGAGGAGGGAGACGGGATCGGGTGCGGCGCCAGGTTCGATCTGGGGGCCAGCGACGATCAGCGGCACGCGTGCCGCCGGCTCGAAGAAGTTCATCTTGTACCAGAGCCCGCGCTCGCCGAGCAGGTCGCCGTGGTCGGCGGTGAACACGACCACGGTGTCCTCGGCCAGGCCGCAGGTCTGCAGCGTCTCGAGCAGGTCGGCCACCCAGTCGTCGACGTAGCTGATCGCCGCGTAGTAGGCGTGACGGGCGTTGCGGACGTGCTCGTCGGTGATCTCGACGTCGTCCATCGCCGAGACGTGGCGCAGCCGGCGGCTGTGCGGATCGAGCGCGTCCTCCGGGATCGATGCGACACGCGGCAGGTCGATCTCGTCGTGGTCGTAGCGGTCCCAGTACTGCTGGCGCATCGCGTAGGGGTCGTGCGGGTGGGTGAACGAGACGGTCAGCATCCACGGCCGGTCGTCGGCGGAGCGGGCGAGGTCGCGCAGCTTGCGCACAGCTTGATAGCCGACCTCGTCGTCGAAGTCGAGCTGGTTCGTCGCCTCGGCCACGCCGGCGCCGATGACGCTGTCCATGTTGTGGAACCACCAGTCGATGCGCCCGCCCGGGTCGTCCCAGTTCGGTGTCCACCCGAAGTCGGCCGGGTAGATGTCGGTGGTCAGTCGCGACTCGAAGCCGTGCAGCTGATCCGGGCCGACGAAGTGCATCTTGCCGACGAGGCATGTCTGGTAGCCGCCGGCGCGCAGGTGGTGGGCGAACGTCGGGACGGAGGCGGGGAGCTCGGAGGCGTTGTCGTAGGCGCCGATGCGCGAGTTGAGCCGGCCGGTCATCATGGCGAAGCGGGCCGGCGCGCACAGCGGGCTCGGCGTGTAGGCGGAGGAGAACTGGACGCCGCGTTCGGCCAGCCCGGACAGCGCCGGCGCCCGCACGACGTGGTGCCCGTAGCTCGGCAGGAACGGCGCGCCCAGCTGGTCCGCCATCACCAACAGCAGGTTCGGACGCCTCGTCGACACCGCCGCTCAACGTACCCGGGCCCCGCCCCATCCGAGTGTTTGCGTGCATCGGAGTGTTTGCTGCGGGGAAGCCCCTCGCCAAACACTCCGATGGCGCGAAACACTCGGATGTCGTGACGGTGATCGAGCGAGAACTGGGCACGGCGGCGCCGTTCGCGGTGCGGCATCTGTACGCGTTCCTGGCCGCCCGGGCCGTGCCGGGCATCGAGGCCTGGGACGGTGTGACGTTCCACCGCTCCATGGACCTGCCGGGCGGGCACGGGGTGGTTCGACTGACGCCGGGCGACGGAGCGACGGTAGGCGCCAGCTTCGACCTCGCCGACGAGCGAGACCTCGACGAAGCGGTGCGGCGGGTGCGCCGGCTGCTCGACCTCGATGCTGACCCTGCGGCCATCGACGGCGTGCTCGGCGGTAATCCGGTGCTGGCGCCGCTGGTCGCGTCGGCACCTGGTCTCCGCGTGGGCGGCAGCGTCGATCCGTTCGAGACGACGGTCCGGGCCGTCATCGGCCAGCAGATCTCGGTGGCCGGCGCCCGCACCGTGGCCGGGCGCATCGTGGCCAGCGCGGGGGAGCGGCTGACCGTCGACGGCGGACCGGTGACCCACGCCTTTCCGACGCCTGGTGCGTTGGCGTCGATCGACCCGCAGCTGCTCCCAATGCCGATGAGCCGGCGCCGGACCGTCGTCGAGCTGGCGGCACGGGCGGCCGACGGACGCGTCTCGTTCGCCGCGGATCGTGACGAGGTGGTGGGAATGCTGCTGGCCGTCCCCGGCATCGGGCCGTGGACTGCGGGCTACGTGCGCATGCGCGGCCTCGGCGACCCCGATGTGTTCCTGCCCACCGACCTTGGCGTCAAGGTCGGGCTGCAGCGGCTCGGCATTGGCGCGGATCACGCCACGCAGTGGAGACCCTGGCGCACCTACGCCCTCCACCACGTCTGGCGGGCCGCCGGCTTCCCCGCCGAGTAACGGGCTCCGAAGACCCGGGCAGCGGCTGCAACGCTTGATTGCGCGATCGACGGTTCGGCCCGGGGCGCAGTGAGCGTGCAGCCATCCCGTCGAGCGAGAGCGAGACAAGGCGCCGCTGCGGCGCCATCAGTACGTTTAGGCCCGGTGTCGGGCCTTGGCGGACTGCTCCCGTCGGGTGCGGGCGTCCTCTTGCTTCCTGCGGCGGAGCTCCTGGCGCTTGGCCTTGATGGCGTCCCGCTCGACGTTGGACACCTGTGGCGCCCGCACGATCGGGCTGGGGCGGGCCGGCTCGGGCGGGGGCAGCGCCACCAGCTCGTCGCGCTTGAGCAGGTCGCGAATGATCGCGGCCGCGCTGGCCTCGCCGGCCACCGTCGACGCCAGCATGACTCGCGTGACGCCGAGGCCGTGACGTTCGACGAGGCCCGGCAGCACCGCCTTCAGCTGGTCGGTGCTCGGGTTGTCGGCGTTGTCGCCGAGCTCCTTGATGCAGTCGGCCAGGGCGGTGTCCGTGAGCACGAGGGCGACGCTCTCCATCGTCCCGTCGATGCGTCCCTTGGCCGCGGCGTCCCGGATCGCCTGCGGCGTGACCTCGCCGCCGACCAGTCGCTCCAGCGCTTCCCGGTGATCGTCACCGAGCGCCTCGATCAGCGTCTGCAGCTCCTCGTCCGTCGTCGCCCGCAGCGCCCGATCCAGCAGTCCCAGGGACTGCAGCCGGGTCTTGGTCTGGTTCACGGCCGGCGACCCTACCGGCGGCTCACTTAGGCCGCCTGTTCGCTCGCTTGACGTCGCCGTTAGCGTCGGGTCTGGCCCGGACGCTCGCTCACCGTGGCTGCCTGTTCGCTCGCTTGACGTCGCCGTTGGCGTCGGGTCTGGCCCGGACGCTCGCTCACCAGGGCCCTTCAGGGGCGGTGGGTTCCCACGGCACTGGTTCTGGCACGGTCTGTCGGAGGTTGGCCCGCAGCAGCTCCACCTCGTGGTCGCCGAGCTGGTCGAGGGCGTCGCTCGACACCACCAGACCGCCGCTGGCGGCAACGTGGTCCATCCACTCGTCGCGCCGCTCGACCTCGTCCCGCACGAGCAGGCAGTCGGGGTCGTTGATCCACCACCGCCCGTGCTGCCACCGTCGCGCCCGCTCGACGTTCATCGCGCTGCGTCCCGCCGGCTGGCTGAGGTCGCCGAGGATTGGCTCGTAGTGCGGCCCGATGTCGGGGCTCACCCGCATCGCATCGACCAGCCCGATCGACGCCAGCAGCGGGGCGCCGCACCCGAGCAGCGTGCTCTCCGGCCCGATGGCGTCCCGGATGATCGACAGGCCGTGCCGGTACGCGGCGATCCCATCGGCGTCGCCATGACGTCGCCCCTCCATGGCCCCGGCGTAGACGAAGTCGCACTTGAAGTAGGTCACGCCGAGCTCGCGCAATGTGGTGAACACGTCGCGCAGGTGGGCCTCGCCGTCGGGATGGGTCACGTCGAGCACGCCCACCCGCTGCTCCCAGTGCTCCTCGGCCGCCTCGGCCCCGCCGACGAGGAGCTCCGGCCGATCAATCGCGACGCGTGATCGGTTCCCGACCATGAACGGGGCCGTCCACACACCCGCCCTGCGGCCCTCCAAGTTGATGCGTGAGACCGTCTCGGCGAGGGACCCGAAGCGGGGCGACCACTCGGTCCAGTCGCCGATCTCGGACTGGTAGCCGTCGTCGACCTGGACGACGTCGATCGGCAGGTCGAGGCGGTCGATGGCCACCACCGCGGCGCTGATGTCGGCGGCGGTCACCGCCCCCCAGTGGCAGTACCACGAGCACCATCCGGTCCCCAGCGGACGAAGCTCGCCCGGAGCGTGCCGATCGGCCCACGTCTCGAGTGCCGTGACCAGCCCGGCCGGCCCCGGCTCGTCATGGCGCTCGACCTCTACGTCCGCGCTGACCACGAGTCGTGCGTCCACGACTGCGGCGCGGATCGACGGCACCGCCACCGTCGGGCGCGGCGCCGCCCACAGCGTCGCTGCCCCGTCTGGTTGGACGACAGCCAGCAGGCCTTCGCCCTGGAACCCGGCGGGCGGAGCCGGACGATCCGGCCGGAACGCCATCGTCTGCCAGCGCTCGAGGCGCGGCCGCGCCGACGTCGCGGTCGCCGGGTACAGCCCCGTCGGGCTCCACGACTGCCACCCGTGCTCGTACACCTGCAGCTCGGCCGGGTCGCCCTCGACCTCGTCGACGACGCGGAACGCAGCGCGTGAAGGCATCACAGCGGTCGTTCGAGATCAGTTCGACGGCCGGCCGGCCGAGCGGCTCACTCCCAGATGGCGTCGTGCGTTTGGCCGTCGAAGAAGTGCATCTTGTCGGTGGCCACGACGATCTCGGTGGGCTCGTCGAGCTGCACCTTGGAGCGGGGGCTGAACCGGGCCACCGCGTTGGCCACACCCTCGCCCACGGTCTCTTCGGGCGCATCCGGGTCGCCCGAGTTGACGGTCTTGGCGTCGATCATGAGGTGGACCATCAGCTCCGAGCCGAGGGCTTCGATCAGCTTGACCTTGGCCGGCAGGCGACGGTCGGCCGGCGCGTCCGTATCGATCGTTGCGTCCTCGAAGTCCTCG
This sequence comes from Ilumatobacteraceae bacterium, assembly GCA_051005355.1. Taxonomy (GTDB): domain Bacteria; phylum Actinomycetota; class Acidimicrobiia; order Acidimicrobiales; family Ilumatobacteraceae; genus JALZMG01. The sequence goes on from JBPCJL010000302.1 coordinate 12,081, forward strand.
GGCCGGATGCCGATCACGATGCGCTGGCCGTCGTAGTTGCGCAGCGCCGGCCGGTCGGACAGGGTCTGCGTCGGCAGGGCGATGCGAGCCCCGCCGACTTCCACCGTTGGGACGTCTCCGTCGAGGCTGAGGCCGGCTTCGTACAGGTTCATCGACGGCGAGCCGATGAAGGCGGCGACGAACACGTTCTTCGGGTGGTCGTAGAGGTTCTGCGGCGTCCCCAACTGCTGCAGGTAACCGTCCTTGATCAACGCGACGCGATCGCCCATGGTCATCGCCTCGACCTGGTCGTGGGTGACGTAGAACGTGGTGACGCCGAGGTCCTTCTGCAGCCGGGCGATCTCGGCGCGCATCTGCACGCGCAGCTTGGCGTCGAGGTTGGACAGCGGCTCGTCCATGAGGAAGGCCTTGGGCTGGCGAACGATCGCTCGCCCCATCGCCACCCGCTGGCGCTGACCGCCGGAGAGCTGGCCGGGCTTGCGGTCGAGGTACGACTCGAGTTCGAGGATCGCCGCCGCCTTGCGCACGCGGGTATCGATCTCCGCCTTTGGCATCTTGGCCAGATTCAGCGCGAAGCCGATGTTGTCGAACACCGACATGTGCGGGTACAGCGCGTAGTTCTGGAACACCATGGCCACGTCGCGGTCTTTCGGCTCGACGTTGTTGACGACCTTGTCGCCGATCTTGAGATCGCCGCTGCTGATGGTCTCCAGCCCGGCGATCATGCGCAGCGCCGTCGACTTGCCGCACCCTGACGGCCCGACCATGACGATGAACTCGCCGTCCTCGATGGAGAGGCTGAGGTCGTGGATGATGTGGGCGCCGTTGTCATAGACCTTGTTGACGTTGTCGAAGTCAACGGTTGCCATTGCTGTCCCCTTTGTTCCTGGTCACGCGAGTCGAGGTGAAATCTAGGTGGCGTCGAAGATGGACGAGCGCCGACGAGCCCGATCGACGTTCAGGTAGCGGCGCGTCGACGGCAGCAGCAGCGCAACCAGCGCGGCGCCGGCAAGGATCGGGATGATCAACGGTGCGTCGTCCTCGCGCAGCCACACCGTGATCAGCATCGTGAATGAGAGCACGTCCAGGGCGACCAGGGCGATCCACGCCCCGCGCGATCGCTTGACGAGCACCACGACGTAGAGCGCCAGCACGACGATGACGCCGAGGCCGATGCGCCCGTCCTCCGTCCACGCCGGCGCGGCGAAGGCCAGCGACCGCAGCAGCCCGTAAGCCCACAGGGCGATCGGCACGTCGAACATCGTCGGTCGGGCACCGACGCGCGTCGACGGCTGCGGACGCGAGGTCAGGGACATGATCGGGTCGAAGCCCGCCTCAGCCCTTCACGGACCCGGCCGTGAGGCCGCGTACGAAGTACCGCTGCAGTGTGAAGAACACGATCAGCGGCACGATCATGGCGATGAACCCGCCGGCGGTCAGCAGGTGCCAGTCCTGCCCACGGGAACCGATCAGGCGCACCAGTGCTTGCTGGATGATCTGGTTCTCCTGGTCGGAGCCGAGGAAGATCAGCGCAACGAGGAAGTCGTTCCAGACCCAGAGGAACTGCAGGATGGCGAACGCCGCCAGCACGGGCGTGCACAGCGGCATGATCAGCTTCCAGAAGATCTGGTAGTGGCTGGCGCCGTCGAGGCGGGCCGATTCGACGATCGACTTCGGCAGCGTGCTCATGTAGTTCCGTAGCAGGTACACCGCCAGCGGCATGGCGAAGCCGGTGTGGGCCAGCCACACGGCGAGGAACGTGCCGGTCAGGTCGAGGTCGCCGTAGATCCGCAGGATCGGGATGAACGCGACGTAGATCGGCACGACGAGCAGCGCGATCAGCAACGCGAACAGCAGGTTGCGACCGGGGAAGCTCATCCAGGCAAACGCATAGGCGGCGAACGAGGCGGCGATGATCGGGATCACAGTGGCCGGGATCGACACGACGAACGAGTTGAGGAACGCCGTCCCCATGCCCTGCGAGTCGAGGACCTCGCGATAGTTGTCGAGCGTCCAGTCGGCGAACGGGCTCGTGACGACCGTCCACCAACCGGTCTCGTTGACCGCGTCCTCGGCGCGGAACGACGAGATGAGCAGCCCGAACGTCGGGATGAACCACAGGATGCACAGGATGGTGACGGGGACGACGGTGAAGAGGATGTACTTGCGCCGGTTGCGGATCTTGCGTCCCGGCTTGATCGGGGTGGCGACCGGCAGGACCGCCTCGTCGACGAGCGGTCGTGCGGTCGGGGTGGTGACGCCCATCAGCGCTGCTCCTCCTGCTGCCTGAAGCTGCGGATGTTGTAGTAGATGATCGGGATCATGACGATCATCAGGAACACGACGATGGCGGCGGCCTGACCGAAGCGCCGGAAGTCGAACAGCTCGTCGATGAACCGGTTGGCGATCACGTCGGTGTTGAAGTTGCCGCCGGTCATGACGTACACGATGTCGAAGACCTTGAGGACGGCGATCGTCAGCGTCGTGAACACGACGGCGATCGTGGTCTTGATCTGCGGCACGGTGATGCGCCAGAACACCTGGCTCTCGGAGGCGCCGTCGAGCCGTGCCGCCTCCAACGTGTCGTCGGGGACGCCCTTGATGGCCGCCGACAGCAGGACCATGGCCAGGCCTGTCGAGCCCCACACCATGATCAGCAGCAGGACCAAGGTGTTGAGGCGGCCGTCGGAGACCTGCAGCCAGCTGACGGGTTCGCCGCCGAAGCCGGTCCAGATCGCGTTGAGCAAACCGATCTGCTCGCGACCTGACGGGCGCCAGTTGTAGACGAAGAGCCAGATCGTGCTGGCGCCGACGGCGCTGATCGCCATCGGCATGAAGATGATCGACTTGGACGCGGACTCCCAGCGCTTGGACATTCGGTCGGCCAGCACCGCCATGGCGAGGCCGAACGCAACACAG
>JBPCJL010000303.1:0-8274 GCA_051005355.1 Ilumatobacteraceae bacterium
TCCGAGGTCACCACGCTGGCCGCGCCGACCCCACCCTTCAGCGCGGCGGCGTGGGCGCCGGTCCCGGCGCCGACCGTGCCTTGGCGGACGCGTCGCAGGCTGGCCGCGTCCGCGGCCCGGCGGCCGAACTCGGCGGTCGGGCGGTTGGCGAACACGCCGCCGGCGCCGAGGTCGAAGATCACCGCCGAGGGGACGATGGGCACGACGTGGTGGGGGAGGTGGCCGATGCGGAAACCCCGCTCGCGCTCTTCGAGCCACGCCATCACGCCTCCGGCGGCGTCGAGGCCGTAGGCGCTGCCGCCGGTCAGGCAGATGCCGTCGACCTCGCTGACCATGTTCAACGGGTGCAGCGGGTCAGTCTCCCGCGTCCCCGGCCCACCGCCGCGGACGTCGACGCCGCCGATCGTCCCGGGGGGCGGCAGCACGACCGTGGTCCCCGTCAGCCAGCCCCGCCCGATGCGCTGGTGGTGCCCGACTCTGATGCCGGCGACGTCGGTCAGGTCGTTGTGCGGCCCGATCACGTGGCCGGGGAACGTAGGAAACGATCGGCCGCGTCGACGTAGACGTTGGCGTGGGTGACCAGATCGTCGATCTCGACGAACTCGTCGGCCTGGTGGGCGATCCACTTGCCGCCCGGTCCGTACACGACCGACGGGATGCCGGTGCGCGACGTGATCACGGTGCCGTCGGTCGCGCCGGGGACACCACCGAGGCGGGGCTCGGTTCCGGTGACGGCGGCATGGGCATCCCAGACGGCGCGTACGATCCGGTCGTCCTCGGCCGTGGCGACGGCGGGGCGGTCGTCGATGACGGCGACCTGGGCGGTGATGCCGTGCTGGCGAGCGGCGTCGATCACCAGCGCCTCCAGTTCGCCGAGCAGGTCGTCGTGGTCGACGGCGGGGACGGTGCGCACGTCGATCCACACCGACGCGTTGGCCGGCATCACGTTCATCTGCACGGCGTCGCCGGCCCGCAGCACGGTCGGTGTGATCCAGACGTGGCCGAGGTGCGGGTGCTCGCCGTGACGCTCCTGCACCGACTGCTCGAGGTCGGCCAGCGCCTCGATGACGGCGGCCGCGCCACGGTTCGGGTTGCGGCCCTGGAACGGCATCGCGCCGTGGGCCATCTTGCCGCCGAGGTCGACGCGCAGGCGCAGGGCGCCCTTGGCGACGTGGCAGATCTCGCCGCCTTCGGGCTCGCAGCAGATCGCCGCGTCGACGCCGTCGGTGCGGCCACGGGCCACGAGGTCCTTGGCCCCGAGCATCATGCCCTCCTCGTCGACGAGCGCGGCGAGCACGATGCGCCCGGGGAACGGGCCGCGCCGGGCCAGGGCGTCGGTGGCGAACAGCATGGCGGCCAGGCCGCCCTTCATGTCGGCCGCGCCGCGCCCCCAGAGCCTGCCGTCGCGCAGCTCGGCGCCGAACGGATCGACGGTCCAGCCGTCGCCCTCGGTGACGACGTCGGTGTGGCCCTCGAACATCAGGGTCGGTCCTGGCCCGTCACCGCCGTCGACGATGGCGATCACATTGGGACGCCCCGGCTCGACGAGGTCGAACTGTGGCGCCCACCCGAAGGCGCGCATCTGCTCGGCGACCAGCTCAGCCGCCGGCTCCTCGCTGCGGCCGTGACCCGGGTCGTTGACGCTGGGGATGCGCACGAGCTGGCGCGTGAAGTCGACCAGCGCGTCGGCGTCGACGGAGGAGGTCATGGTGCGGCGTCAGGTCGGCGGGTCGAAGCGGCCGTCGGCAGCAGTCCAGCCACCGTCGACGAAGAGCGTCGTGCCGGTGACGTAGCTGCTGGCATCAGACGCAAGGTAGACCACTGCGCCGGCCAGCTCGGCGGGCTGGGCCCAGCGCCGCAGGATCGTCTTGTCGGCGTACGCCTGGTACCACTCGGGGCGGTCGATGATCGGCTGGGTGAGTGGCGTCTCCACCACGCCGGGAGCGATGGTGTTGGCCCGCACGCCGTGCGGTCCGAGCTCGGCGGCGAGCGTGCGGAACAGCATCACGATGGCCGCCTTGGTCGCCGCGTAGGCGCCTTGGCCTGGCTCGGTCGTCTGGGAGCGGATCGAGGTGAAACCGATCATCGAACCCCGGCCGTTGGCCGCCATCAGCCGGCCGAACGTGCGGCACAGGCGGAACGTGCTCTTCAAGTTGAGGTCGACGACGCGATCCAGCTCGTCGTCGCTGTAGTCGACGATCGGCTTGCGCACGTTGACCGCCGGTGTCGTCACGAGGACGTCGGGCGCCCCGACCTCGGCGGCCAGCGCGTCGATGGACGGACCGTCAGTGAGGTCGAGGAGGTGCGCCTCGGCGTCGCCACCGAGCTGCCGGCTGACGTCTTGGGCCGACGCGAGGTCGATGTCGGCGCAGATGACTCGAGCCCCAAAGGCCGCCAGCCCCTGCGCCGCCGCCGCGCCGATCCCGCGGCCGGCCCCGACGACGAGCGCCGTGCGGCCGTCGAGATCGAACAGCGTCCGGTCGCTCAGAGCTGCATGCTCTTGATCTCGAGGAACTCCTCGAAGCCATGCTGGCCGTACTCGCGCCCGATGCCCGACTGCTTGTAGCCGCCGAACGGCGCGTTCGGGTTGAACGCCCCACCGTTGACCTCGACCTGGCCGGTGCGCAGGCGCCGCGCCACCTTGACGGCACGGTCCTTGTCGCCCGCCCAGACGCCGCCGGCCAACCCGTAGACGACGCCGTTGGCGATCTCCACCGCCTCGTCTTCGCTGTCGTACGGCAGGATCGACAGCACCGGGCCGAAGATCTCCTCCTGGGCAATTGTCATGTCGGGGCGAACATCGGAGAAGACCGTCGGTCGCACGTAGAAGCCGGTGTCGAGGCCCTCCGGCGCGCCGGTGCCGCCGGCGACCACGGTGGCGCCCTCGTCGATGCCCTTCTGGATGTAGCCCTGTACGCGCTCGCGCTGTGCCGCCGAAGCGAGGGGGCCGAGCAGCACGCCCTCCTCGAAGGGGTCGCCGACCTTGACGCCCTCGACCACCTTCGCCGCCACCTGCTCCGCCTCGTCCATCCGGTCGCGGGGCACGAGCATGCGGGTCAACGCCGAGCACGTCTGGCCGGAGTTGAGGAACGCCTTCTGCACGCCGTCACCGACGGCCTTGGCGAACGCGTCGGTGTCGAGGTCGTCGAGCAGGACGTTGGCGGACTTGCCACCGAGCTCCAGGGCCACCCGCTTCACCGTCTCGGCGCCCAGCTGGGCGACGCGCTTGCCGGCGCGAGTGGAGCCCGTGAACGACACCATGTCGACGTCGGGGTGGGCGGCCATCGCCTCGCCGACGGTCGGGCCGTCGCCCGAGACGAGGTTGAAGACGCCGGCCGGCAGCCCCACCTCGTCGACGATCTCGGCGAGGATGAAGGCGTCGACGGGGGCGATCTCGCTGGGCTTGAGGACGACCGTGCAGCCGGCGGCCATGGCGTAGGCGACCTTGGCCGAGATCTGGTGCAGCGGGTAGTTCCACGGCGTGATGCAGGCCACGACACCGATCGGCTCGCGCACGACCAGCGAGTTGCCCACCTCTTCTTCGAACTGGTAGCTCTCGGCCAGCGCGGCGGCGGACTTGAAGCTGTTGATCGGCAGACCGACCTGGACCAGCTGGGACAGCCACTTGGCCATCCCGGTCTCCTTGGAAATGGTCGTGGCGATCTCGTCGGTGCGCGCTTGGAGGGCGTCGCCGATGCGGCTCAGGTACTTGGCTCGCTCCTCGACCGGAGTGGCCGACCAGGACTCGAACGCGGCTTTGGCGCCGGCCACGGCACGATCGACGTCGGCGGCCGTGCCGGCCGGGATGGTCGCCATCACCTCCTCGTTCACGGAGTCGATCACGTCGATCGTCTCCGTCGAGTCCGACGACGTCCAAGCCCCGTCGATGTAGAGCTTGTCGAAGGTGGTGGAGGTGGCGTTCGTCATGGTCCCGTCCTAGCAGACAGTTCGTCAACGGCTCCTAGCGGTGGCCCTGCGGTGGTGGGGGAGTCACGTTCCAGCCGCGCCGCGCCAGCTCGGCGGCCAGCGCCTCGGCGGCGACGTGGCGCAGGTCGAGGCGCGGGGCGGCAACCGGTGCCGGCGGTGTCGACTCGAGCAGTGATGGTTGGTCGGGTGGAGGGGCCGCGACGGGAGCGTCGCCGTCCTCGCCATCGGCGCCGAGCAACCGCTCGATCAACGCCGACGCCTCGGTGCGGGTGAACTTGCCCGAGCCCTGACGTTGCGTGAGGCCGAGCGGTCGGCGGGCGTCGCGAAACCCGTCGAAGCCGGCCTTGCGCAGCAGCGCCTGGAGGTAGGCGACCTGCTTCTCGGAGGCCGGCGGCCCTTGGTTCAGGCTCAGCTCGTCGCCTCCGGGGAGCGGGCCCACATGAGCTCGGCGTCGAAGCTCAGTGAGTAGTCAGGGACGAACTCGATGATCACCCGGTGCTCGGAGTCGAGGAAGTCCTGGAACACGGTGGCGGCGTGCTCCGAGTCGGGTCGCAGGCGGCGGGCGAACTCGGGGTAGAACCAGTTCTTCGTGGCTCGATCGTCACGGACGGTGCAGGAGCCCTTGTAGGTGACGGTGCGCCCGCCGCCAATGCCGGTCCCCGAGCTGTTGATGCACACGGCGGCGCGAGGGAAGCGGCGGATGGCGCTGATGCGGGCGCGGCGTTCGGCGGCGGTGAGCCAGAGCACGCCGTCCTTTGGCAGATACGACATCACGACGCCGAACGGCTCGCCGGCCCGGTTGGCCCACATGAACACGCACTCGCGGGCGGTGTTGACGAGCTCGCTCTCCCGATCCGGCGACAGTGAGCACTCGGTGAGGTCCTCGTAGTCGGTGTGGCTCGCGTGGCCCGTGTGGTCCGTCGTCATCGTGGCGAGCGTACGCAGCGGTGGTAGCCCACCACGGTCCGTGGATCTACCGTCGCGATCATGATCACCGCCGTCCACACCCTCGTGTACGCCGAGGACGCCGAGCGCGCCCGCACGTTCTTCCGTGACGTGCTGCAGTGGCCAGGTGTCGACGCCGGCGGCGGGTGGCTGATCTTCAAGACCGGTCCGAGCGAGCTCGGCGTCCACCCGAGCGACCACGGTGGCGGCCAGCACCACCAGATCTCGCTCATGTGCGACGACATCCGGTCGACGGTGGACGAACTGCGCGACCGCGGCGTGGAGTTCAGCCAGGACGTGCGCGACGACGGGTTCGGCCTGACGGCGATGTTCGTGGTGCCCGGCGGCGGGGAGATGATGGTGTACCAGCCGCGCCATCCGTCGGCCTACGACCGTGTCTGATCGCCTCGGTCGCTCCGAAGACTCCGCTTCTCGGCGTGGGCCGGGCACGGCCGGCCTGGGCTGTCATGCTCGCTGCGTCACGGACGCTCGGGAACTGTCGACATTCACCGGCTCTCGACGGTGACGGCGACGTCGTAGGCATCGGCCAGTGCAGCGCCGAGCCCGACCGGTTCGGCATCGTCGCCGAACAGCTCGCGCAGGAACGCAGTGGTGACGTGGCGGATCGCCGGGAACGCCTGGTCGACCGGTGCCGACGGCGGAAGGCAGCCGTCGGTCCCGAGCGTCCGGAACTCCGGCTGGGCGTCGAGGAACGGGCCGAGCCCGGACGCCTCGGCGATGCCGATGATGCCGGCGCCGTTGCCGAACGTGCAGAAGTCGGTGAAGCCCTGGTGACCGGTTGCCGCGAGTTCGACATACGTGGACGGCGACGGCGCGCCGGCGAAGGCGGGCTGGGTGCGCTCGGCGGGCGGGACCACGGCGTCGAGGGCGCCGGCCATGAACAGGCTGGGCAGCTCGGGGTACTCCGCGCCATCGGCGGGGCCGCCGGCGGCGAGTGAGACGTAGCCGTCCATCCGCGGGTCCAGCGCGGCCGCGATGGTGGTGCCGCCCCCAGCTGAGTGGCCGACGATGCCGATCCGATCGGCGTCGACGCGACCCTCTAACCGGCTGCCCGGAGTGGCGCCCTCGGCGACGATGAGCTCCAGCGCCCCCAGCAGGTCGTCGACGGCGTCGACGCCATCGCCGCTGGCCGCGCCGACCAGCACGTTGGTCAAGAGACGGCTGGGATGATCCGGTGCCACGACCACCATGCCCCACGAGGCGAGGTGGGACGTGAGGAAGCTGGACTGGACCCGGATGCCGGAGAACCCGTGGCTGAACAGCACCACCGGGAACGGCCCGGGCGCGGCGACGGTGTCGCGCGTGGCCGGGTAGGTGTAGCTGGCCGGGATGTCGGCGATCAGCAGGACCCGGATCGCTTCGGGCACGTGGTCGCGCACGTCGTACCCGACGGTTCCCGTGGCCGCCTCGGCCGCCGGGTACCACACCTCGACGAGGGGCCCCTTGGCCAGCTGCAACGTCGTCACCCCGACCGGGTACGGCCCCGCCTCGGCGTACGCCGTCGCCGCCACCACCGGATCGACGGTCGTGGTCGGCGCCGTCGTCGTTATGGTCGTCGTCGAGGTCGTGCTGGTCGTCGTCGGCGTGGTTGTCGTCGTGCTGGTCGTCGAGGTCGTGCTTGGCGTCGTGGTCGTCGAGCTGGTCGCGCCGGCGGTGGACGTCGCGGTGCTCGCCCCGTCGCCGTCGTCGGTGCAACCCGACGCCAGCAACGCCGTCAGTGCGACGGCGAGGGACAGGCGGCGGCGCAGCACGGGGCGTGATGGTGGCACGAACGCCGCGTCGGCCCGCATTGGCGTCACGCCGCAGGGGCCCGGGCGGTCGGTTCGATTCAGTGCGGGCTGCGGGCTCGGTCCGTTCTGGAGCGTCGTGAGGCGGTGGACAACCTGCTGGGCGATCTGGGCTTGTTGGGTGCGGGGTCCGGCGGGGTGGTCGGTGGCGGCTTGGTGGCGTAGGGCGGCGGCGATGAGGTGGGCGGGGATCTCGGTGTATGACGGGTTGGGCTGCCACGGCGGACGGGGCGGCGGCGCCGTCACGTCGGTGCGGTCGGGCCGGGTGTCGGCGGCGGCCCGTTGCGGATCGTCGGTGATCTGCGGGGACTGGTCCGGTGGTCGGTCGGGTTCGGCCGGCGAGGGCGCGAGGGTGACGCCGTGGGGGGCGCGGTCGACGGTGGAGCCGGTGAAGTGGATGGTGCCGTCGGGTCGGCGGAGTTCGATGGTGCGGTCGGGGTGCAGGGTGAGTGGCCAGCCGCCTTCGTGGACGAGGTGGTGGTGGCGGCTGCAGAGGGGCAGGAGGTTGGTGAGGTCGGTCGGTCCGTCGTGTTCCCAGGGGATGACGTGGTGGATCTGGCAGTCGTCGAAGCGGACGGTGCAGCCGGGATGTCCGCAGGTGCGGTACATGGCGCGCAGGGCGCGGCGCTGCTCGCGGGTGGCGATGCGCCGGGCGCGGCCTTGGTCGACGGCGACACCGTTGCCGTCGAGCACGATCGGCACGATCACGGCGTCGCAGCACATCCGCCGCACCGACTCGGCCGGGATCGGGTGGCCGTCACCGCTCTCACACACCCCGTGGTCATGCAGCCCATGGCGCAGCGTCTCCAAGTCGATGAGGACGGTCACTTCGGGGACCGGACGGCGGCCGTCACCGGCCGAGCCGTCGGGGCGGGTGATGAGCGTGACGAGGGCGTCGGCTTGCAGCTGGTCGAACCTCAAGTCGGGGTCTTGGGGGTTGGCTGCGGGCGGCGGCGATGGCGGCGTCGAGGGCGGCGGCGACGTGGGCGTCGGTTTCGGCGTCGAGCTCGAGGTGGGTGTGGCACATCCCGCTGGTGCGGTCCATCCAGCGGCGCACCTTGCGGTTGCGGCGGTTGCGGGCCTGCACGCTCAATCCGTCGTCTCGTGACAGCAGCCGTTCGAGTTGGCCCATGTCCTTGGCGAAGTCTTCCACCGACGTGGTGGCGGCGGCGGCGACGAGGGCCGGTTGTAGCTCGGCGAGCTGGGAGCGGCCGGTGTCGTCGAGGTGGCGGGCGGTGCGGGCCAGGGCGTCGACGTGGCCGGCCGACAGCTCACCGGCGGCCAGCGCGTCGTGGACGGCGGGCAGCTGGTCGCAGACTGCGGCTCGCCGGGCCGCGGCGGCGGCGTCACGGGAGCAACGCCGCCCGCCGCCGGCCAACACGTCGGCGGCGCCGGCGCTGTGCCCGCAAGCGGCCAGGTCACGGGCGCGCAGGGCGATGCGGGTGTCGTAGGCGTCGAGCCAGCTGCGCACCCGTTGCGACACCGTGACCAGTGCCGCCAGTGCGGTGGCGTCAGCGGTGGCTGGGTCGTGGCTGACGAGGTGCTGCACGTCCCCGACAACCAGCCTTGCAAACATATGATCACTATATCGAAC
>JBPCJL010000304.1:0-4772 GCA_051005355.1 Ilumatobacteraceae bacterium
TGGGGCGTGTTCTGGGAGTGGGACGCCCGCCTCACCACCACCGCCTTCCTCTTCGTCACCTACGTCGGCTACCTCGCCGTGCGCCGGCTCGGCGGCAGCTTCGAGCAGCGGGCTCGGCGCAGCGCCGTGCTCGCGCTCCTGGCCGTGCTGGAGATCCCGCTCGTCCACTGGAGCGTGCGCCTGTGGCGCAGCCTGCACCAGGAGGCGACGGTGCTGCGACCCGATGGCAACGTGCGGATGGACGGGTTGATGCTCTTCACGCTGTTCGTCGGCTTAATCGCCTTCACGCTGCTCTACGCCTGGCTGGTCATCCACCGTCAGCGCACGTTGGCCGCCGAGGATGCCCTCGAGTCCTCCGGGCTCGACCTGGCCATCGCCGCCCGCCGTGAGGAGGGCCGCTGATGGAGGACGCCGGCTTTATCATCGGCAGCTACGTGATCACGCTCGGCGCCGTCGCGGCATACGCCGTGGCCGTGCTCCGCCGCGCCCGGCGCACCACCTCCCGCCTCCCCGACGACGCCAAGCCCTGGTTGTGACCGAGCTCGACGTGACTGCGTTCCCCGGCCACGCAGGCCGTTGCTGGCCAATTGCTCGCTGGCGCTCGCTCGCTCGCATCGTCGATGAGAACCGAAAATGAATAATCTGGATCTCTCCCCGCGATCGCCGGAGCCGGCTCCCGAATCGACGGGCGCCAAGCGGCGGTGGATCCCGCTGGCCGTGCTCGCCATCGTGCTCATCGCCGGTGGCGTCATCGTCACCCAGTTCCTCAGCTCGGCCGTCGACTACTACTGCAACGTCGATGAGATCGGTCGCCGCGCCGGCTGCGAGTCGGGCCGCCGCTTGCGTGTCCAGGGGACCGTCGACCGCGGCACCGTGCTGAGCGAGCAGGGCACGACCACCTTCGACGTCTCGTTCAACGGCGTCACCCTTCCGGTCCGCTACGACGGCCAGCCGGGCGGGATCTTCGAGGAGTGTCAGCCGGTCGTCGTGCACGGCCAGCTCGTCGCCGGCACGTTCGAGGGTGACCGGGTAGAGGTCAAGCACTCCAACGAGTACGCGGCGGAGAACGCCGAGCGGGTCGCAGACGATCGCACCGCCGCCGAATCCGAGACATGCTCGCCGCCAGCGTGAACGGAGCCCTCGGGCGGGCGGGCCTGATGCTCGCCCTGGCCGCCGCGGCGTTCGGCGCCATCGCCACCATCTACGGCGTCCGTCGCGGCGACCGGCGCATTCTGCGCATGGCGCCGACCTACGGGTGGCTGTGCCTCGCCGGCACGGTCCTCGCCGTCGTGATGATGCAGCGGGCGCTGATCACGCGCGACTTCTCGCTGGCCTACGTGCAACAGGTCGGCTCGCGCACCACGCCGGCGCTCTACAACGTGGCCGCCATGTGGTCGGCGCTCGAGGGCTCGATCCTGCTGTGGGTCGTGATCCTGGCCGGGTTCACGGCCGCCGTCGGCTGGCGGTTCCGCCGGCGCACCGAGGACCCGCTGGTCGGCTGGGCGCTGGCCGTGATGTTCATCGTGCTCGCGTTCTTCGTCTTCCTCAGCTTCGGACCGGCCGATGCCTTCGCCAACGGGGCCGCGGTCGGGCCCGACTTCGACGGTCCCGGCCCGAACCCGCTGCTGCAGAACCACGTGCTGGTGCTGTTCCACCCGCCAATCCTGTACCTCGGCTACGTGGGCATCACGGTGCCGTTCGCCTTCGCCATCGCCGCTCTCGCCACCGGTCGGGTCGGGGAGGGCTGGCTGCTCGAGACGCGCCGCTGGGCACTGTTCTCCTGGGCCTTCCTCACCATCGGCATCCTCCTCGGTGGCTGGTGGAGCTACGAGGTGCTCGGGTGGAGCGGCGTGTGGGCGTGGGACGCGGTCGAGAACGCCAGCTTCCTGCCGTGGCTGACGGGTACCGCCTATCTGCACTCGGTGCTCGTGCAGGAGCGCCGCGGGATGCTGCGGGTCTGGAACCTCAGCCTGCTCGTGGCGACGTTCGCGCTCACGATCCTCGGCACGTTCCTCACCCGCTCGGGCGTGCTTTCGAGCGTGCACTCCTTCGGCGACGGACCGGTGGGTCCGTACCTGCTCGGCTTCTTCGGCGTCGTCGTCGTGGTGTCCCTGGCCCTGATCGGCTGGCGCGGCGACCGGCTGCGGGCGCCCGGCGGCATCGACTCGCCGCTGTCGCGCGAGGGCGCGTTCCTCGCCAACAACGTGTTGTTCACCGTGTTCGCGTTCGTGGTGCTGCTCGGCACGGTCTTTCCGTTGCTCGTCGAAGCGCTGCAGGACCGGCGCATCGTCGTCGGCCCGCCGTACTTCGACCGCCTGTCGACTCCGATCGGACTGGCGCTGCTGTTCCTGATGGCGGTGGCGCCGGTGCTGCCGTGGCGCAAGGCGAGCACGGAGCTGCTGCGCGAGCGGCTGTTCTGGCCGGCGTGGTGCGGCGCGGCCGCGCTCGCGGTCGCGGTGCTCGTCGGGGCGACGGGTTGGGCCTCGCTCGTCGCCTTCGCGCTGGCCGGCTGGGCGGCCGGCTCGGCGCTGCGCCAGGTCGTGCTGGCAACGCGTCGGCAGGGCTGGCGCGGGCTGGTCGGGAGGGCCAACGGTGGGATGATCGTCCACCTCGGCGTGATCATGATCGCCGTCGCCCTGGTGGCGTCGAACTCGTACAGCCGCACGGCCACGCTCGACCTGCGCGTCGGTGAGCCGGTCGAGTGGGCGGGGCACACGTTCGAGCTGGAGGGCCTGCGCCAGACCGTCGACCCCGGACGGTCGCAGGCCGTCGTGGCCGACGTGCGGCTCGACGGCGGCGCCGTCTACACCCCGGCGAACACCATCTACTTGCGCCAGGGCATTCCGGTGCCGACGCCGAGCGTGCAGACCGGGCTCGCCAACGACGTCTATCTGTCGCTCGAGCGGGGCGCCGAGGCCGGGGCCGACACGGCGACGATCCGGGCCTCGATCAAGCCGCTCATCCTGTGGCTGTGGGTCGGCGGCGGGATCATGGCGATCGGCACGTTGCTGGCCGCCTTCCCGGGCCGCCGCCGCCGTCCGACCGATCCCGTCTCGGCACCGATCGTCCCGGTTGAGGAGCCGGAACTCGAGCCGGAGCTCGGACGTGTCTGACGTGGAGGAGGCGCCGACACCGGTGCGGCGTTCGCGGGTGGCGCCGTTCGTCGCCCTGGCCATCGCCGTCGTCGTCGCCGGGCTGTTCGTCGTGCTGGCCGGGTCCGACTCGACCCGCACCGAGACGGCCGAAACGCCGCTGCTCGACGACCCCGCTCCCGCGACCATCGGACAGCTCGGCGACGGCTCGACGTTCGACCTCGCCCGGCGCAAGGGCGCCTGGGTCGTGCTCACCTTCTTCCCGTCCGAGTGCGTCCCGTGCCAGCGCGAGCACCCCGACCTGGTCCGCTTCACCGAGCAGCAGCGGGCGCTGGGCGAGGATGGCGCCGAGCTCTACTCCGTTGTCTACGACGACACTCGCGCCGACGTGGAGGCGTTCTTCGCCGCCGAGGGCGGCGACTGGCCGGTGATCTACGACGACGACGGCTCGATCGCCGTCGGCTTCGGCGTGGCCAAGGTGCCCGAGACGTGGATCATCGACCCGAACGGGATTGTGCGCGGCCGGATCATCTCGGAGGTCACCGCCGACTTCCTGTCCAACCAGGTGCAGCTGCTGCGGGAGCGCATCGGGTGAGCCGCCTCAAAGGCTGGCCGGGCTGGGCGCTGCTCGTGTTCGTGATCATCGGCTTCCTCGCCGTCGGCGCCACCCGTGACGACGGCCCGAGCGGTCCGGCCGAGCGGGCCGACTCGATCGCCCAGCGCGTGGCCTGTCCGGTGTGCGACGGCGAGAGCGTATTCGAGTCGCGCAACACGGCGTCAGTGAGCATCCGCAACCGCATCGACGAGCTGGTCAACGAAGGCAGGGCCTCAGACGACGAGATCATCGCCGAGATCGCTGGCCCGTTCGGGGCACAAGTCCTGCTGGTGCCGCGAGCGAGCGGGTTCGACGCGTTGGTGTGGGCGCTGCCGGTGGCGGCGCTGGTCTGTGCGATCGCCGCGCTGGCGGTCACGTTCCGGCGGTGGCGGCGCGAGCAGGCCGCGGCGACCGACCCGACCAGCGAGGACCGCAAGCTGGTCGAGGCGGCGCTCGCCGCCGAGCCCGATCGAGATCCGTGAACCCGGACCGCTTGGCGGAGCTCGAGGAGGAGCGCCGCTTCCTGCTCCGGTCGCTGCGCGATCTCGATGCGGAACACGAGGTGCGGGACGTCGACGACGCCGACTACGACACGTTGCGCGACGGCTACACCAAGCGGGCCGCCGACGTGCTGCGCGAGATCGAGGAGGGTCGCTCCGCCCTGCCCGCACCACGGCGGGTGGGCTGGCCTCGGCGGGCCGTCGTCGTCCTCGGCGTGATCGTCGTCGCCGTGGTTGCCGGCGTGCTCGTGGCCCGGTTCTCGGGGCAGCGCACGCCGGAGGGGCCCGTCGCCGGCGAGGTCGCCGGTGACGATGTGACGGCGCTGCTGGCGCGGGCGCGCGAGGCGCTCGGCATCGATCTGGCCCAGGCGCAGCAGCTGTACCAGCGCGTGCTCGAGCAGGATGCGCAGCAGGTGGAGGCGCTGACCTACAACGCGTGGCTGCTGTTCGTCGGCTCGCGCGGGGCCGACGACGAGCTGCAGGCGAGCGCCGCCGACGCCGCTCGAGGACAGTTGCAGCGGGCCGCGGAGCTGGACCCGAGCTATCCCGACCCGCGTTGCTTCCTGGCCGTCGTCGCCGCCAACC
>JBPCJL010000305.1:0-2908 GCA_051005355.1 Ilumatobacteraceae bacterium
CCCCTAATCGGCCTTGCTCCGACAGCAGCGGCGATCATCGGCGCTTGGCGCGTCCGCAAGGAGCGTGCGCTCATAGTCTTGCGCCGGTGATCGCTGCGGTCGACGCCGACAAGGTGCGTGAACTGCGGCGAATGAAACTCGTCGCCCTGTCGTTCCTGATCGTGGCCGCAGCCATCTACCTGGTGGCCCGGGCCAACGAGGACGGTGGTCCGGCCTGGGTCGGGTACGTGCGGGCCGGCTCCGAAGCGGCGATGGTGGGTGGGCTGGCCGACTGGTTCGCCGTCACTGCGCTGTTCCGCCACCCGCTCGGCATCCCGATCCCGCACACGGCGATCATCCCGCGCCGCAAGGACCAGATCGGGCGCAGCCTCGGTGAGTTCGTCGAGGGCAACTTCCTCACTCGCGACGTACTCGTCGAACGGCTCGAGGGCGTCGACATCGGCCAGCGCCTCGGCGGGTGGCTGGCCGACCCGGTGCACGCCCAGCGGGCCACGGCGGCCATCGGCGACGCGTTGGCCGGCATCGTGGAGGTGCTGGACGATCGTCACGTGCAGGAAGCGCTCGGCGGCACCGTCGAGCGCCGGTTGCGTTCGGCCAACGTCGCCCCGCTCGTGGCCCGGGCCATCGATGCCTCGCTCGACGGCGGGCACGTGCAGCGCCTGCTCGACGCCTCGCTGTCCGGGGCCCGCACGTTCCTCGCTGAGCAGGAACCGACGCTGCGCCAGCGGCTGAAGCACGAGTCGCCGTGGTGGGTGCCCGAGCCGCTCGACGATCGGGTCTTCAACAAGATCTTCAGCGGCTTGCAGCGGTTCGTCCAGGAGATGCAGGACCAGCCGGACCATGAGGTGCGCAGGGCCATCGAGGAGCGGCTGCGGGTGCTGGCCGACCGGTTGCGCAACGACCCGCTCATGATCGCCAAGGCCGAGGCGCTGAAAGACGAGCTGATCTCGCACCCGGAGGTGCAGGCGTGGATCGGGTCCCTGTGGGGCGAGCTGAAGCGGGCGGTGCTGCACGCCACCAGCGATCCGCAGAGCGACCTGCGCCAGCGGCTCGACGCCGGCCTGGTGAGCTTGGGCGAGCGGTTGGTCGCTGACGCCCAGCTGCGGCGCAAGGTCGACGACTGGGTCGAGCGGGCCGTCGTGTACGTCGTCGAGCAGTACAAGAGCGAGGTGGCCGACCTCATCGCCTCGACCGTCGAGCGCTGGGACGCTCACGACACCTCACGGCGCATCGAGCTGCAAGTCGGCCACGACCTCCAGTTCATCCGCATCAACGGCACCGTCGTCGGCGCCTTGGTCGGCCTGGCCATCCACACCGTCGGCGAGACGCTGCTCTAGCGACCGAGAGGTGAGACATGAGCGGTCATCGACCGCTCATCTCTCATTTCACGACGTGGTGCCGGTCATCGGGAGGGGGTCGAGGAGGCGGTTGGCCTCGTCGACCTCGAGGACGCCGGCCTCGACGACGACGTCGACGATGGTGCGACGCTGCTCGACCGCCAGGTGCACGAGCTCGGCCGCCTTGGCGTACCCGATCACCGTGTTCAATGCGGTGGCCAGGGCCGAGGTTCGTTCGGCGTAGCCGCGGCAGCGCTCTTCGTCGGCCTCGATGCCGGTGACGCACTTCGTCTCGAAGACCCGGCACACGTTGGCCAGCAGCTCCCCCGATTCGAGCAGTGCCTCGGCCATCACCGGCAGGTACGTGTTCAACTCGAGGATGCCCTGCGACGAGGCATAGCCGACGGTGGCGTCGTTGCCGAAGACGCGCGCCGCGACCTGGTTGACCGATTCGCAGAGCACCGGGTTGACCTTGCCCGGCATGATCGACGACCCCGCCTGCAACTCGGGCAGCAGCAGCTCGGCCAGCCCGCACGACGGCCCGCTGGCCAGCAGGCGGATGTCGTTGGCGATCTTGGTCAGGGCGATGGCGATCCCGCGCAGCCCCGCCGACGCCTCGGCCAGCGCGCCCTGCCCACCCATGTGCACCATCGGGTCGTCGGCCTGGCACAGCGGCAGGCCTGTCTCCGCGGCCAGCCGGGCGATCACGTCGACGGCGAAGCTCTCCGGCGCGTTGATGCCGGTGCCGACAGCGGTCCCACCGAGCGGCAGCTCGCCGAGCGTGACGAGGTCGGCCTGCGAGCGCACCAGCGCCCGCTCGAGCAGCCCGGCCCACGCCGCCGCCTCCTGGCCGAGGGTCACCGGCGTGGCGTCCATCAGGTGGGTGCGGCCGGCCTTGACGACGTGACGGAACCGGTCGGCCAGCACGCGCAGCGCGGCGGCCAGCGACTCCACCGCCGGGTGCAGGTCCTCCGACAGTTGCTGGGCAACGGCCAGCCGGATCGCGGTCGGCACCGTGTCGTTTGACGACTGGGACGCGTTGATGTGGTCGTTCGGGTGGGGCACCCGGTCGTCCAGTGCCTGTTCGACCAGCGCCGCCAGCACCTCGTTGACGTTCATGTTGGTCGAGGTTCCGGAGCCGGTCTGGTACACGTCGACGGGGAACTGATCGTCCAGCTCGCCCGACTCGACCCGCCGGGCCGCATCGGCGATCGCCGCCGCCAGCTCGTCGTCCACGTCGCCCACGCCGAGCGACGCGTTCACGGCGGCGGCATGGCGCTTGATCGCCGCCAAGGCGTGGGCGACCCGGACGTCGAGCGGCCGGTTGGCGATCGGGAAGTTGGCCATGGCCAACTCGGTCTGCTTGCCCCAGTAGTGCGCACTCATGCCACAACGCTACGGAGCGTGCGATCGCGTACATTGCGGCGGCATGGGCCGGACCGAGCGACACGTCGACTGGTCCCGCTTCGATGCCGTGCTGTTCGACCTCGATGGCGTGCTCACCCCCACCGCCGACGTCCACGAACGGGCGTGGACGACGATGTTCAACGAGTTCCTCACCTCCCGGGGTG
>JBPCJL010000306.1:0-5847 GCA_051005355.1 Ilumatobacteraceae bacterium
ACCGCATCCACCCCCACCTCTGACCACCATGATCACGGCCGCTTACACAAACACCTTGACAGGCTCGTGTTCGACAACAACGTCGTGCGTCACCTGTGCGCCAACGTCGGTCTCGACGACGTGATCATCGCCAAGCGACGCCCGAAGGGCCGCGCCACGTCGAGACTCCACGTTCCACTGGGGATGCGCTGGCCCGTCGAGCGCACCAACAGCTGGTTGTCGAACTTCGGTCAGCTCCGCCGCAACACCGACCGGTTCATCCACCAGTGGCTCGCCCAGTTCGAACTCGCCATCACGCTCATCGTCACGATCAAACTCATCAAGTGGGCCAAACGCTGGAGCCCAACACCCTGACCACGACCTATCGGCGCGCGCTCTGATCTGATGAGTGCTTCCGGGAAACAAAACCACCTGGCCAGAAACTGCAAGGTCTCCAACCGGGCGCGCTCTTGCGGGCATGAGCAAAACTCGACGCACCACCGCCATCGTCGCCACCGTCGTCGCCATGACCGGACTCGTCACCCTCGCCGACTCGGTCTCGGCAGGTGGGTGCCAGAACAATCCCGAGCAGATCGGCCCGGCCAACCAGTGCGACGACGGCCAGGGACAGGACCTCGACATCAGTGTGAACGTTCCCGAGGACGAGCCAGCGTGGCGGCAGTCCGCCGCCTTGCTGCCCATGCAGGTTCCCTTGCCCGGCGCCGGCAGCTGCGTCTGCAACAACCTCAAGCAGATCGGCCTGGCCCTGCACAACTACGACGGCCAGGGTCAGGACCGCCACATCAAGGTCACCACTCCCGACGAGGAGCCCGGCGCCCTGCTCCTACCCGCGATCCAGGCCGCCAGGGCTCGCGACTGACCTGGAGCTGGGCTGCGCCAGATCAGAGTGTTTCGTGCGGTGATGCCCCGCACGAAACACTCGAATGCTCAGGTGCCGCTGACGATCGTGCGGTGAATCAAGGGGACGCCGGGGCGGTAGACGAGGTGGGTCGGGCTGGGGGCGTCGAGGACCACGAGGTCGGGCCGGGGCCCTCGACGAGATCAAGTCGTTCGTCGCCACCCACCCCAACGACGTCGTGCTGATCGTCATCCAGGACGCGACGTCCCCGGCCGACACCGCCGAGGGGTTCGTCGATGCCGGTCTCGAGGAGGACATCGCCACCCTGCCGCTCGGCCAGCCGACGTCGGGCGGTCTCTTGCAGGGGTGGGATCTGAGCAGCCTGCGCACCGGCGAGGGCGAGATCACCCGCACGCTCAGGTTCTAGACCGGCGACGACACCAACGCCACCGTCGTCGCCGACGAGGAGGGGTTCTTGTACGTCGGCCGAGATTGGGACCGGCGCAACGACCGGGGGCGCGAGGTGGGCCAGCTGCTCAAGATCGATCCCCGCCGGCCCGACAACCCGATCGTGTGGTCGATCCCCGATCAGGTCGGGGGACAAGAGCGGTACGTGGTCGACGCCGGCGCTGTACCGAGACACGGTGATCTGGCCGACGTTCAACGGGCCGATGCACGGAATCGACCGCGCCACCGGCGCGATCCGCTGGACGATCGAGCTGCCGTGGTCCGTGATGAGCTCGCCCGTGGTGATCGACGACGTGCTGATGCAAGCCGACGCGACCGGCATCATCCATGCCCACGACCTCACGGCGACCCCGACACCGACCGCCCTGTGGACCGTGCAGTTGCCAGCCGACATCGAGTCGACGCCGGCGATGTGGAACTGGGATGATGGCGGGGTGCTCTCGGTCCAGCGGTGTGACCCAATGTGGAACCGGCCTCGTGCCTTTGATCCGATCCGTCCACCGCTGCGGCCGGGACGTATGTAGCGAGTGCGGCTGCCGGTGGCAGCGTGACTTGAGAGAAGCCTGTCGCGAGGCCCGTCCCTGTTCTGTCCGCTGCCACCAGCAGCCGTTCTCCGACCCGTCCTGCGTTCGAACGAAACGGAGCACCTTGATCATGACAGCGGACCAGCAACTGGTGGTCGGCGGCGTCGACACACACAAGGACCAGCACGTCGCCGTCGCGCTCACGTCGACGGGCCGACGCCTCGGTGCGGCGGCCTTCCCGGCAACAGCGGATGGATACGTGGCGCTGCGAACGTGGCTGACCAAGTTCGGCGACGTACTCGCCGTCGGTGTCGAGGGTTGCGGCTCCTATGGGCTTGGCCTGTTCCGGGAGCTCACTAGCGCTGGGGTGAAGGTGTAAGAGGTGTCGCCCGAACCGGCAGCTGCGCCGCCGGCGCGGCAAGTCCGACGCAGTGGATGCTGAAGCGGCCGCCCGGACGGCTCTCGCTGGGGAGGATCTCATCACTCCGAAGTCGGCCGACGGCCCCAGTCGAAACTATGCGCGCGTTGCGTCTGGCCAGGCGTTCCGCGATCAAGGCCCGTGACACGGCGACGAACCAGCTCCACGCACTGATCGTGACCGCCCCCAATGATCTTCGTGGGTGCCTCGGAGGCGAGCCGATCGCCCGGGTCGTGCAGTCGCTCCTCCACGACGACCTTGGCGGGATCGTCGACGGCTACCGGATGGCGATGCTCAGTCTCGCTCGCCGCTGGCGGCAGCTCGACGTCGAAGCGGCCGACCTCCGGGCGGCGCTCGAGGAGGTCGTCGCTCGCCGCCCCCGCCGGGTTGCTCGAGCAACAAGGCGTCGGTCGTGACGTTGCTGCTGCGTTGATGATCACCGCTGGCGACAACCCTGACCGGCTGAGGTCCGAAGCCTCGTTCGCCGCCTTGTGTGGCGTGTCGCCGCTCGATGCGTCTTCTGGCAAGCAACAGCGGCATCGGCTCAACCGCGGCGGCAACCGTGACGCCACCATGGCGCTGTCGCGCATCGTGCTCGTCAGGCTGCGCTGGGATCCCGTCACACGCGCCTACATCGAGCGGCGCGTCAGCGAAGGTAAGACGCGACGCGAAGCGATGCGGTGCCTGAACCGATACATCGCTCGCGACATACACCGCATCCTCATCAGCGGCTCCAGTCCCTACCAGATTGCTGCTTGACAACAAGAGAAGCATCGGTCGCCTCTACGTCGGCACCCGCGACGGCTACGTCTACGCCGTCGGCGACGCGTGATCGTCTGACGCCGACGACCGCCAACTGGGCGGGATTCGTCTCGACCGCCAACTGGGCGGGATCCGTCTCGGGGCGTGCGACAGATCCCGCCCGGATACGGATTCCGCCCAGATGCGCGAGCGGCAGAAAGCGCAAGGAGTGGCGGGTTCGTTGCTCCCCTCGTTCGTCAGGTCCGCCGTGGACCTGCGCGAGAAGGAGAAACGATCATGAACGCTCGCCGACTTGTCACCGCGCTCATCGCGACGGCCGTGCTCTCACCCGGTCTCGCCGGGGTCGCCGCTGCCGGCGCCAACGGCCGCGATGATCGCCCACCAGGCCGCCAGCGCGACGGTTGCCCTGCAATCGACCACGAGGAGCTGCGGGCGCCGTACGCCTTTCGTTCAGCGCTCACCGAGGAGGAGCTGGCGACCGATTTCGTGAACGATGAGACGGGACTCGCCGCCTCCGGGTATCGACCGTTGCGACTGACCGGCTACACGGACCGGGGCCGGGTTCGCTACGCCACGCGGTGGGCGCAGGTCGCCGGGCCGCCATGGTGGCTCAGCTGGAACGTCACCCTCGACAAGCTCGAGGAAACGTTCGCGGCGTTCTCGGGTGGGTTCCGGATCACCGACATCAGCGGCTTCAACACTCCCGATGGGGTCCGCTACAACGCGATCTGGGAGAACAACAGCGCCGCCGTGAATTGGAAGACCCACTTCGACGTCACGGCCGACGAGATGGACGAGCTCACCGCAGAGTACGCGGCCCAGGGCTACGTGCCCGAGCGCGTCGAGGGGTACCGCGGCAGCGACGGCGAGCTGCGCATGGTCGCCACGTGGATCAGCGCGCGCAAGTGCCGCGCCCGCTCTCACTCGGCGCTGAGCCTGAAGGAGTACACGACGCTCGTCAACGACTACGCCGCCGATGGCTACCGCCAGGTGCACCTCGACGCCACCGTCGTGGACGGGGTGATGACGTACCACGCGATCTGGTGGATCCAGGACGGACCCGAATGGAGTGTCCGGGTCGACCGTGACTGGTACCTGTTCCAGCGGCTCGACAACAACTACTGGTGCGCCGGGATGCCGGCCACCAACTTCTACGCCACCGACAACGGCGACAGCGCCCGGTTCGGGGGGATCTGGACGATGAACACCCCCAACGCCATCGACGACACGTCGCCAGTGGACCAGCAGGTCCTCGAGGAGGTCAACTGCACGCCGGGGCGGGCCGGCTCCGCGGCGGTCAACCTGACCACGGGCGAGTCGGTGATGGCCCACGCGGATGAGGTCTTCGGCACCTCCAGCACGTTCAAGAGCGCCATCCTCTACGCCCTGCTGCGCAAGGTCGACGAGGAGGGCACCAGTCTGCAGACGCTGCTCGACGTGAACGCTCCGATCGGCAGCAACAAGGGGGCCGCCCTGCAGGAAGGCAACGACGAGACCATCGAGTACCTCGCCCGTACGATGATCGACGACAGCAACAACTGGGCGACGAACCTGCTGATCCTGTACGTCGGGATGGACCGCATCAACGACGAGCTGGCCGCTGAGCCGTTCGGTCTCGCGCACACGCGACTCAACCGGTACATGACGGGGACGGATTCACCGAGCGCCCAGGGCACCAGTGGTGCGAGGGGCGACTACGAGGCCGGATACGACAACGTGACCACCCCGCGGGAGTGGACCACGTTCCTGGCCACCGTCCACGAGAACCCCGACGGGCTGCTCTCCGACGAGTCCTACGACAAGTTCTGGGAGCTGCTCAGCCTGAACGGTTCCGATGACGACGCCGTGCTCGATGCTGGGGTCGGTGACGGGTGGCCGCCACCCGTGAAGGTGGCCGAGAAGGCCGGCAGCAACAAGTGGGGTTGGGACGATGACGTCACGCCGTGGGCGACCACGAAGGTGGTCGGGGACTACGCCCACCGGCCCCAGCTGGGACCACACCTCCAACGGTCCGAGGGTGGACGCCTCGAGCTGGCCGACGGCGACGTCGTCGTCTACGCGTCGTTCATCAACGAGGCCGACAACCCGAGCGACAGCTACACGCCGTTCGACAACACCCTCGACTGCATCCTGGTCGAGGTCGCGAGGGCCTACGGCGGCCAGACGACCGGAGCCGTCCTGCCGCAGTGCCAGTAGCGCGACGGGCCCGGCGAACCGCGGATCACCGTGCGGAAGGAGGCCTCCTCAACGGGAGGCCTCCTCCGCATCGGCGGCGGGCGGGAAGTCGGCCAGGGACACGTTCTCGGTCCCGCGACCGGTTTTGTGAAGAGGACGTCGCCCGGTTCCTGCACCCGGGCGGTGTGCCACACCCCGACCGGGTTGATGACGCCGTGACACGGCTCGAGCGGTATCACTCGCTCGGTGCCGTCGAGCCACTGGATCAAGTCGGCCCGGCCGCTCAGCAGCACGACCACCTCCTCGCCATTGGGGTGGCGCTCCCACGTCGGCCAGTTGGCCTCCTGGTGGAAGACGCCGACGAGACGACCCTCGTCGCCGTCAGCGGCGCTGCGCAGGTCGCAATCCTCCATCACCTTCGGCGACCAGTCGAAGTCCGCCAGCGGGGTGGCGGTCGTGCCGAGGCTCGAGGTGGACGAACGTGGTGTGCAGGTCGAACCCGGATGTCTGGGCGGTGGCCTCGATGTCAGCCCCAACTTTGACAGCGTCGCCGGAAAGTTCCTGGTAGGAGGGGCGTGTCGAGGGAGTGTTTCCCCTACGTGGCGGTGAGCGGGCGGTCAGGCGGCGGGGGTGATGCGGGCTCGATCCCAGGTCGAGGTGTC